>JAPLSZ010000090.1:7431-8393 GCA_026398385.1 Kiritimatiellota bacterium | reverse complement strand
ACACGAACACGAGCGCGAGGATCAGCCACTTCACCACGTCATCGGCCCCCGCCTCGAAAGCGCGGGCGACGAAGCGATACGACCCGATATCCACGTCCGCGATCTGCACGCGGAGGTTGTGAATTTCCGCGTTGCGCGCGCGAATCCGGTCATAAAGCGCATCGACCTGCGAGTCCTTCGTGACCGCGGTCGCCTTGCTTTCGACCTGCAAAGCATTGAGCTGTTGTGTGGCTTGGACGAGGGTCGCGATCCGCGCCTGGCGGAGGTCCTTCTCTTCGTCGTCCCGTTGCGCCATTTCCGTCGTGAATAGCTGGCGCACGGCGGTCGCTTCGCGATCCGCCGCATAGGATCTGCCGGCGTGCTCCTGGCGCAACTGCTCGATGTGCGACTGGAGCTGCGCGACTTGTGTCGTGATGGTCAGGCGCTCGAACTTCTGGCGGTCCCGGAGTTCCTGCCCCTTCTTGATGCTGTCGGCCTTCAGGAAGCGTTCGCCGCCTTCCTGCGTATAGGCATCCACGGCGCGATCCAGCACCGCCAGCCGCGCGTTGAGTTCCTGGATCGCCACCTGCTTGGCCGCGACCATCTGGGTGAAGTTCGCCGCCCGTGCGGTTTCTTGTTGCGCCAGTGCCTGCAGGTCGCGGTCGCGCCGCTCCTGCGCCGCCTGGCGTTTCGCCTGCGCGCGCGCCAGCGACTGCAGCAGCAGCTCGTTCGCCTCCAGGATCTGCCGGTTGAGCGCGGCGTTGTCCTCGCGGCGGTGGTCCGTGGTCTTGTTCAGCGAACCGCGCGTGCCGTCAATCTGCTTCTGCGTGTCGGCGATCTCCGCCTCGAGGCTCGCGCTCTGGCGTTCAAGCAGGGCAATCCGGGTGTGCGTTTTTTCGTACGCGCGCGCCAGATACCCGTAGTTCCCCAGCGACGTGATCCCGACCAGCATCAAAACCGCCAGCGTCAGATAAATCCGGATC
>JAPLSZ010000090.1:0-7424 GCA_026398385.1 Kiritimatiellota bacterium | reverse complement strand
GCTGCCATCACCATCACCGCCGTGGACGCGCCGATGAACAACATGCTCAGTCCCATGACGGAGAAAAAGGCCGAGCAGCCGGCGATGAACAGCGCCGAGACGACCAACATGTATTTAAAAAACGAGGGCGTGCCCCGGCGGCCGTCCGCTGCGAAAGCTTCCACGGGATTGGGTTTCATGAAATTTCTCCTGAAGATGTTGCCGAACAAACACGACCCTGGCGCACCCACCCGCGGAGAGCCGTTCTCCGTGCCGCCCGGGTGCCGCAGAGGTTTATGTATAACCGGGATGATGACCGCCCGGCTGGGCCTGTCAAGCCGTTTGTCATTTCGGGTGGCGGCAGATGATTCGCTGCGCGACGCGGGCTGCCGACCGGGGCGGCGCCGGCCAGGCGGTTGCGGCGCTGCCGCCCTGTTCGGCCACACGGCGGACCTGAACGCGTTTGGCAGCATCAGCATGTCGGACGCCGTCCAACGCGCTCAGGATCATCATCGCCAGCCCGGCCGCGCACTGAATCCCTCGCATTTCTCCTTGGCCTGCTCACATATCAGAACGGCGAAAACGGTGCGGCTCGCCTTCCAAAAAAGTCGGACCACCTCGCTCCACATAGCCTGGAAGGGCTGCCACCAAACCAAACCCGCGGTGCGGGTTCATACCGGCCTATCCTACCATTCCGGCTGGCACCGTTTCAGGGGCAAGGTCAGGTGGAGCGGGTGAAGGGAGTCGAACCCTCGTGGCCAGCTTGGAAGGCTGGCGCTCTACCGTTGAGCTACACCCGCGCATAAGCACGGTCCCAGTATCGCGCCGCCACGCCGGCGGTCAAGCCTCTTTACCGCCGGCCTGATGCTCCCGGAGACGCTCCGCCAGCATGCGGCCACTGTCGGTCAAACCGCCGGGGCGGTTGCGCGCGAGCCAGCGGCGGCGGAACTCGGCGCGGATGTCCGGCGGCTCCCATGCGGCGATGACGAAAAATTCATGGCAACACGAGGGCCTGCGCCTCCCGCACGAAGAAGGCCTTGCATTCCTTCCAAGAGAAAGGCACGCGCATCCGCGGCAGGGGCTCGGTTTCGGCATCGTCGAAGTAGGTCAGGCTCTTGAGTATGTGATAGGCGTTGATCCGGGAAGCGCCGTATTTGCGGGGCAGCAAATCCAGATAAACCCGCAGGGGCGGATCATCGCGCAGAATCATGTACAGATCGATGAAGTCCCTGCAACTGCCCCGGCCCGAGATGGTCGCCAATTTCATCAGGGCGATGTCGCGCAGATCCGCCACGGCGAAGAAACGGCACGGGGTGGCAGGGAAAAGAAACGGGTCGCGGACCCTGAAAAAAGACAGCTTCGTGCCGCGGATGATCGCGGTCAGGGTATGTTCAGCCTCCTGCAGGGTTTCGTAAGGGCCTTGGCGGGCCAACTCTTCATGCAAGCAGCGTACGTCCATGCGGTCCGTGCGGAAGAAATCGAGATCGTCGGACACACGGTGGCCCAGGCGGAAGGCCAAGCCGGTGCCGCCGGCCAGCGTCCAGCCTCGCAGCCGCTCCGACGGCTGCGCGCCCAAGCGGTTCAATAATTCCAGGCTGTGTTTCGGGAGAACTTTTTCGTGCATGCGCGGCCCTCTCTTTCCAGAAGCGTTTTCCAGAAGCCCGCCGTGCGGGGCGACAGGCGCGCAGCCTGTGCCACCGTCCGGAGAAATTCCTCCTTGCCGAACCAGGCCTGGAGTTCCCGGACGTCATCCAGCGCGCCATATTCCAATACCCGTTCACAGACCCAGGTTGGATGCGTGGCCAGATCCTTGGCGGTCAAAGGATGATCCCAGAAGAGGCGGGCCAGGCGTTGGACGACAGCGGCGCGCACGGGTTTGGCGGAGCGCCGGGGCGTGCGCGGGCGCCATTCGATCAGCAGTTCGCAATCCAGTGCGGCCGCCAGTTTACGCAAGGTATAGGTTTCGAAGCGCGTCCAGCCGTTTTCGTAGCGCGATAGCGTGGCGGCCGATGTGCCGGCCCGCCGCGCCAGTTCGGACAGCGACAGCCCGAGTTCCTGCCGGCGGTCTTTTAGCCGCTCCGAGATGGAATGACCCGGATTCATATTATTATCATATATGATAATAGAGCTTCCGGCAAGCTGAATTTATCGTGGCGGGGCCGTCTGTTGCCGTCTGCTTGAGCCGGACAAAATCCATGACTAACCGCCCGCAGGCCTTCCGCGGGGAAGCGCTGGCCGGCGGCCGCGCCCGGGGGCGCCGGATGGTCGCTGAGCGCCAAGTCCGCCGCCGATACCGCCGGCCCGATGCTCCCGGAGACGCTCCTCCAGCACGCGGCCACTGTCGTCCAGGCCGCCGGGACGGTTACGCGCGAGCCAGAGGCGGCGGAATTCGGCGAGGATGTCCGGCAGCTCCCCGGCCAGTTCACGCGCGGGCCGGCCGGCGGCGCGCCGCAGGCCGTGGCGGACCATCCGCGCGGCGCTGGCGAACTCGTCATGGATCAGGTCCGCGTCGGAACAGCGCAAGCGGGCGCGGTCGAGCGGGGCCAGGATCTCGTCGAGCCGCCGCGCGGTTTGCTCCAGCGCCCCGGCGGGCATTTTCTCCAACCAGGGCCCCAGGTCTTTATCATGCAGCAGGTGGAAGAGGACGCTGGCGTTGGCCGGTTCGACGCCGGTGGCGCGGTGGACATTGCCGAGGTCCAGAGCCAGCCGGCCCATGACGCCGCCATCATCCGCGAAGACGTGGCGGTCCAGTTGCGCGGCGAGCAGCGCAGCTTGATTAGCGGCGCCGCACCAGCCAAGCGCCGCGCCCGCGGCAAAGCCGGGGAAGCTGACCGGCAGGGGTTGCCAGTGCCCGTGGTCGCCCCAGTCGGTGACGAGATAGCCCACCGCGCCGTGGCGCAAACCGGCCGCGGCGGCGTTGCGCAGATTGGCCAGCATGTTGTCCGTGCGGCCGACCAGGCTGTTCCACGACGAGGTGCCGGGGCAGACGTAAAACGGCAAACCCGCCGCGGCGAAGATCGCGGCCTGCTGGTCAAATGGATGGTCGGCTTCATAACCCCAGCACAGCGGCACCACGTCGCGCGGCAGCTCCGCAACCAGTTCCGGATGCTGAAGCATGATGTCGCCCCAGAAGTGCATCGTCCGGCCGCGCTGCCGGACCGCGGCGTGAATTTTCAGAAGAAACTGGAGATAAACGCGGCCCCGGCCGCGCTGCGCGCACGCCGCGCGGCTGCGGCCCTGGCCGAGGTCCCACGTTTCGTCGCAACCGACGTTGAACGCGCGGCTGCTGAAATTCGGCAGCAGCTCGTCGTAGAGTTCGCCCAGCAGAGCGAGGCCGGCCGGGTTGGTCGGGTCGAGGCTGAACGGCTCGTGGCGGCGTTCGCCCCACGGGGTGACGTAGCCGTCGGGGCATTCCGCCAGCGGCCGGTAGCGCGGCAGGCTCAGCCAGCGGGTCAGATGTCCGAAGGAGTTCTGGTTCGGCATCAGCTCGATGAATCGTTCGCGGCAGAAGGCGTCGAGCCGGCGGATTTCAGCGGCGGTCATGGGGCTGGCGTTTTTCCAGACCGCCCGGTGGCGGGCATAGGCGAAGGTATGTTCGGTGTAGAGTTCGAGGTGGTTGATCTTCCACTCGGCCAGCCGGTCCACCAGCGCGCAGAGCGTGGCCATGGTGGGCACCTTGTCGCGGCTGATGTCGAGCAGCACGCCGCGCGCGGGATAGTCCGGCTGATCCTCGATCACGCACGCCGGCAGTGCGTCCGGAAACTGCCGCAGCAACTGCCGCAGCGTCATGAGGCCATGGAACAGGCCCGCCGGATCGCCGGCGGTCAGATGGACGCCCGTCGGCGTGATTTCCAATCCATACCTCTGCGCCGTCCGCCCGCTGTTTTGATCCAGGCGCAATCGTATTTCGCGGTCGGGGGCGCGGCCGGGCGTCCAGCCGGGGTGGCCCGCCCGTTGCAGTTCGTCGTGCAACCGCGCCGTCAGGGGCGCCAGCAGGACCGGATCGCCGGCGACGGCGGTGGCGCCGGACGGTGCGAGCCGGAACGCCCCGCGGGTCCGCGTCAGGTTGCGCGGCTGAGGCAGCAGAATAATATCCGCTGACACGTTCGATTCCTCTCCAGCGGGAGCATACTCCCGGCTGGCGAGGAATATAATCCGTCTCTGCGCCGCGCTCCAGCCGGAAAGAACGGAATTTTATCCACAGATACTGCGCAATCTGCGGATTGCGCAGATTTGCGCAGATTTGCGGGAGCGCTTTTGCTATAGTTTCACCATGAATGCAATCATTCCCTGGACAGCGATCCGGATCAAGGCCGCAAAGGGCCGCGAGAAGATTGTTTGCCTTACGGCCTATGACTATGCCACCGCCCGGCTGGTGGACGAGGCTGGGCTGCCCTTGATTCTCGTCGGCGATTCGCTGGGCATGACGGTGCTCGGGTACGCCAACACGCTGCCGGTGACGATGCGCGATATCCTGCATCACACCGCCGCCGTCGCGCGCGGCGTGAAGAACGCGCTGGTGGTTGCCGACATGCCGTTCATGTCCTACCAGGTTTCCGTGTCGCAGGCGCTGGCCAACGCCGGTCGGCTGATCAAGGTCGGTGCGCAGGCCGTCAAGATCGAGGGCGGCGAATTACGCGTCCCGACCGTGCGCGCGCTGGTGGAGACCGGCATACCGGTTCTGGGCCACATCGGTTTGGAGCCGCAAAGCGTCCAGACCATGGGCGGCTACAAGGTCCAGGGCCGCACGCCGGAGGCCGCCGCGGAGTTGCTGCGCGACGCCCGCGCGTTAGAGGCCGCCGGCGTGTTTGCGCTCGTGCTCGAAGGGATCCCCGCCGACCTGGCCGCCCACATCACCTCGGCCGTGAGCGTGCCGACCATCGGCATTGGGGCGGGTCCGCGGTGCGACGGGCAGATTCTGGTGCTGCACGACATGCTGGGCCTGATTCCCGGCGCGCGGCAGCCCAAGTTTGTCAAGCGTTACGCGGAACTCGGCGCCGCCGCGCAGGCGGCCATCGCCAACTACCAGCGCGAAGTCGAAGCCGGGACGTTTCCGGGCACGGAGCACTGTTACTAACCACTTGGCGGACATGGGTCCGCCAGGCGGCTAGACCATCCAGCGGGGATGAGAAGATGACCAGCAGGTGTCAGTAAGCGGCGGATTCCGGCGGTCGCATGTTGGAACATCCCTGCAGGCGGCAAGACTATGCGCATCATTCGAACAGCGTACGAGATGCAACAGACAGTCCTGGCGCTGCGCGCGCAGGGCCGGCGGATCGGGTTGGTGCCAACGATGGGCTTTCTGCACGCCGGGCATCTTTCCCTGATCCGGCTGGCGCGCGAACGCAGTGACGTGATTATCCTCAGCCTGTTCGTCAATCCGACGCAATTCGGGCCGCGGGAAGATCTCGCCAAGTATCCGCGCGATTTCGACCGCGACGCGGCGCTATGCCACGCCGCGGGTGTGGACATCCTCTTCGCGCCGGAGGGGGCCGACCTGTACGCGCCGGATGCCAGCGTCTGGGTCGTCGAAGAAAAGCTGGCGGCAGGCCTGTGCGGCGCGGCGCGTCCCGGCCATTTTCGCGGGGTTTGCACCGTAGTCGTCAAGCTGTTCAACCTCTGCCTGCCGCAAATCGCAGTGTTCGGCGAAAAAGACGCGCAGCAACTCCGCGTCATCCGCCGCCTGGTGCGCGACCTGAACTTCCCGGTCGAGATTATACCCGGCCCGATCATCCGCGAGCCGGACGGGCTGGCGCTGAGTTCGCGTAATGTTTTTCTTTCCGCCGAAGAGCGCCGCCAGGCGTTGGTATTGCGCCGCGCGCTCGACGAGGCCGAACGTCTGTTCCGCGCCGGCGCGCGCGACGCCGAGGCGCTCCGGAGCGCGCTGCGCCTGATCATCGGGCAGGTTCCCGCCGCGAAGGTTGATTATATCGCGGTGGTGGACGATGACACGCTGGCGCCCGTCCAGACCCTGGATCAGCCCGCGCTCGTCGCTCTGGCGGTTTACATCGGTCAGACCCGGCTGATTGATAACACTGTGTTGAAGCCGTGAGCCGGAGATTCCAGTTGGGCATCGACACGCTGCTGGGGGAGCATGCCGACTGGGTGCGCGGCGCGCGGGTGGGGCTGGTGGCGCACGCGGCCAGTGTGGACGCCGCCGGCGTGCCGTCCGCCGAGCGGCTGCGCGCGGCGGGCGTAAACCTTGTGGCGCTGTTTGGCCCGGAGCACGGCTTCGCCGGCCAAGCCGGCGCCGGCGAGGAGGTCCGCGATGCACGCCATCCGTCTTGGAATATTCCCGTCCATTCGCTCTATGGCGCCACGCGCCAGCCGACACCAGAGATGCTGGCCGGCCTGGACGCCCTGCTGTTCGATCTCCAGGACATCGGCGTCCGTTGTTATACCTACGGCGCCACGCTCCGCAACGTGCTCAAGGCCGCCGCGGAGCAGCACCTGGCCGTTATCGTGCTCGATCGCCCGATTCCGCTGGCCGGCGTGATGGATGGCCCGCTGCCGGAAGATAAATTTGCGGGCTTCGTGGCGGCCCTGCCCGCGCCGTTCTGCTACGGCCTGACGCCGGGCGCGACGGCGCTCTGGCTGCGCGAAAAACTTCGCCTGGATCTCAACCTGCGCGTCGCGCCGGCCCGCGGCACGCCGCCCGCCAGGCGCTGGATTCCGCCCTCACCCGCCCTCCGTTCGCCGGCGTGCGCCAGGGCTTATCCGGCCACCGTGCTGTTCGAGGCGTTTCCGGCGTGGGATGTCGGCCGGCAGACTGCCCTGGCCTTCCAGGAAATCAGGCGGCGGATTTCAGGCGACAGCTGGCCCGCGAAACCGGCGGATTGGGAAAGAATTTGCGAGCTGGTCCGCGGTCATTTGTCGGCGGCCACGGGCTTGGAAAGCAAGCCGCGCAGACCGGGCGCCAGGGACGGTGTGCGCCTGGAGGCGTTGCCCGACGGACTGCGGCTGACCGTCACCGCTCTGGCGGCGTACCAACCGGTCCTGACGGGCGTCGCGCTGGTGCATGCGATGCAACAGGTTTGGGGCGCAAGATTGCTGTGGAATGAAAAGGGCGCGCGGCCGGAGTGGTTCGACCAACTCATGGGCACGGATCGCGTGCGGCTGGCGCTGCAAGCCGGCGCCACGCCGGCGGACATCGCGGCGGCCTGGGCGCCGGCTCTGGCCGCTTTTCGCGCCGCGCGGTAAGGCCGCTGAGATTATTGCAAACCGGCTACGGCGCGTAACCGAACTTCTTGAGCAGCCAGAAGTTGCGGGACCAGTTCTTCTCGACATGGACCCACAATTCCAGCTTCACCGGCGTCTCATAGAGGGCGGACAGCTCCTGCTCGGCGGCCTGCCGGACACCTTTGAGCAAGCGGCCCTTCTCGCCGATGACGATCGGCTTTTGCGACGGCTTGTCCACGTAGATCGAACCCTCAACCCGCCAGCCC
>JAPLSZ010000370.1:29313-35205 GCA_026398385.1 Kiritimatiellota bacterium | reverse complement strand
CGTCTTCCGCTTTTGCTCGCTCCGATCTTCCGCTTTTGCTTTTCCCCCGACAAAATCTTCTGCGGGTTGCTACCGGCTCAGGCATTCCGTGACTTCACCTATGTAGAGGCGGTGGTAGTCGCGCGCGCCGTAGAACTCGGCGATGGCCGGGTCGAGGAACCGCGCCGGATCGAGGTCCTGAAAATAGATTTTCCGGCACACGAGCACCAGGCGGGCCTCGGCGAAATACACGACGCCCGGGCGGTCGCCTAGCGGCGTCAGGCCGGTCTTGGCCACCTTGTTCACGCTGCGGCCGGAGTGCGTGCCGCAGAACTCCAGCTTGGCGCGGTGGTCTGCGGTAAAGAACGACAGCGTGAACACCGGCGCCTTTTCCAGGAAGCCGAAGGTATGGCGCGTCGGGCGCACGAAGATGAAGGCCACCTGCTTGTCCCACAGCATGCCGAGCCCGCCCCAACTGGCGGTCATGGTGTTAAACGCGGCCGGCGTGCCGGCGGTGATCAGCATCCAGTCGGTGCCGATCAGCTTGAACGGGTTGTCGGCGATGGCCGTGACCGGAATGGCTTTGAACTTATTCATAAGGCTCCTTGGCGTGTCTTTTTCTGCCGCCACTGTACACCCGCCCGGCCCGCCTGGCAACGCGCAGCCCCTAACTGAAAGCGGAGTTTCACCACGAAGGGCACGAAGACCGGCGGAAGACGAAGAGGCGGGAAAGCGGAATTGAACCACGGAGGACACAGCGGTAGGAGGAGGTCACGGAGGCGGATCAACACGGATGGCACGGATGAAGACGGCGAAAATAAACGGCCCTGGAACCTGTGACCTCCATGAACCTCTGCGACCTCTGTGATTGATGCCGAATATTACGATACTGGGAGCTTTATCCACAGATTTCGCAGATTGCGCAGATTAAGATGAGGGCCGGAGAAAGCGGCGTTACATCACGGATACCGTCATGGATGAAGATGGGGGATGAAAAGCGGAGAGCAGCTCTTGACGCTGCGCGCGGGATGTGGTTGATTCCAAGCATGCGCAAGAACTGGACGGCGAAGAATATTTTGCAGTTGATCGAGCAATTTCAGCCGGCCTGTGTCCTGGCGGCGGCGGCCGACCTCGAAGTGTTCGATGTCCTGGCGCGCCGGCCGCAGTCCGCCGCCGGCGTGGCCCGGAAGCTGGGTGCCGACGCCCGCGGCACAGTGGTGTTGCTCGATGCCCTGGCGGCGCTGCAGTTGCTCGGTAAACGCAACGGACGTTACGCCGTGCACGGGAGCGTGGCGGCGGTGCTGACGCGCACCGGCCCGCGGAGCATGCTGGCGATGGTGCAGCATCGGGCAAACTGCCTGCGGCGCTGGGCCCATCTGGCCGGGACGGTCAAGACCGGCCGGCCGGCCGAGCGCCGGCCGAGCGTGCGCGGCGCCGCGGCCGACCTGGCCGCCTTCATTGGCGCCATGGACAATGTATCCGCCCCTGTGGCCGATCGGGTGATTGCACCTTTGCGGCGGATTCCGTTCCGCCGCCTGCTCGACGTGGGCGGCGCATCCGGTACGTGGACGGCGGCTTTTCTGCGCCTGCGACCTGGCGCCACTGCTTTGCTGTTCGACCTGCCGGACGTCAGTCCCCTGGCCCGGCAGCGGCTCAGGGCGGCCAGGTGTCTGGAGCGGGTCACCCTGGTCGCCGGCGATTACGAGCGGCACGCGTTGCCGCCGGGGGCGGATCTGGCCTGGGTCAGCGCGATCATCCATCAGAATTCCCGTGCGCAGAACCGTCGCCTCTTCGCCCGGATCCGGCGCGCGCTCGCGCCGGGCGGGCGGATCGCCATCCGCGACATCATCATGGCGCCGGACCGGACGGCACCAACGGCCGGCGCACTGTTCGCGGTCAACATGCTGGTCGGCACGGCGGCGGGCGGCACCTATACGCTGCGCGAAGTCTGCGCCGACCTGGCGGCCGCCGGGTTCACGGGCGCCCGGCTGGTGCGGCGGGACGCCGGCATGCATTCGCTCGTGGTCGCCCGCAAAGCCGACTGACGCGCCAACTCCTCGCGCGTGCTCTGCGCTTGACCGCAACCCTCCCCTGATTGATGATGCTTGGCAGTCCAGCAGGGTAAAAGGTTGCATGGCGGAAACACGCGCCCCGAGGAAGCGGGCCACGGTCTTGACGTTTCATGGCGCGTAGCGGCCCCGCCAGCCGCGAACTTCGCCGCTGTGGCGCTGCCGCGTGGCGCATTTCGATTACGACCACTGCCCCGATCCCGAACCCGTTTACGACTGAAACGCCGCGGCTGGGTCTATCCGTGCTGCGCAAAAACCCGCCGGTGGCGCGATCCGCCGCGCGCTTGCGGGCCAGAAAAAGCCCGCGAAAGGGCTTGGCAGGCCCTTCGGCCAGGTAATAATCGCCGCATGAACACCTACGGCACCCAGGCGGCCTAGCGCGGTGAAGCCGCAACCAAAGAAAACGTGACAGGATTAACAGGATTTTACAGGAAGGTTGTTATACATAGCTTGTGGACAGATAGGTTGGCACGGCGGCAGCGCCCAATCCTGTAGAATCTTGTTAATCCTGTCAAAATTCTTCGCCGGAAAACAAGATTTTGAACATTAGCAATACAAAAAACGGCGATCCCCCGGTGGGCGCGCCAAAGCGATTTCTTATTTGCAGGACCGACGTGACGACGATGACCATCCAAGCTTTTGCGAAAGGCGCTTCGGCAGCTTTGCAGCGGGTTATGTCTGGGCATGAATCCGTGGTTGTGAAACAAGGCCGGCGGGCGGTGGCGGTCATGCTGCCGCCGGATGTTTTGCAGCGGCTGGAGGATGCCGCCGACACGCGGGAAGCCGACCGCGTCTATGCCGAGGTCAAGGCCGGCAAGGTGAAGGTCGTGCCGCTGGCCTGACACCGCCACGGATGAACAGGTTTTCCCGGATCCCGACACTCCGAGCGGTCGGGACTCATCCCGACCCGGCGCAAGGTGACTATGGCCTTGACTGGCCCAGCCGCCAGGTAGAATAATCGCCCCATGAAACTAACAACCCAAGGCGTCGCCAGCGCCGGACTGACCATGCGGCTGTCGCGGCAGCGTCGTGACCGCAGCCTGGGGGCGCGTGGCGGTGGCGCTGGGCCGCTGTTGGTCGGGATCCTGGCCGTGCTGGTGATCATTATTTCACTGGCCTCGCCCCTCCGGCGCCAGTACCGGGCAACACCACGAACGGATCTTACCCAATTCCGCGCCGTCGGCGAAGTCGCCGCCCAGGAAATCAGTCGTTTATTGGGGCGCACCGGCCGGGTCGTGGTCCTGGCGTGGTACGCGGAGGGGCAGCGCCCGGCCGCCCTTGAGGAGCAGTTGCTTGTTTCCTAATCAAACCATGCGCAACTTCCAATATGTCCTCCTCGCGGTTGCTACGCTCATCGCAGCCCCAGTCTTTATCCAACCGCTTGCGAACACGGCGTCTGCCGGGGCGGCGCCCAACACCTTGACCGACCAGGAAAGACAGGCCGGCTGGCGCTTGCTTTGGGACGGCAAAACCACGGCTGGCTGGCGCAGCGCGCAAGCGGAAGCCTTCCCGGCCCAAGGCTGGACGATTCGTGACGGCGTTCTCACCGTGCACGAGAACAAAGACCAGGAATCTGCCGCCGGCGGCGACATCATCACGCGCGAAAAATATTCGAGCTTCGAGTTGCAGGTGGATTTCAAGATCACGCCCGGCGCGAACAGCGGCATCAAGTATTTTATCAACCCGGAAAAAAACAAATCCGTCGGCTACGAGTACCAAATCCTCGATGACGCAAAACATCCCGACGCCAGGCTCGGCATCAACGGCAACCGCACACTCGCGTCATTGTACGACATGCTTCCAGCGCGCGCCGACAAGAAGGTCAACCCGCCTGGCGCATGGAACCAAGCCCGCATCCTCGTCAACGGCAACCATGTCGAGCACTGGCTCAATGGCGAAAAGGCCGTTGACTACGACCGCACAGCGCCGGAGTTCAGGGCGCATTTCGAAGCTAGCAAGTTCAAGCAGGACGCCGGTTTCTGCCAACGGAAGGACGGGCACATTCTCCTGCAGGACCATGGCAACACGGTCTCTTTCCGCAACCTCAAGATCCGCGAACTGCCGGAGCCGGCTATTTCTTCAATCCGGCCTTGATGGCGGCGCAGCTTTTCAACCACCGCATCCTGCGCGCCGTTGCCCGGCACAAACACACCACCCGCGTAGTTCTTGCGCCCCGCGCCGGCGGCCTTTAGACTGCCGCCGCCATGGACCTCCGCGAACGCTGGCTGGAAGACGAACTGGAGAAGCTGCGCCAGCAGCACCTGTACCGCGAGGCGCGCGCCTGGCCGGAAACCGGCGGCCGCGTCCGCGTGGACGGCCGCGCGCTGCTCAACTTCTCCAGCAACGACTACCTCGACCTGGCGCACCATCCGACTGTGCTCGCCGCGGCCGAACACGCGCTGCGCGCCGGCGGCGCCGGCGCCACCGCCTCGCGGCTGGTCGTCGGCACCCTGCCGCTGCACGAAGAACTCGAAGCCCGGCTCGCCCGGCTGAAAGGTTGCCCGGCCGCGCTGGTCTTCGGCAGCGGCTACCTGGCCAACGCCGGCACGGTGCCGGCGCTCGCCGGACGCGGCGACACGATCTTCGCCGACCGCCTGGCGCACGCCAGCCTGGTGGACGCCGTCTTGCTCAGCCGCGCCGAGTTGCTGCGTTTTCGTCATAACGACGTCGGACACCTGGATGAGTTGCTGAGCAAGTGTACGGGCGGGGGTCGAAAGCTGGTGGTCACGGAATCTGTCTTCAGCATGGATGGCGACCTCGCGCCGCTGCCGGAGCTCGCCGCGGTCGCCGGACGGCACGGCGCGCTGCTGCTGGTGGACGAGGCCCACGCCACGGGGGTCTTCGGCCCCGGCGGGGGCGGGGTGATCCGCGAACTCGGGCTGGAGTCGGCGGTCAATGTTTCGATGGGCACGCTGAGCAAGGCGTTGGGCGGTTACGGCGGGTTCGTCGCCGTCTCGGCCCGGCTGCGGGAGTGGCTGATCAACCGGGCGCGCGCGTTTATCTTCAGCACGGCGCTACCGCCGGCCATGCTCGGCGCCGCCTTGGGCGCGCTGGACGTGCTGGAACAGCAGCCTGGTGCAGGCGCGGAGTTGCTCCGGCGGGCGGCCGCCTTCCGGCAGAAGCTGCAGGCAGCCGGGCTGGACACGATGGCCTCCGCCAGCCAGATCATACCGATCCTCGTTGGCGACAATGCCCGGGCGCTGGCGCTGGCCGCGCGGCTGCGCGCACAGGGCCTGCTCGTCGTCGCCATCCGCCCCCCCACGGTGCCCGCTGGCAGCGCGCGCTTGCGGTTGTCCGTGACGCTGGCGCATACCACGGCCGAGCTCGACCGCGCCGCGGAACTCATTGTGGCCGCGGCACGCGAGGAAGCATTGCCGAACAAATGAATAAAAAGCTGAAATGGTTCTTGCTGGCGGCCGCTCTCGGGCTGGCCGTGCTGGTGTGCCACTTCGGCTACTTTACCTGGCGACGTCTGCAGTTCTTTGGGGATGAAGACACAATCATGGGTAGTTATTACCCGGTGGTAGAAGCCTTGCGTGCCTACGGGGACAAGTCAAACCAACCACCACGCGAATTATCGCAGCTGGTACCTGCGTTCATGGATCGCTTGCCCCGTCTGGATTTTATTCAAAAGACCGAATACCAAGTCGAGCCTGATGGAAAAAATTGGCGATTGGCGCTATATACCCAAGCCCATGGCGCAGCACGGATTTATTGCTATCGTTCGGACGACAGTTATGCTCCTGCCGAGAAGAAAAGGATCATCTTGATCTATCATGGCGGATGGACGGTTTTAAGGAACCCATGAAACCGGACATCGTCATGCTCGGCGGCTGGGCGCCTC
>JAPLSZ010000370.1:5821-29264 GCA_026398385.1 Kiritimatiellota bacterium | reverse complement strand
GGAGGCTGGGCGGGATGCTCGCCCTGCGCGCTGTCCGCGCCGCCCCGGATCGCTGGCTGGGCCTGCTGCTGATCAGCTCCTGCGCGCGGTTTTGCGCGGCGCCGGACTATCCGCACGGAGTTGCACCGGCCCGCGTGCGCGCCATGAAGGCGGCGCTGCGTAAAAATGCGGACGTTGTGCTGCGTCAATTCTTCACGGACGCGGCCGCGCCGCACAGCGTGCCGCCGGCCGCGTTGGAGGAAAAAGGCCGGGCGGCGCAGACCATCGGCACGGAGACGCTGGCGGCCGGCCTGGAGTTGCTGGGGTCCCTCGACCTGCGCTCCGCCACGGCGGGTTGTCCAACGCCCGCCCTGATTCTGCACGGCCGGGATGACCGTGTGATCCCGGCCGCGGCCGGCGCATGGCTCGCCGGCCAGTTCGCCGTCAGCCGGTTTACGCCGGTGGCCGGTTGTGGCCACGATCTGCCGGAGCGCGCGCCCGGACTGCTGGCGGGCGAAATCAAAGGCTTTCTGGAGACTTACTAACCGTTCCAAATTTGCTAAGCTAGCGGCCATGACGTTTCAGCATCAACGGGCCATTGGCCTGCGCTTCGATCATGCCGCGGCGACCTACGACCGCCACACGGCCATCCAGTGGTCCGTCGCCCGTCGGCTCCTCTGGGAAATCGAAAAAGATCCCGCGCCCCGCCGTATTTTGGAAATCGGCTGCGGCACGGGCTTGCTGACCGAGCAATTACGCGAACGCTTCCCCGGCGCGCTGGTGCACGCGCTGGATCTGTCCCCGGCCATGGTGGCCGTGGCCCGGCAGCGCTGGCGCGGCGCGGGCCGCGTCCGCTGGCACGTGGCGGACGTCCGCCGCTTCCAACCCGCGGGCCAATTCGACCTGATTGTCAGCAACTGCGCGCTGCACTGGGTGGTGCCGCTCATCCCGGCGCTGCGCCGCATCGGCCGGTGGCTCGCGCCGGGGGGCTGCTTCCACGCCGCGATCATGCTGCGGGGCACCCTGACGGAATTGCACAACGCCCGCCGGCGCGTGGCGCCGGACAAGGCGCCGCTGCGGAACCTGCCGACCTTTGCCGCGGTCTGCGCCGACGTGCGCGCCGCGGGCTTTGCGCAGGTGGTAGCACGGCGGTACAAAGCCGTAAAAAGTTATCCGTCGGCCGAAGCGTTGCTGCGTATGCTGCACGAACAGGGGCTGACCGGCGGCGCGATCGCCGGCAGCGGCCGGCTGCTCACCCGCGGCGAACTCCAGCGGCTGCGGGCGGATTACGACCGGCGTTTCCAGGCCAAAAAAGGCGTCAAAGCGACCTACCGTGTCGCGCATGTCTGCGCCCGGAAGGCCTGATGTTCTTGTCCCCATTTTACTCTTAATCTTACTCGTAATCGTAATCTCGCTCCCGGCGGGATTATGATAAAGAGAGATTAAGATTAAGATTAGGATTGCGATGATGATGAAGGAGAAAAAGAGCCAGGGGCTGTTTATCACAGGCACGGACACGGGCGTGGGCAAGACAGTTGTCACCGCCGCGCTGCTGACGCTGCTGCGCGGCAGCGGATTGGAGGCGGTGCCGATGAAGCCGATCCAAACCGGCTGCCGCCGCGCCCGCAACGGGCTGCGCGCGCCGGACCTCGAGTTCGTGCTGCGCATGGCCGGCCTGCAGCCGCCGGCGGAAGAGCTGTCCTGGATGTGCCCCTATCGCTTCGCGCCCGCCTGCTCGCCGCATCTGGCCGCCCGCCTGGCGCGGACCGGCATCCGGCTGGCCCGCCTGCGCACCAGCTTTCGCCGCCTGGGCCGCCGCCATGCCTGCGTACTGGTCGAAGGCGCCGGCGGGGTGTTGGCGCCCCTCGGCGGACGGCGCACGATGCTCGATCTGATGATCCTGCTCGGCCTGCCGGTGGTGCTCGTCGCGCGGCCGGGGCTGGGCACAATCAACCACACCCTGCTGTCGCTCGCCGCGTTGCGCGGCGCGAAGCTGCGCATCGCTGGCGTGGTATTGGTGGACACAGAACCCCGGCGCTGGGGCGCCCTGGAAAGGGAAAACGCCGCCGCCATCGCGCGGCTCGGCCGCGTGACCGTGCTCGGCCGGCTGCCCTTTATGGCCGGGCTGGACGGCGCCCTGGCGCCCGCCGCCTTTCGTGCCGCGATCACGCGGATCGCCAGGGGATGGCCCGGACTTTCGTCCGGCTGGCCGGGGATCGCAGAGCGGGATTGAATTCGGTGTTATTCAAGGTATACTTTTTTCGGAAGTCTTTTGGGGGGAGACTATGTCAAAAAGTTTGGCGTTCGGAGCAGGCGTAAGTTATCCTTGCCAAACATGGCCCTGCCTTGGTGTATTATGAAAAGGAAGGCGATATTTTTTATTGCTTGTGCTTGTGCGTTGCTGGCGCCGTCGTCCGGGCATGCCATTGTGACCTCGAATAACGCCACCGCGGAGCAGGCGCCTTCCGGGCTGATTTGGGATTATGTTTATAAGCATCCGGATGTGTCTGCGGTGGCGGTTGATCGCTATTGGATTATTACGGCCGCGCACGTAGCTGACTATGGAGGGCCTGGGACGTTGACGATTGGCGGGACCAACTACTTGCAACAGGAAATTGTTTATCACGAGTCCGCCGACCTGGCTCTGATTCGCTACGACAAAGAACTGCCTGGATATTATCCGCTGTACACGGGGACTTTCCCGACCCAGCCGCCTTCCCTGAAACTTTCCGTTATTCTGGTAGGCTACGGTTATACCGGAACCGTTTCTTCGGCGTCATGGACCGATAGTGGCAGCGGCCGCGGAACGAAGCGCTGGGGCAGCCAGAAGATCGACAGCACTCAAACAGTGTCATACGATGTCGGAGGAATTACGGGGTGGACAACCAACAGCGGCTTCTGGATGGATTTTGATCTGGGCAATACAGCTTATGAAGCCGGGGTGGGCGTTTACGATTCCGGGGGCGGAACCTTTTACAATGACAGCGGCACATGGAAATTGGCCGGAATCAACACCCAGCGTAACGGTACGGCTCCAAACTATACGAGCACTTTTGCTGTTTCGGTTCCCGCTTATGAGCCTTGGATTGCCCAGAACATCCCCGAACCGGGCACGGCGATGCTTCTCGTTGGCTGCGGCGTGGTGTTCGGCGCCGTCAAACGCTTCCGGCATTTGAACCGCTGAAATGACCTGTTGCCATTTCAGCTCTGCGGGCGACTGATGGCAACGATGCCGGCTTCGACACCACCGCTACCGCTGCTGAAGAATTCACTACCGTTGGATTGCAGCGGAGCCGCGGGGCGACTATGCTGGCCGCATGAAGCAGCCTGACTATGCGGCGCTGGATCGCCGGCACCTGTGGCACCCCTATACGAAGTTTTCCAGCCTGGCGCCGGAGCCGCCGCCGCTGATCGTGCGGGGCGAGGGCATTTATCTGTTCGACCAGGCGGGGCGAAAATATGTGGATGCGATTGCCTCGTGGTGGTGCTGCGCGCTGGGCCACGGCCATCCGCGCATCGTCGCAGCCATCGCGCGGCAGGCGCGCGAGCTGCAGCACAGCATCCTCGGCAACCTGAGCCATCCGCGCGCGGTGGAGCTGGCCGCGCAACTGGCGGCGCTGCTGCCGACGCCCGACCGGCACGTGCTCTTCGCCGGCGACGGCGCCAGCGCAGTCGAGGCCGCGCTGAAGATTGCGCTGCAATACCGCCACAACTGCGGACAGCCCCGGCGCACGAAATTCGCGGCACTGCACGGGGCCTACCACGGCGACACACTCGGCGCGGTGTCGGTGGGCTACGTCGATGAGTTTCACCGCGTGTTCCGCCCGCTGCTGCAGCCGGCGGTGCTGCTGCCGCTGCCGGAACGACCGAACCATAGCGGGGCGCGCCCCGGCGCGCCCGCGGGCGCAGCCAGCTGCGCCCCTACCTGGGCCGCGGATTTCGCGCCGGCGCGGCGGATTCTGGACGCCCATGCGGCGGAGTTGACCGCGGTGATCGTCGAGCCGCTGTGTTTGGGCGCCGCCGGGATGCGGATGTATCCGGCGGGCTGGCTCGCGGAATTGGCGGCGTGGTGCCAGGCGCACGACGTGTTGCTGATCGTGGATGAAATCGCGATGGGCTTCGGGCGGACGGGAAAGATGTTCGCCTTCGAACACGCGGGCGTGGACCCGGACATCGTATGCGTCGGCAAGGCGCTCTCCGCCGGTTATCTGCCCATCAGCGCAACGATCGTTAAGGATGAGATTTACCGGACCTTTGACGACCAGTCGGCGGATCACACCTTCTACCACGGCCACACCTTCTGCGGCAATCCGATCGCCGCGGCGGCGGCGCTGGAGACGCTGCACGTGTTCGCGGAGGACGGGCTGGTCGCGCAGGTGGCGGGAAAAGCGCGGCGGCTGGCGGCGGCGCTCGCGCCGCTGGCGGCGCTGCCGCAGGTCAAGGACGTGCGTGGTCTGGGTCTGATCGCGGCCGTGGAATTGCAGCCGGACGATCCGCCGCGTTCGCCATCGCGGCCGCAGCGCATACGCCAAGGGCTGTTCGAGCACGGCGTGCTGCTGCGTCCGCTGGGCCACGTGGTGTATCTGCTGCCGCCGCTGGTCATCACCGACAGCGAGTTGGAAGATCTCGCCGGCCGGCTGACGCAAGCCATTCAAGCCGCCGACTGAGGCGCTTTTCAGCGCGGACGTCAGCGGCCTGAAGACCAAAGGCCAGCCGTGATTTTTCCTGGCAGGGGCGCCGCCGTCTATTTTGCCTGGGCGTAGAGCGCTTCGATCTTCTTCCAGTTGACCAGGTTCCACCAGGCGGCGACGAAGTCCGCGCGCCGGTTCTGGTGCTTGAGGTAGTAGGCGTGTTCCCAGACGTCCACGACCAGGATGGGCTGGCCGGTGAACGGCGCGACGCCGAGCATGAGCGGATTGTCGTGGCCCGGCGTGGCGCCGAGGCACAACTTGTCCTGGTCGTTGAGGTAGAGCCAGGCCCAGCCAGAGGCGAACTGGCCGACCGCCGCGGCGGTGAATTTTTGCTGAAAAGCGGCGAAGTCGCCAAAGGTGGCCTTGATATCCGCCGCCAGCGCGCCGGCGGGTTGGCCGCCGCCCTGGCCGCTCATGGCCTCCCAGTAGAGGTTATGGTTCCACGTGCCGCCGCCGTTGTTGCGGACCGCGGTGCGGATGTCTTCGGGCACAGCCTTGAGGTTGGTCAGTAAATCTTCGAGGCGCTTGTCGCGCAGCTCGGCATGCTTGTCGAGCGCGGCGTTGAGGTTGTTGACGTAGGCGGCGTGATGCTTGTCGTGGTGGATTTGGACCGTCTGCGCATCCATGTGGGGTTCCAGCGCCGTGCAGGCGTAGGGCAGATCCGGCAGTTTAATCGGCATAGCGTGCTCTCCTTCCGTTGGTTGTTTTACGAGCGCTCAGGCGCATGCCGTGGGAGCATAGCGCCAATCCAAGCCAAGTCAACACCGGCGCCGGATTTGCTTGCACCGCCGCCGCTTTTGCCTTACACGCGGGGGCGCATGGGACTGAACAACATCCGCGTTGTGCTGGTCAACCCGCTGTACGCCTCGAACGTCGGCGCGGTCTGCCGCGCCATGAAGAATATGGGCTTGGCCGATCTGGCGCTGGTCGCCCCGCGCGCCGACGCCGGCAGCGCCGACGCGCAGATGTGGGCCTGCCACGCCACGAATATTCTCAAGCGCCGCCGGGAGTTCGCCACCCTGGCCGCGGCCGTCGCCGACTGCGGCCTGGTCGCCGGCACGACGGCCCGGGCCGGCCTGTACCGCGGCCACGTCCGCACCCCGCGCGCGTGGGCGCCGCGCCTGCTGGCCGCGTCGCGCTCCGCCCGCGTCGCGCTGGTCTTCGGCCCGGAGGACAGCGGCCTGACGAACGCCGACCTCGCCCTGTGCACGCAACTGGTGCGGATTCCCTCGTCGCCGCGCTACGCTTCCTTGAACCTCTCGCACGCGGTGATGGTGTGCGGCTACGAGCTCTATGCGGCGACCGGCCGCTTCAAGATTCCGCCGGAGCGGACGCCGGAGGCGCCGTCGGCCATGCGCGAGCAGATGTTCCGCATGTGGCGCGCGATGCTGCTGGCCATCGGCTTCATGGAGGCGCCCAAGGCCGGCCACATGATGCTCGGCCTGCGCCGCATTTTTTCCCGCGGACCGCTGTCGGAAAACGATGTGCGCATTCTTATCGGCATCGCCCGCCAGACGCAGTGGTGCGCCGCGCAGATGCGGCAGGGTGCGCTCCCGGCGGCCGGGCCGGCGCCGGACCGGGCAGCTTCCGGCGCCCGGCGCCGAACGGACGGAAAGGGAGGTTCGCGCCATGGCTGAACGCGGTTTCGACAACGAACAATACCTGCGGGAACAGACCCAGGCCATCCGGGAGCGGGTCGGACGGTTCGACAACAAACTCTACCTCGAGTTCGGCGGCAAACTGCTCTTTGACTATCACGCCGCCCGCGTCCTGCCGGGCTACGATCCCAATGTCAAGATGCGCCTGCTGCAACAGCTCAAAGACCAGGCCGAGATCATCCTCTGCATCTACGCCGGCGACATCGAACGCCGGAAAATGCGCGCCGATTTCGGCATCTCGTATGACGCCGACGCGCTCAAGCTGATGGATGAACTGCGCGAGTGGAAGCTGCAGGTTTGCGCCGTGGTGATCACCCGCTACGACCACCAGCCCGCCGCGCGCCTGTTCAAGGACAAGCTCGAGCGCCGCGGCGTCCGTGTCTACACCCATCGCGCCACCAGCGGCTATCCGGCGGACGTCAAGACCATTGTCAGCGACGCCGGCTACGGCGCGAACGAGTACATCGAAACCACCCGGCCGCTCGTCGTGGTCACCGGCCCCGGCCCGGGCAGCGGCAAGTTGGGCACCTGCCTGACCCTGCTTTATCACGAGCGCCGCCGCGGCCGCCACGCCGGTTACGCCAAGTTCGAGACGTTCCCCATCTGGAACCTGCCGCTGCGCCATCCGGTCAACGTCGCCTACGAGGCCGCCACGGCCGACCTGCGCGACGTCAACGTGATTGATCCCTTTCACCTCGAAGCCTATGGCGCCGCCACGGTGAACTACAACCGCGACGTGGACGCCTTTCCGCTGGTGCGCGCGATCTGGGAGCAGATCACGGGCGAGCCCAGCCCGTATCGTTCGCCCACCGACATGGGCGTCAACCGCTGCGGCTTTGGCATCGTGGACGATGAAGTCGTCCGGCAGGCCGCCGGGCAGGAAATCATCCGGCGTTACTTCCGCTATGCGTGCGAATACGCGATGGGCCTGGCCGACCGCGAGACGGTGCCGCGGGTCGAGGTGCTGCTGCAGGAACTCGGCCTCCAGCCTGAGGACCGCGCCGTGGTGCTGCCGGCGCGCCGCGCCGCCGCTGAGGCCGCGCAAACCGGCAAGGGCAACGAGGGCATCTATTGCGGCGCGGCCATCGGCCTGAAGAACGGCGTCATCGTTGCCGGCAAGAATTCACCTTTCATGCACGCCGCCAGCGCCGCGGTGCTCAACGCCATAAAGCAGCTCGCCCAGATTCCGGATGCGCTACACCTGCTGTCGCCCGGCATCATGCAGTCCATCGCCACGCTCAAGCGCGAGGTGCTGGAGCGCAAGGCCGAGAATCTCAGCCTGCAGGAGGCGCTCATCGCGCTCAGCATCAGCTCGACCATGAACCCCCTCGCGCAGGCCGCGATGGAGCATCTCAAACAATTGCGGGGCTGCGAGATGCACCTGACGCATATTCCTGCGCCCGGCGACGAAGCCGGCCTGCGCCGCCTCGGCCTCAATGTCACCAGCGATCCGCAGTTCGCCACGCGCAACCTGTATGTGACGTGAGCAGCCCCCCACCTGCGGCGGCAGCGCGCCGGGGCGCAAGGCGCGGAAGGGTTGACGAGGGCGCTGCGGGTGGTATGCTTAAGTTATGAATGTTGCGTGTGTCCATGGGCATTGGTGGCTCTCCGGTCTGGCCATCATTGGGTTCCTCGCCGCCGCGGCGGGCGCGCCGGCCCAGCAGACCAACAAGCCCCCCCGCCGCGTCTTCCGCTATACGGGCCGGATTCAGTTTATGGAGCGGGCGGCGGAATTGACCTCGCCGGTGAAAACCGACGAGGATGCCGAAGTCCCTGAAAACAAGAAAATCTCCGCCCTCCCGAAGTCCACGGACACATGGCGGCCCCCCCTGCAGCCCGCTCCGCCGCGGCGGATCAACCTTAAAAAGGATCAAGGCATCGAAAAGCCCCCGTGGATTTTGCAACCGGAGATGGCTGGCGAGACCAATGCGCAGCCGGCCAAAGTCTCGGGTTGGGGGTGGCTGGCCGACGAGATCGAGGTGGTGCGGAAATACAGCGATCCGATCATCAAGGGGCCGGAGGAGGCTAACTCCTGGAGCAATGTGGTGATGTCCGCAACAGAGACCAATGCCCCCGGCCGGGCGCGCGGCGGGTTGGTGGTGGATTATACTTATCAACCGGCGCTGCCGCTGGTCGCGGCATCCGCCGGCGTGGAGCGCGTGGTCAGCGATCAGGGACTTGACGAGCTCAAGAAAAAGCAGCCCGAAAAACAGAGCCGGGCCGAGACGCAGAAGCAGGGCGCCGATCTTTCCGGCCATCGCGACCAATTTGCGGGCTTGGTCAACACCAACGAAACCCTGGGCCTGGCACGATCCAAAACGGAGGACCAGCCGCCCGAGGAGCCGGGCTATCAGCAAACCCGATCGCTGCTTTCTGAGATCGTTAAACCCTATACGACGGACTGGGCCGGCGGGGAGGCGTCAAAAACGACGCCCGCACTGCAGCCCGGTTCCCCGGGGATGGCGCCATCCCAGTCCGCCGGCGATGCGCTGAAAGCAGCCGCTTACCGCCGCATGCTGCCGGGTGCTGACGAACAGGTTTCACCGGGGGGTGCCTCCGTGTTCTCGTCATTCCGCCCGGCCGGTCTCGGCAACCCTGCGGCCGTACCGCCGCCGGCGCGTCACAACGCGTTCGAGACCGCCCGGCCCTTTGATAGCTCCCGAAGCTCCGCCCGGCCCACCGGGGCGGGGTGGTCCACGCCACACGGGCTGGCCCCGGGCGGGTTCACGCCCACCTCGCTGTATTCCAGTCCCTTGGACGTCAACCGACCATCCGATACCGGCCATTGAGCGCAGCGTTGCGCGCCGGGCGGCTCACTCCGCGCGGATGATATCCGCGCCCAGCGCCCGGAGCTTTTCGTCAACCCGTTCGTAGCCGCGGTCGATCATCTGGGCATTCTCCACGACGGTTTCGCCGCGGGCGCAGAGGGCGGCGATGATCAGCGCCATGCCGGCGCGCAGGTCCGGACTGCTTAGCGGCGTGCCGTGCAGGCGCGCCGGCCCGGCCACCACGACACGGTGCGGATCGCACTGGACGATGTGCGCGCCCATGTCGAGCAGGCGATCCACAAAGTACATCCGGCTCTCGAACAGCTTCTCGAAGAACAGCACGCTGCCGGACGCCTGCGTGGCCAGCACGATGGCCACGCTCATCAGGTCCGAGGGAAACGCCGGCCAGGCGCCGTCCGCGATCGTCGGCAGCTCCGCGCCCGGCTCCTGGCGGATGCGCAGCCGCTGGCGCGGCGTGAGCGTCAGCCGGTCCGGCGCCGCGGTCCAGGTCACGCCGAGCTTGGTCAACGTCCGCTGCAGCACCGCCAGCGTCGTTGCGTCCAACGCGCCCAGCGCCGTCAGCGCGCCCCCGGTGGCGGCGGCGGCGGCGAAATAGCTGCCCAGTTCGATATAGTCCGGCCCGAGGGTATGCTCCGCGCCGTGCAGCCGCGCCACGCCTTCGATCCGCAGGCGGTTCGTGCCCAGCCCGGTGATCCGCGCGCCCATGGCGTTGAGCAGCTCGCCGAGATCCTGCACATGCGGCTCGCAGGCGGCGTTGAACAGCGTGGTGACACCGTCGGCCAGCACGGCGGCCATGAGCAGGTTCTCCGTGGCGGTGACGCTGGCCTCATCCAGCAGCACGTCCGCGCCCCGCAGTTGACGGCGGCGGAAGACGTAATTGCGCCCGATCTCCGTCTGGATGCCGAGCGCGCGAAAGCCGTTGACATGCGTGTCCACGCGCCGGCGGCCGATGACATCTCCGCCCGGAGGCGGCAGGACGGCGCGGCCGTACCGCGCCGCGAGCGGCCCGGCGAATAAAATGGAGGAGCGGACGCGCCGGCAGAGCTCCGGATCGAGCCGGCGCCGGCGCAGTTGCGCGGCGCGCAGCGTGACCGTTTCGCCCCGGCCGCCCACGGTCACGCCGAGCGAGGCGATCAACTCCAGCATCACCTGCACATCGAGGATCCGGGGCACGCGCCGCAGCGTCACCGTCTCGTCGGTCAGCAGGCACGCGGCGATCATCGGCAACGCGGCGTTTTTGTTGCCGGTCATCCCCACCGTCCCGCTGAGCGGGCGCTGTCCCTGAATAATAAAGCGGGCCATGCTGCCGGCCATCCTAGCACATCCCGCCGTCCGCGCAATCCGCAAGCGCCCGCGTCAGGCAATGGGTCACGTAGAGGTGCCGCTGGCGATAAGATTATTGTAGGCCGGGTCTCTGCTACTCTGCGAAGTGGCGAAGCCCCTTCGCTACGAAGCACGAGCGACCCGGCGAAAGCGCGTCAGGGCCGGGCTTCGTCGTCCGGGCGGGCGGGGGTGAGCAACGCCTGCAGCCGGTCGCGCAGCAGGGCGGCGCGCTCGTAGTTTTCGGCGGCGATCGCGCGGTCGAGTTCTTCGCGGAGGCGGTCGGCGGCGGTATACGGCTTCCGTTTTTGGATCCCGTCTCTGAGCTCGCGCAGCGTGGCGAGCGGCGGGGCGATGGCCGCCGCGGGGAGATCGTACCGGGCGGCAAAGGCCTCGATTTCCTCGCAGGCGGCGTCCAGCGCGGCCCCGGCTTCCTCGAACTGCCGGGCGTCCAGGGCCTTTTCGGCGCGGGCACGGGCGTTCATCATTTTCACGAATGGGAAAAACGGCAGGGCGACGTGGCTCAGCTCCTCCGGCGTGTGGCGGGCGATGTACCGGATGATGTCCAGATTGTGCGCGGTGTCGCGAATGACCCCGTCGAAATGCCGCAACGCGAACAGGGCGATGTAGCGATAATAATACTGCAGCATTTCCTGCTGCAGCGCGGCGCAGGCCGGCTCATCAAGCTGCAGCTCCGGGGCATTGGGCGGCGCGGTCCGCTCCCGCGTGGTGTAGTACTGCAGCAACGAAGCGCAGCCGTGCGGGCGCCGGCCGTCCGGCCGGTGCTGAATTTCCATCTGGAAGACGCCCAGATCCACGCGAAGCTGGATTTTGATGCGGGCGTCATCGCCCTCGACCCAGCGGGCGGTAACGCGCCGGGGATCAAAATCCCATTCCCGCAGGATGGCTGCAAGGTCCTGGCTCATGTGAAATAATATACCCGAGTCCCGCGCCGATTTCCAGTCCCGCCCGCGCCGCTTCTCCGTCACTCAACCTCGCAGCAGGTTTGCCGCGGCGCGCGCTTTGCTTGTTTGATTGCGGCCGGGCCGCACCGGGTTATAATCGCGCCATGCCGCTGCCGGATAATATCCAGAAGAAGCTGCAGGCGCTGCCGGACAAGCCGGGCGTGTACTTCATGCGCAACCGGCAGGGCAAAATCATCTACGTCGGCAAGGCCGCCAGCCTGCGCGACCGCATCCGCAACTACTTCCGCCGGAGCACGCAGCGCAGCGCCGACCCGAAGCTGCGCGGTCTGCTGCACAGCGTGCAGGACTTCGACATCCTGGTCTGCCGCACCGAGGCCGAGGCGACGCTGACCGAAGGCCGGATGATCAAGGACTTCCGGCCGCGCTTCAACGTCATGCTCAAGGACGACAAGCGCTTCCTGCTGCTGCGCATTCAGCCCGGCGAGCCCTGGCCGCGCTTCGACGCCGTGCGGCTGCAGAAGGAGGATGGCGCCACCTATCTCGGCCCGTACGCCTCGTCCGCCGCGGCGTGGGCCGCGCTGGAATTTGTCGAGCGGCGTTTCGGCCTGCGGCGCTGCCGGCCGCGGGAGCCGGGCCCGGCGGACCACCAGCACTGCCTCAACGACGTCGTCCGCTACTGCTCCGCGCCGTGCCTCGGCAAGGTGACGGCGGAGCAGTACCGCGCGCGGGTGGACGCCGCGTGCGGTTTCCTGCGCGGCGAGCATCCGGAAATCCTGGCGGAGATCCAGCAGGCTATGGAAAAAGAAGCCGCCGCGCAGCGCTTCGAAAAGGCCGCCGCGTTGCGTGACACGCTGCTGCTCCTGCGCCGCGCGGTCAAGGAGCGCGCGCTGGGCACGCGGTCGCTGGCGCTGAAGGCCGCGGACGCCGCCGCCGGGGTGGCCGAATTGCAGCAGACGCTGGGCCTGCGGCGCCCGCCGCGCGTGATCGAGGCCTACGACGTCTCCAACATCGCCGGCACGCTCGCCGTGGGCAGCATGGTCTGTGCCGTGGACGGCCTGCCGCAGAAAACCAGGTACCGCCGCTTCCGCATCCGCACCGTCACCGGCAGCGACGATCCCGCCATGCTGGCCGAAATGATCCGCCGCCGTTACAGCCGCCTGGTGGCCGACCACGGCGCGCGCCCGGACCTGGTGCTGGTGGACGGCGGCCTGACGCAACTGCGCGCCGCGCGCCGCGCGCTCGACGCCCTGGGCCTCGCCGACCTCCCGGTCGCCGGCCTCGCGAAGCAGTTCGAGGAGATTTATTACGAAGGCCGGCCGGCGCCGGCGGACGATCAGGCCGCCCGCACTCCGCCCGCCACCAGCCAGCATCCGCCCGGGCCCGCCCCGCCCGCGGCGGCGCCGGTGCTGCGCCTGCCGGCCGGGTCCCGCGCGCTGCAGGTCCTGCAGCGCCTGCGCGACGAGGCGCACCGCTTTGCGCTGGACTATCATCACCGGCTGCGCCTGCGGCGCATCCGCGAATCGCAACTGGACGATGTCACGGGCATCGGCGAGAAACGCAAGGAAACGCTGCTCCGGCAATTCGGCTCCGTCGCCCGGCTGCGGCGCGCGAGCGCAACGGAGAGCCGTCGTCAAATAACGAGGAGGGGGAATTATGCCGTTCATCCATGTCAACGCCAATGTGGGCCTGCCGGAGCAACAGCAGCAGGCGCTGCTGGCCGCGCTGTCGCGGACGCTGGCCGAGGTCACCCACAAGCCCGAAAGCTACTGCCTGGCCATGTACACCCGCGCCGCCGCGCTGTTTGCGGGCCAGCCCGGACCGGCGGCTTTTGTGGACGTGCGCGGCATTGGCGGGCTGACGCGTGAGGTCAACCAGCAACTCACCGAACACGTCGGCGCACAGCTCAAGAAAGCGCTTGGCGTCCCGCCGAACCGTCTCTATCTGACCTTCACCGAGGTTCCGGCCGACCGCTGGGGCTGGAACGGGAAACTGTTCGGCTAAATGGCCCGAAGCCTGACAACCGGGCGGTCCGGCAGCTCGCCCCTTCCGCGCATCGGGACCCTGATCCGGGCCGAGGATGGCGCGGCGGCCATCCGGCGGCTGCGGCCGCGGGGGTTCGAATGCTTTGCGGTGAACTTCGGGCCGCGGCCGTTCGATCTGGATTTGTCCCGGCTGGCCGATGAAGTCCGCGCCGCGCTGGTCGGGTCCGGCGCGGTGGTCAGCGCGCTGTCGTTTTACGGCAATCCCCTGGCGCCGGGGGCCGCCGGCCGCGTGGCGGTCCGCTGCTGGCGGCAACTGATTGACTTTGCGCCGTGGTTCGGCACGGACGTGGTCGCGGGTTTCGCCGGCCGGGTGCCGGGCGCGTCGGTGGAGGACAGTCTGCCGCGGTTCCAGCAGGTGTTTGGCGAACTGGCCGCGCGCGCGGCGGACCGCGGCGTGCGGCTGGCCTTCGAAAACTGTCCCATGCAGGGCGACTGGCGGACGGGCGACCGCAACATCGCGTTCAACCCGGCGGCGTGGGAGCGGATCTTCGCCGCCGTGCCCGCCGCGAATCTGGGCCTGGAATGGGATCCCAGCCACACCCTGTGCCAACTGGCCGAGCCGTTGCCGCAGCTCCGACAGTGGATGAAAAAGATTTTTCACATCCACGCCAAGGACGCGGAAATTTGGCGCGACATCCTGCGCCGCGAGGGCCTGCTGGGTCCGATGTCTGTGACGCGGCATCGTCTGCCGGGTGACGGCGAACTGGACTGGACCCTGGTCATGCGCGCCCTGCGCCGCGGCGGCTACCGCGGCGCGGTGGACATCGAAGGCTGGCACGATCCGGTCTTCCGCGGCCCCCGCGAAGAGGAAGGGCAAGTCGACGCGCTGCGCTATCTCCGGCGCTGCCGGGCGTTGGCAGCGCCATGAAAGTATTGCGTTACAACGAGCTGGATACTGCCGGTCTGACCGGGCATGTGGACCGGGCCGAGCAGTTCCTGCGAGAAGGCAATTTTCGCGCTGCGGACGTCAAGAAACTGACCGGCACGCCTTTTTATCGGGCCAAACTGACGGATGCCGACCGGCTGCTGTTTCGCTTTGCCACGTGTGGCGATGAGAAATATCTCTTGCTGCTGGAAATCATCCGGAACCATGCCTACGCGCGGTCGCGTTTTCTCAACGGGGCGGTGATCGACGAGCGCAAGATGGAGGCGGTCTCATCCCTGGACGCGCAGGGCCACGACCACACGCCGCCGCTGGTGTATGTAAACGCGCAGTTGCGCCATTTTCACCTGCTGGACAAGATTTTATCCTTTGACGACGCACAGAACGAAATATTCGCACTGCGGCCGCCGATGATTCTGATCGGCTCAGCCGGCAGCGGGAAGACGGTCCTGACCCTCGAGAAGCTCAAGCAGCTTTCCGGCGACATCCTGTACGTAACACTCTCGCCCTATCTGGCGGAAAACGCCCGGAATCTCTACTACGCCAACGGTTACGACAACGAACGGCAGAGCGTGGACTTTCTGTCCTACGGCGAGTTTCTCGAAAGCATCCATGTGCCCGAGGGCCGGGCGATCACCTTCCGCGATTTCGCAACACGCTTTGGCCGCCATGACCACCAGACACCCGCCTTGCGGGACACGCACAAACTGTACGAAGAAATCCACGGCGTATTGACCGGCTCGGTCGTGGACCGGCCGATGCTGAGCCGCGCGGAGTATTTGAATCTCGGCGTTCGGCAATCCATCTTCCTGCAGGCGGACCGGGAGGCGGTCTACGATGTCTTCGAGAAGTATCAGGCTTTTCTGCGGACGGAGAACTTCTATAACCCCAACCTGGCGGCCTTTGCGCACCTCGCGCGCGTTCGGCCGGCGTATGATTTCGTTGTGGCCGACGAAGTTCAAGATCTGACCAATGTCCAACTTGACCTTGCGCTCAAGACGCTGCGGGCGGCGGACAACTTCGTCCTGTGCGGTGACGCCAACCAGATCGTGCATCCGAATTTCTTCTCCTGGGCGCGGGTCAAAAGCCTGTTCTACGAACAGCGCGCGCCGG
Organism: Kiritimatiellota bacterium; assembly: GCA_026398385.1. GTDB lineage: Bacteria > Verrucomicrobiota > Kiritimatiellia > CAIQIC01 > CAIQIC01 > CAIQIC01. The sequence continues at coordinate 13,863 of JAPLSZ010000370.1, read as the reverse complement.
GGCGCGCGGAAATCATTCGGGTGCTGGACGCCAACTATCGGAACTCTCCCCAAGTCATCGCTTTAGCCAACCGTTTGCTCCTGGTCAAGAATGCGCGGTTCGGCTCCATTGACCGCGAGAGCAACTATCTTGTGCGACCCGTAAGCCGGCAGCCCGGGGAGGTGGAGCTTTTCACAGACGACGATAAAGTGCGCGGCGAGTTGAATGCCAAGACCAAGCGCTCCGCACGCGCGGCGGTGATCGTCATGCGCACGGAGGACAAAGCGGAAGCCCGCCGGCATTTCCAGACACCCTTGCTTTTCTCCATCCAGGAGGCCAAGGGTCTGGAGTATGACACCGTGATCCTGCTTAACTTTGTGTCCGCCCATCAACAGGAATTCAACGCGATCAGCGAGGGCGTGACACCGGCGGACCTGCAGGTCGAGGCGCTGATGTATGCCCGCGCCAAAGACAAGGGCGACAAGTCGCTGGATGCCTATAAATTTTACGTCAATTCGCTGTACGTGGCCATGACCCGAGCGGCGCGAAACCTGCACATCCTGGAGCGCAATCCCACGCACCGGCTGTTTGAACTGCTCGGGTTGACCGTCAAGAAGGATGCCTCGAAGGCGAAAGCCCAGACCTCATCGGCGGAGGAGTGGAAGGAAGAAGCGCGTAAATTGGAACTACAAGGGAAGAAGGAACATGCGGACGAAATTCGCCGGGTGATTCTGGCGGAGAAGTCCGTGCCGTGGCGCGTCCTCACCCCGCACATGCTGGATGAACTCAAGCGCGAGGCGTTGGATCCGCAGCGCTATAACCGGCAAGCCAAGCTGCTGTTGTTCGAGTATGCCGTGGTGCACCACGTTCCACACCTGCTCGACGCCCTGGCGGCGCTCAAGTTCAATGCCGCCGCGCAGCCGGAGCAGCATCAAGCCTCGATTGAAGGCAAGTACTATGCCGCGTATCGCTGCGGAAACGTGAATGATATCCGGCAAAAAACAGAAACCTACGGCGTTGATTTCCGAAATCCGCTCAATCAGACACCGCTGATGATTGTGGCGCAGTTGGGCCTGGAAGAATTCGCGCGCTGGCTCATCCAGAATGGGGCCAGTCCGCAGTTGACGGACAACTGGGGGCGGACCCCCCTGCAAATCGCGCTGCGTCAAGCCTATCTATCGGAGGATTATGCGCGGAGGCACATCGGTCGGCTCTACGGCATCCTCGCGCCTTCTTCGCTGAAACTCCGAATCGATCAGCGCCTGGTGAAGTTGGACGTCAGACGCATGGAGTTCTTCCTGATGCACTCCATGCTGGCGGTGTTACAGGAGATCCTGCGCGTCAAGATCCAGAGGGACACCCCGGCCTTCCAGACTCGGGATTTCGTGCATGCGCTCCAGTCGTTTCCCGATCATGTGATTCCGCCGCATCGGCGGCAACGGACGTATTTGAGCGCCATCTTGGCCAGGAACGAAGTGAGCCGCCAGGATCCCTATAACCGAGAACTATTCGTGCGCGTTCGCCGGGGGTACTACGTCATCAATCCGCTGCTGGAGGTGGAGGTGGAGGGGCAGTGGATCAATGTCTATGATTTGATTCACATCAGCGAGCTGGAAAAGGAACAGGGCAATGCTGATCTGCATCAATTCGCCCAATTCATTCGGCGCCTGCGGGCGGAGCTTTCGGAAGCCGGCGGCCCAACGGACACGCTGACGTCGCCCGCATAAGGCGATGGTAGCGCCCGCGCCGAGTTGGGGCTAAATCCATACCGTCAAGGTTTCACGGGCCGCAGAAGCTTGAGCAGCAACAATTCGAGGAGGGTTTCCGGCGCGGAGGCACCCGCGAGGATGGTCTCGTGCGCCACCACGACCGCCTCGAGTCCGCGCTGCAATTCGGCGCGGGTGAAATTGCGCGCCTGCTGTGCCAGTTGGGCCGTCCGGTAGGGATGGGTCTTGCGCGGATCCTTGTCCAGGACCGAGAACGCCGCGTCCACATCGGGCGCGGACCGCCATTCGGCGTTCTTCCATTCGCCCCGCTCGACCAGTCGCAACCAGCCGCGATCCAGCGCGTCGCGGTGGAGTGTCAGTTCGCGGCAGCGGGCCTCCAGGCCGATGATCAGGCCGACGCAGGATTTAGGATCTTGGAGCAACAGTTGTCGGCAGATCGCCAAAGCTTCCGCCAGCTGGCGGCGGCCGACGGCATCGGGCAGGTCCCACGATTCCGCCTCGTGGGCGGGCGCGACGAGCAGGCGGATGTCGTCGAGCCGCAGCTCTTTCCGGTCGCCGAGGTAAATGGCCAGCTTCCCGACCTCCTGCGCGATCTGGCGGGTGTCGTAGCCGGCCCGGTCCAGGAACGCCTCCAGCACCTCGCCGCCGGCGCGCAGGCTGGCGCGCTGGAAACATTCCGTGGCCCAGGCGCGGGCGGGGCCCTCCTGCTGGTAACTCTTTTCCGGACGCTCGAACGGCGTCAATTCGCCCAAGTCCTTGCAGGCCTTGGCGAACGCGGAGCGGCCGTCCACCTTGAACGCGCTGATGACCAGCGCCACGTCCGCGCCCAGGCCCTTTTTCAGCTCCCGGGCGAAGGCGTCGCGGTGTTCTTTAAGCACGTTGCCCTTGAGCGTCTGGCTGTCGGCGAAAAAATTGGCGTCCTGCAGCCAGACGACCTTGCGCCCGCCCAGGAAGCCGCGGGTGCGCAGCGCGCCCAGGCAGCGCTTGAGCGCCGCGCCGGCCTCGTCGGCGTTGGCCACGCTGCCGTTGACGATTTCCAAGCCGAAGGCCTGATCGGCGGGCGGACACAGTTCGTCCACGCGCTGGCGCGCGGCGGTCTTCACACGGAACTCGTCCTCGCCATAGATCAGCCACAGCGCCGCCCGCGCGGCGCCGGCCGGATCGGAGCTCTGTTTTTTAATCGCCATGCTGCGCGTCCTGCCGGAAACGACAACCCCAGCTTACCCCGCGCCCCGCCCGGCACACAACCCGAAAAGGCGCGGCGGCGAAAAAAAAGAGCTGGATAACGATTCCGATCCGGAGCAAAATTCACCGAAGCAACCGGAGGGAGCACGACGGATCATGAAAAACATGTGGGCGCCGTGGCGCATGCAGTATATCCGGCAGGCCCATGAGCCCGGCTGTTTTCTGTGTGCGATCTTCAAAAGCCCGCCGAGCCAGGATCGTCGAAACCTGCTGCTCAAGCGCGGCCGGACCTGCGGCCTGGTGCTCAACCGCTTTCCCTACAACGGCGGCCACCTCATGGTGGCGCCGCGCCGCCACGTGGCGGAGCTGCAGGAGCTCCGGCCGGCCGAACAGGCGGAGCTGATGCGTCTGACCGCGACGGCGGTGACAGCTTTGAAGAAAATCCTGCGGCCGGATGGCTTCAACATCGGCATCAACCTCGGCGCCGCCGCCGGCGCCGGACTGCGCGACCACCTGCATCTGCACATCGTGCCGCGCTGGACCGGCGACACGAACTTCATGCCGGTGCTGGCCGACGTGCGGGTGATGCCCCAGGCGCTGGGGGAACTATGGGAACAACTGGCGCCCGCGCTGCGCTAAAGCCGGGGGCAAAGGAAAGGATTATGACATGAATAAGAGCTGGATGGGCTGTTCGGTCGTCATGCTGAATCTCATCGCGGGCCTGGGGGCGTCAGCCCAGGAGCAGTCCGTGCCAGGCCAGCCGGCCGTCGCGGCGCAAGCCATCAACGCGCTGGGGCTGGAGCTGCTGGCCAAGGGCACGGTGCCGCGGGACAACGCCCTGCTTTCGCCGTATTCCATCCAGGCGGCGCTGGCCATGACCTACGCCGGCGCGGCGGGCGCTACGCGCGCCGAGATGGCGAAGGTGCTGCACTACACCGGCGAGGAGGCGGGCTTGCATGCCGCGTTTGCCGCGCTGCAGCAGGCGCTGGCCGAGATCGCCCGCCGCACGGCCGAGCAGGCGGAGCAGGCCAAGCGCTTCGGGGGCGGGGGGGGCGATCCGGTCACGCTGACCGTCGCCAACCGGCTGTTTGGCCAGACGGGGTATGAGTTCCGCGCGCCGTTTCTGGCCCTGGTAAAGGATACCTACGGAGCGCCTTTCCAGCCCATGGACTTTATCAAGGAGGCCACGAAGGTCACCCGTGAGATCAACGGCTGGGTGGAGAAACAAACCCGGCAGCGCATCCGCGATCTGATTCCCGCCGACGGCCTGAACGACGAGACACGGCTGGTGTTGGTGAACGCCATCTACCTGAAGGCGCCGTGGGCGGAGGTGTTCCCGGAGCAGGCGACCCAGCCAGCGCCCTTTCACCTGTCCGGCGATACGGCGCGGGACGTGCCCACCATGGTGCGCCACGGGCAGTTCGGCTACGCCCGGCGCGAAGGGTACAGTGCGATCACCATCCCGTACAGCGGCGGGGACCTGCAGTTCCTTGTGCTGCTGCCGGACGCAGTGGACGGGCTGGCCGCGGTGGAGGCGAAGCTGACGCCGGAGCAGCTGGCCGCGTGCGCCCACACGCGCGCCACCGACGTGATCCTGCATCTGCCCAAATTCAAAATGGAGCCGCCGCTGTTCCGGCTCGGCAAGGTGTTGCAGACGCTCGGCATGGCGTCCGCCTTCGATCGGCCGAGAGGGAGCGCGAACTTCGACCGCATGGCGCCGCGCAAGCCGGATGACTACCTGTACATTTCGGAAGTCTTCCACAAGACCTTCCTGGCGCTGGACGAAAAGGGCACCGAGGCGGCGGCAGCGACGGCGGTGGCCATGATGCAAGCGACGGCTATAATGATGGATCCGCCGAAGCCGATCGAGGTGCGGGTGGACCACCCCTTCCTCTTCGCCATCCAGCACCGGCCGAGCGGCGCCTGCCTCTTTTGGGGACGCCTAACCAACCCCGTTAACGTTGCACAGAAATGATGAAAGGAAGAAAATGAAAAGCATCACAACAGCCCTGCTGTTGTTCGCAATGGCCTGCTGGGGGCCGGGCGTTCTCGCCGACGAAGAAACCAAGCTGGCGTTCGACACCTATTCCGGCTACTTCGTTTCCAACCAGTTCGAGCCGGACGCCCCCGTGTCCTTCGTGGTGATCGGCGACCAGCAGCAGTTCGATAAAATCTTCGGCGCGGCGTTCGTGATGCGGGACAAAGCCCACCGCCTGCCGCCCAACGCATTCGAGTCCCTGCTGGTTATCGCCGCCATTCATCGGGGGGCTGCGGTTTGGGAATACAAGGTGGAGGGCGTTGTCCTGCGGGCCGGGGTGGTGGAGCTGCGCTACGCCACCACGGCGACGAAGAGCGCGTCCGCGACCTTCGCCTGCCCGTTGATCGTATCCATCCCGAGGGGCGGGTACCAGGCGGTGCAATTCGTGGAAGACGGGAAACGGGTGAAGCAGTTGGCGCGTGCGGAGCAGGGCGGCGGACGGTAGCCGCAGCTTGATTTTCGGAGTTGGGGGCCTATATTGCCCTTCGGTTTTGGCTGTGGCTATTTTCCGTCGAATATTGCATAGTGCACCGGTCGTGAGCATTAAACTGCCCATTATTATTCAAGGCGGGATGGGCGCCTATGTGTCCAGTTGGCGCCTGACGCAGGCCGTCTCGCGCTTGGGCCAGCTTGGCGTGGTGTCCGGCACGGCGCTGGATTACATCCTCTCCCGCCGGTTGCAGGACGGCGATCTGGATGGGCGCATCCGCCGCGCGCTGGAGCACTTTCCCTTCCCCCGCATGGCCCGCCGCATCCTGGATGCCTACTTCATCCCCGGGGGCCGCAAGCCCAAAACCCCCTACCGCCTGTCCCGTTTGCACTCGGTCGAGGGCGAGCGGGCGGCGCAGGAATTGTGCATCGCCGGCAATTTTGTGGAAATCTTTCTGGCCCGGGAAGGGCATGCCCATCCGGTGGGCATCAACTACCTGGAGAAGATCCAGTTGCCGCATTTACCATCGCTCTACGGCGCCATGCTGGCGGGCGTCGCCGTGGTGATTGTGGGCGCCGGGATTCCGATGGAATTCCCCGCCGCGCTGACGGCGTTGGCCGGGCATCAGGCCGCCACCTATGCTGTGTATGTCACCGGCGCGCAACCCGGTGTGGACTGTCGTATTATCTTTGACCCGGCCCTGTTCCGGGAATCGGATCGGGCCCTGCCACCGCTGGAGCGTCCGCAGTTCCTGCCGATCGTATCCTCCGACGCTCTGGCGCTGATTCTGTGCAAGAAGCTGAAAGGCCCGCTGGACGGTTTCGTCGTCGAGGGCCCATTGGCCGGCGGGCACAACGCCCCGCCGCGGGGGCCGCTGAAGCTGACGGCGGACGGTCAGCCCATTTACGGTACGCGGGACACCGTGGATCTGGAGGCCCTGCGCAAGCTGGGCCTGCCGTTCTGGCTGGCCGGCTCGTACGGTTCGCCCGAGCGCGTGCAGGCGGCCCTGGCCGCCGGCGCCGCCGGCGTGCAGGTGGGCACACCGTTTGCCCTCTGCGTGGAATCAGGCATCGCGCCGGAGTTCCGGCGGGCGTTGGTCCACAAGGCGTTGACCGGCGAAGCCCGGGTGTTTACCGACCCGCGCGCCTCGCCCACTGGTTTTCCGTTCAAGGTGGCCGAATTGGAAGGGACGCTTTCGCAGCCGGAGGTTTATCGCAACCGCCGGAGGGTCTGCGATCTGGGCTTCCTGCGCGAAATGTATCGCCGCGCGGACGGGTCCGTCGGCTACCGCTGCGCCGCCGAGCCGGAAGCCGCGTTTGTCGCCAAGGGCGGGAAACTGGAGCACACCCAGGGCCGGAAGTGCCTGTGCAACGCGCTGGTCGCCAATGTCGGGTTGTCCCAGAAACTCGCTGACGGCACCGAGGAACGGCCCCTCATCACCTTGGGCGACGACTTTGCCGGCATCGGCCGCTTCTGCTCGCTGGCCAAGCCGGATTACACCGCGGCCGATGTTATCCGCACTCTCCTGCCGAAGAATACGGGCTGAGGGCGAACTTCTCTTGATCCGCAAGCTGCGCTAAGTGGTTAAGGCGGCGCTCTTCCGACGTTCAACCGCCCGGCGCCAGATCCTTCTGCGGCTCCAGGATCCAGCGTTGGTTGAACCAGAAATACTGGTCCGGGTGCGCGTTGATCGCCTGGTCAAAGCACGTCATGACGTACTGCGTCATGCGCGCCATATCGGTTTTCTGATCGAGTGCCGGGTCCGGCCAGATCGGCGCAAAACATTTCCAGGCGTGACGCGCCCAGCCCACCCGACAGGCATACGCCGGCACGATCGGCGCCCCGCTTTCGCGCGCAAACAGAGCCATGCCGCCGGGGATGTCGGCCTGATGCCCGAGAAAGTTGACCCGGATGGCGTTGGTTTTGGCGCGCAGGTCGGGGAGAATCGCCAGCACTTTCCCTTCTTTCAGGCTGCGCACCAGTCCGGAAAAATCGCGTCCTTCCCGCTGCCAGGCTTCGACGCCGGTATATTCCCGCAGTTGGTTCAGATAGGCGTTGGTCAGCGGGTTCTTCTGGCGGCGCACGATGATCATGACGCGGGCGCCGTACAATTGCGCCGCCACGCCGGCCAGTTCCCAGTTGCCCATGTGCGGCACGGCGATGATGGCGCCGCGGCCGGCCTGCATGCTGTCGAAGACGGTTTGCATCTCGCTATGGACCACGACCCGGTTGATCCAGTTCCGCGTCATCCGCGGCACGCGCATGACCTCCACCGCGTTGCAGAACAGGTGGCGCCACGCGCGGCGGACGATGATCCGGCGCGCGCGCGGCGTGAAGCGCTCGCCGTAGACTTCGGCCACCCGCGCCGCGGCGGCGCGGAGGCGCCGCCGCGCCGGCCCCCGGGCCAGTGCGGCCAGCGCCCCGGCCAGCGCCAGTGCGACGCGGTGCGGCAGCGCGCCCGCGAGCGCCGTCAGGCCCCGCAGCAGCGCATACTCCACCACATGTCGCACCCGGTATTTCATGCCCGTCATTCCTGGCGCCGGCGTCAGGCCGGTTGCGCCGGCGTCGCGCCAGCCGGCAAGGGATTCACCTGCAGCGGAAAGCGGATTTTGAGGTCGCCATCGAGCAGGATTTCGACCCAGTGCCGGCCGACCTCGCGGAAACACACATTCAGGAACAATTC
>JAPLSZ010000370.1:0-5804 GCA_026398385.1 Kiritimatiellota bacterium | reverse complement strand
GGCCGGATAACTGGACACGGATGGCCTGGCCCTCCGCCACGGGGGTTTGCTGGTCCGGGCGCAACAGGCGCGTGCGCTGCTCGAAGACGCCCTCGCCGCTGCACCAGCGCGTGACGACAAACAGGCGCGGATAGGTCAGCGGCAGGTGCTGGGCCATGATGACGTCGAACAGTCCGATCAGGATAAACTTGCCGTTGTTCTCCTGGCGGACATCGTCGCAGATCAAGGCGGACTGCAGATCGGGGATAATGAGTTCCATGACGGAAAGCTAGCACGGCGCGGCTAACTTGGAAAGCATGGGTTGGTGCAATATGATCTTAGCGCATGCGACGCGCGGCCGACCGCTCAGCCGCGGACGGCCTGCAGCACGGCGGCGTAGTCCGGCTCGTGGCCGATGTCCGGCACTAACTGCGCGTAAGTAATCTGATCGTGCTCGTCCACCACCAGCACCGCGCGGGCCAGCAGGCCGGCCAGCGGCCCGTCGGCGATCTGCACGCCATAATCCAGTCCGAAAGCCGGATAGCGGAAGGCGGACAGCACCACGAGGCGCTCAAGTTTTTCGCTGTCGCAAAAACGCTTCTGGGCGAAGGGCAGGTCCATGGAAATCTTCAGCAGCACCACGTGTTCCAGCCCGTCCACCTCCGCGTTGAACTTCCGGGCGGACGCCGCGCAGACGGATGTGTCGAGGCTGGGCACGATGCTGAGAATCTTCTGCTTGCCCGCGAACCGGTTCAGCCGCACATCGGACAGATCCGCGCCGGTCAGCGTGAACAGCGGCGCGGCGCGGCCCGCTTGCGGGAACACCCCCCGGAGCTGCAACGGCTGCCCCTTGAACATGACCTGGCTCATAGGATTCTCCTTAACCCGGGTTTAATTCTAGCGCCGCTCCCGCCGGAACGCAAGCCGGCTTCGGAAGCGCGCCGCGCGCCCGGCCGGCGCGCTGGCCGCCAGGGCCACCGGGCCGCGGTTCAAGGATGCCGGCGCGTCCTTTCCGGCCTGCCGGGGCAGCCCCGAAATTATTTAAAAATAGTTGTTGCACTGCGGCGGATAAGTGGATACTCTCGTGCCGCTGACAGTAAGAAGATAGCGCAGTTGGTTTGGTAGATGGTCAACGGGCTTCGTGTCCGGGGGCGATCAGAAACCTGAATGAGTCGGGAACGGCCACTGAGTATTCCTACGGCAGCAAAGGAAAAGTAATAATATGGGTACGAAACTATACGTGGGCAACCTGTCGTTCAACACTATGGACACCGACCTGAAAACCCTGTTCCAACAGGCGGGGACCGTGGTGAGCTGCGACTTGATCCTGGACAAATTCACCGGCAAATCCCGTGGATTTGCGTTTGTGGAAATGTCCTCTCAGGAAGAGGCTACGAAGGCGATTGCCGACTTCAACGGCAAGGACATGGACGGCCGTGCTCTGACGGTCAACGAAGCCAAGCCCCGCGAAGAACGCCCCCGCGGTAACTTCGGCGGTGGCGGCGGCGGCGGCGGCGGCAAGCGCGACTTCGGCGGCGGTCGCGGCGGCCGGTACTAATCCGGTTAAGCGATAGCCAACATGAAAAGGCGCCCCTGCGAGGGGCGCCTTTTTTTTGCCTATACCGCCGGCCTCCGGCCGGCCGTCAGCATGCCGCAGGCGGCCTGGATGTCCTGTCCACCGCTGTAGCGGCGGGCGATGGGCGCGCCCAGATGGGCGCGCAGGGCGTCACGGAAGGCGCTGAGTTCGCCGGGCGGCGGCGGCCGGAACCGGCCGGTGGGATCGTTGACGGCGATCAAGTCGAGTTTGACCGGCAGCCCGCGGGTCAGTTCAGCCAACGCCCGGGCATCCTGCGCGCGCATGTTTATACCGGAGAGCATGGTCCAGGCCAGGGTGACGCGCCGGCCGGTGGCGGCGTGATATTCGCGGAGCGCGGTCAGCAGTTCCGCCGTCGGGTGCGCCGCTTCGACGGGCATCAGCGCGCGGCGCTGCCGGGGATCGGCGGAATTCAGCGAGACGACCAGCCGGCAGGCGAGGCGCTCGGCGGTGAAGCGGCGGAGGGCGGGGACGATGCCGGCGGTGGAAAGCGTGATGGCTTTGCCGGCGATGGCCAGCCCGCAGGGCTCGGAGAGGATGCGGACGGCGAGCATAACGGCGTCGTAGTTGAGCAGCGGCTCGCCCATGCCCATGAACACCACGCCGCGGACCGGATGCGGGGCTCCGGCCTGAATCCGGATCACCTGGTCCACAATTTCCCACGCCGCCAGGTTGCGCTGGAAACCCATCCGGCCGGTGGCGCAGAACACGCAGCCCAGCGCGCAACCCGCCTGGGAACTGACACAGACCACGAACTTCGGGTCGTCCGGCCGATGCAGCAGCGGGATGCGCACCGCCTCGAACAGTTCCGGGCCGTCGCCGCGAAACACATACCGGGCGAAACCGTCCGTCGGCGACACGACCTGCTCCACCAGCGTCAAAACCGGGATCGCGGTCAGGGCGCGGACCCGGTTCAGCACGCGGGTGGAGAATCCGTTGGCCGCCGCGGCGGGCAGCGCGCCGCGGCGCAGCACCGCCGCCTGCAGCAGCCGCGCCAGGCGCGGCGTCACCCCGGCAGGCGCCAAGCGGGCTTGCAGTTGGTCGGCCGTGAGGTTTTTCAGGAGGATCGGCATGCGGTTCCCGGGTGGCGGCAGCCGGCGGTTTCAGTAAACCAGCGCGCTGAGCCAGCGTTCGCCACCGGCCGCGAGCTTCCAGCCGCCGCGGCCCTGGACGAGCAGATGACTGCCGTTGCGGCCGAGGGCGGCGGCGTTGACGCGCAGCACGGCGGACGCGCCCCGGCCGAGCGCGCGGCGCTCGGCCTCCGTGGCGGCGCGGCCTTTGAGTGGCAACCCGTTTTCTGTGCAGCTCAGCACGAGCACGAGGCCGGCGGGCTGCGGCTCACGTGGGCGCTCGCCCTCCCAGAGCGCCGGGTAGCGCTGGAAGAAATTCAGCGGCCGGGCGGTGGGCAGGACGACCTCGAAGGCGGCAGGCTGCTGCGCAAGGAAATCGCGAAACCCGAACGCCGGCTGTTGGCGCTGTAGCCGGAAGACGGCCAGTGGATCCACGCCGAGCAGATTGCCGCCGTGAAAACTGCCGTGGTCGGGTTTGAGCTTTTGCGCGCGATACCAGAGGGCGAAACGGGCATTGTTCAGCAGGCCGATTTCGAAATGCAGGTGCGCGCGGTCGCGCGGGATGGAAGTGGAGGAGGTGTGGCCCATGCGGCCCAGGGGCTGGCCGGTCCGCACGGGCTGGCCGGGCTGCAGCCCGGCCGCCGCGGCCGCCAGGTGGGCGTAGAGCGTATACACCGCGCCGAGCGGATCGCGGTGGAGCACCACCACGTACTGGCCGTAGGTCGAGTTGCCGCCCACCCGGTTGACATAGCCGATCACGCCGGCGGCGGCGGCGCGCACCTCGTCCAGCGCTTCGCCGCGCCGGTCGCGCCGCAGCGGCGCGATGTCCAACCCCTCGTGGAACTGCGCCGCGCCGCGCGCGTTGGTGCGCACGGAGCCGAACAACGCGGATTCCGGATGCTGGGGCGCCGTGGGCATGAATACGCCGGCGGCGCCGGCGTCCAACAGATGCGTTTGCGTGGTGGGCGGCGTCAGGTTGCTCCACGGCGGCTTGACGATCTCCGGGGCGCCGGCCGTAACGTCCGGCAGGGTGGTGAGGGGTTGCGGGGGCGGAGGTTCGTGGCGGCAGCCGGTGAACAGGACCAGAACCGCCAGCAGGGCGCAGCGGGCCAGCCGCTGGGCCGGTGAAATCGTGTTCATCGTTGAGTTTCCATGGGAAGGCGCGGTTGGTACACCTCAATTATTTCAGATCAGATGAATCATCAATTCTGCGCCAGATCCCCCCACCATGAATGGCTCCCGCCTTCGCGAATGAAGACACAGCCGTGCTCGGCAGATGCCGGAGCAGTGCTGTGCGTTTCATACCGTGACGGGTTCCTCGTTGTAGTCCAGCGCTGCCGCGCGGATCGCATCCGTCCGGTTGAGATCGAGGGCCTCTGCCAGCGTCGAGCGGAGACTATCGAGGAGTTTCTGGCGCGTGCGCTCTGGGCAGTTCACTCCGGGAACCTCCTCAATCCACCCAATCCGCCAGCCGCCACCTGCTTCGTCACAGCCGTATACGTGTTTGCCATGTTCATTCACCGCCACAAATGAAAACTACCACTCCCGGTGTCCGTTGTCCACGCACCGAACGGCCGCCACCGCGGCGCGCTCCTGGTCATTGCCCCGCTTTTTCCACCTTGGCCCAGGTGTCCTTCAGCGGCAGGGTGCGGTTGAAGACCGGCGCGCCGGGGCGGCTGTCGCCGGGGTCGGCGACGAAGTAGCCGACGCGCTCGAACTGGAAACGCTCACCGGGCCGGGCCGCGGCCGCGGCCGGCTCGACGTAGGCCGTGCTCTGTTCCAGCGAGTACGGGTTGAGGAAGGTCTTGAAGTCCTGTTCCTGTCCGTCCGGCTCCGGCACCGTGAAAAGGCGGTCGTAGAGCCGGACCGTGACCTGCCGAGCGTGCGGGGTGCTGACCCAATGGATCGTGCCCTTGACCTTCAGTCCGGCCTCGGGCGGCGACCAGCGGCAGACGACGTTGCGCACTTCGCCCGCGGCGTTCTTCTCGACACGCGTGCAGGTGAGGAAGCCGGCGTTGCGGAGGCGGACGGAGCCGCCGGGCGTCAGGCGGAAATATTTGGGCGGCGGCGTTTCCATGAAGTCGTCCTGCTCGATCAATAGTTCGCGCGAGAACGGCACCTGCCGCGTGCCGGCGGCGGGATCTTCGGGGTTGTTCTGCGCCGCGACGGTCGCAGGCAGGTGCTCCGCGTTCTCGATGGTGACCCTGAGCGGCTTGAGCACCGCCAGGCGGCGCAGCGCGGATTTGTTGAGGTCCTCGCGGAGGCAGTGCTCCAGCAGGGCCACGTCGGTAAGACTGTTGAACTTGGTGACGCCGACCATCTCGACGAAGTTGCGGATCGCGGCGGGCGTGCAGCCGCGGCGGCGCAGGCCGCACAGCGTCGGCAGGCGCGGATCGTCCCAGCCGCTGACGAGCTTGTTTTCGACCAGTTCGAGCAGCTTGCGCTTGCTCATCACCGTGTAGGTCAGGTCCAGCCGCGCGAATTCGTTCTGCTGCGGGCCTTGATAGTCCGGCATGGCGTTGGAGAACCAGGCGGCGCAGCCGAATTCGTCCGAGGCCTTGATGGCCATGAGATTTCCGATCACCCAATCGTACAGCGGGCGGTGCACATCGAACTCGATCGAGCAGAGCGGGTGCGTGACGCCCTCGAAGGCGGCCTCCAGCGGGTGGGCGAAGTCATACATCGGATACACGCACCACTGGTTGCCGGTGTGCGGGTGCTCCGCATGCAGGATGCGGTAGATCACCGGATCGCGCAGGTGGATGTTGGGCGAGGCCATGTCGATTTTCGCGCGCAGGCACAGTTCGCCTTCCTGGAACGCGCCGGCCTTCATGCGGCGGAACAGGTCGAGGCTCTCCGCCGGCGGCCGGTTGCGCCACGGGCTTTCCTTGCCCGGCCGCGTCGGCACGCCGCGGTAGTCCTTCCACTCCTCCTGCGGCACGGCGCAGACGTAGGCCTGGGCGCGCTCGATCAGCGACTCGGCGAAGGCATACATCTGGTCGAAGAAATCCGACGCGTGGTACAGGTGCCCGCCCCAGTCGAAGCCGAGCCAGCGCACGTCCGCCTGGATGGCGTTGATGTATTCCTGCTCCTCCTTGGCCGGATTGGTGTCGTCCATGCGCAGGTGGCAGCGGCCGCCGTATTCCTGCGCCATGCCGAAG
>JAPLSZ010000322.1 GCA_026398385.1 Kiritimatiellota bacterium | reverse complement strand
TGCTCCTGCTGCCCGCCTGCGTCGCCATCACCCGCACCCTGTTCCACCTCGTGCTGGAACTGCGGCCCGCCGCCGGCGACTTCACCGCCCCGGCGTGCGGCTTTGTCATCGGGTTCGTTTTTTGGATCGTGCTGTTCTTCGTCCTGCCGCCGCCGGCGCGCGCCTATGTGCTGGCCCACGAACTCACCCACGCACTCTGGGGCCTCGCGATGGGCGCGCGCGTCCGGCGCCTCCAGACCTCCAGCCGGGGCGGCAGCGTAACGCTGTCCAAAAACAACTTTCTCATCACCCTCGCACCCTATTTCTTCCCGCTGTATACGTTCCTCGTTTTCCTGCTGTACTACGCCCTGTCGTTTTTCTTCACCCTGCGCGCCTACGAACCCTTCTGGCTGGGCCTGATGGGCCTGACCTGGGCCTTCCACCTGACCTTTACCATCACCACGTTGCGCCTGCGCCAGCCCGACATCCAGGCGCAGGGCCGGGTTTTTTCCTGGACGCTGATCTACTTCGTCAACCTGTTCGTGCTGGGCCTTTGGATCGTGTTTGTCGCCCAGCCGACGCTGGGGCATTATGCGCGCCTGTTCGGCCGGGACCTGATCGCATGCTGGTCCGGCGTCGGCGCCGGGGTCGGGCGCCTCCGGCAGATGGTCTGGCCCGTCAGTTGAGCGCCTCGCGGACGGGGCGGAAGCTGCGGCGGTGCTGGGGGCACGGGCCCAACTCGCGCAGGGCGCGCTGGTGTACAGCGGTGCCATAGCCTTTGTGCCGGGCAAAGCCGTAGGCGGGAAATTGCCGGTCGAGCTCGAGCATCAGGCGATCGCGGGTCACTTTGGCGACGATGCTGGCGGCGGCGATGGACAGGCTGAGGCCATCGCCGCGGACGATAGCCTGCGCGGGGCACGGCAAGCCTGGGACCGGCAGCCCGTCCACCAGGGCAAACTCCGGCGCGGGCTCCAACTGTCCGAGCGCGCGCGCCATGGCGCGGTGCGTGGCGCGGAGAATGTTGCAGGCGTCGATCTCCGCGACCTCGGCGCAGCCGAGGCCGATGCGCACCTCGGCGCGGGAGCGCAGCACGGCGAAAAAAAACTCCCGCCGCCGGGTCGAGAGCTGCTTGGAATCGGTCAAGCCGCGCAACAAGCCGTTGAGTTCGGCCTCGGCAAAGGCGGGCTCCAGCACCACGGCGGCGGCGACCACCGGGCCGGCCCACGGGCCGCGTCCGGCCTCATCCACGCCAGCCAGCCAGCGGCAGCCCGCGGCCCAGCGTTCGCGCTCGTACGCGAGCACGGCCGCTCCCGGTTCAGGCGGAGGCCGGCGCCGCTTTGGCGGCGACCGGGCCGGCGCCCTCCGTGATCTTGCTCGCCTTGCCGGTGAGCTTGCGGAGGTAATAGAGCTTGGCGCGGCGCACCTTGCCGGTGCGTTCCACCTCGACCTTGGCCAGGCCCGGCGAATGCACGGGGAAAACGCGCTCGAGGCCTTCGCCGTAGCTGACGCGGCGCACGGTGAAGGTCTCCGTGGCGCCGCGGCCGTCGCGGGCGATCACGGTGCCGGCAAAAACCTGCACGCGCTCCTTGTCGCCCTCCTTGATCTTGACGTGCACGCGGACAGCGTCGCCGATGCTGAACGCGGGGGGGCCCTCCTGGCGCATTTGCTCCTGGTTGATCTTCTCAAGTATGGCTGTGCTCATCTGGTGCCTGTCCTTCCTGTTTCAACAAATCCGGCCGGCGCGCCGCCGTCCGCTGCCGGGACTGCTCCGCCCGCCAGCGGGCGATGGCCGCGTGGTCCCCCGAGAGCAGCACCGCGGGCACCCGCCAGCCGCGAAACTCCGCCGGCCGCGTGTACTGCGGATACTCCAGCGTGCCCGCGCTGAACGATTCCTCTTCCGTGGCGCCTGCGCCGCCGAGCACGCCCGGCAGCAGCCGCACGACCGCATCAATCACCACGGCGGCGGGCAGCACGCCGTTCGTCAACACGTAGTCGCCGATGGAGATTTCCTCATCCACCAGCACCTGCCGGATCCGCTCATCCACGCCCTCGTAGTGGCCACACACCAAAATCAAATGCTGCTCGCCGGCCAGTCGCCGGGCGGTCGCCTGATCGAACCGCCGCCCCTGCGGCGTCATCAGAATCACCCGCGAGCCCGCCGTACGGAGCGCGGCCACCGCCTGGAACACCGGTTCGGCCTTCAGGACCATCCCCGGGCCGCCGCCGAAGGGCCGGTCGTCCGTGGTCCGGTGCACATCCGCGGTGAAGTCCCGGAGGTTGACCCCGCGAACCGTCACCGCGCCGGCCCGGGCGGCGCGCTTCATCATGCTCTCGCCCAGAAAACCGTCCAACATGCCGGGGAAAATGGTCAGCACGTCGACCTGTAGCGGAGCGCCCATGGCGGCCCGCCTATTCCACGATTTCGAGCATGGCCCGCCGGCCCTGGCGGGCCGCCACGGTCCCCAGCAGGGTCCGCACCGCGCCCACCGTCCGGCCATTCTTGCCGATCAGCTTGCCCACGTCCTCGGCGCTGCAGCGCAGCTCGAGCACCGTCAGCCGGTCGCCCGCCAGTTCGACCAACCGGAGCTGCTCCGGATGGTCCACCAGTGCGCGCACAATGTTCAGCACAAAATCCTTCATGGCGTTCCGCTGGTTGTTCCGGTCTGGGCCGCGGCCGGCGGGACCGCCGGGACGACCGCCGCGGCGGCCCGGACCGCCCCCTTCTTCTGCCGGGTAACGATGCTCCGCACGGTATCCGAAAGGATGGCGCCCTGGCCCGCCCAATATTCGATCCGGTCCAGCTTCAGCTCGTAATTTACGCCCTTTTTCTTGGGGTCATACCACCCCAGCGCCTCCAGAAAACGGCCGGCGTTGGGACGCCGCGCATCGGTTGCCACGACGCGGAAAAAGGGCTTCTTATTGCTGCCCATGCGCCGCAATCTGATCTTTACAGCCATACTTTCCTCCCCACGCACGCTCATCGGCGGCACGGCCATCGGCGGGCCGCCCGATAAACGACCGGCAAGCTATATCTTATTTCCCGAGCCGCCGCAACCTTTTTTGAGTCTGGCCAAACTGCTGCATCATCTTCTTCGTCCGGTTGAAGTTGCCCAGCAGCTCGTTGACCGCCTGCACCTCCGTGCCGCTGCCGCGCGCGATCCGCCGTTTGCGGCTGGCGTCGAGCAGCTCGGGATGCCGCCGTTCCGGCACCGTCATGCTGCGGATGATCGCCTCGGCGCGCTTGATTTCCTGCTCGGAGCCGGCCAACGCCTGCGCGCGCACCCCGGCCGGGAGGCGGCCCGCGCCCGGCAGCAGCTCCAGCAGGTTGCCCAGCGGGCCGAGCTTTTTCATCTGCTGCATCTGTTCCAGAAAATCCTCCAGCGTCAGCTTCTGCTTGCGCAGTTGCTCCTCGGCCCGGGCCAGTGCCGCGCCCTCCACCGCCGCCTGCGCCTTCTCCACCAGGCTCACCACGTCGCCCATGCCGAGGATGCGCGACGCCATGCGGTCGGGGTAAAACGGCTCCAGATCCCCCAGTCGCTCGCCCACGCCCACGCGCAGAATCGGACACTGCGTCACCTGCTGCACGGACAGCGCCGCGCCGCCGCGCGCGTCGCCGTCGAGCTTGGTCAGGATCAGCCCGGTCAGCCCGAGCGCGCGGTGAAAGGTCGCGGCGACATTCACCGACTCCTGACCGATGGCCGCATCCACCACCAACACGGAATTCTGCGGGGCGAGCGCGACCTTGAGCTCCTGCAGTTCCTGCATCAAATCCCGGTCCACCTGCAGCCGGCCCGCGGAATCGAAAATCGCCACCTGGCACCCCGCTTGCGCCGCGTGCGCCGCGGCGCGCCGCCCGAAGGCGGCGACCTCCTCGTCGCGCTCCGGGCCGAGGAAGTCCGCGCCGACCTGCCCCGCCAGAATCCGGAGCTGTGCCACCGCCGCCGGCCGCTTCAGGTCGCACGCCGCCAGCAAGACGCGCCGCCCCTGCTGCTGCCACTGCCGCGCCAGCTTGCCAGCGGTGGTCGTCTTGCCCGCCCCGTTGAGGCCCAGCAGCAGCACCTTGGCCGGCTGGCCGTTGAGATCGAAATCCTTGCGCGTGCCGCCGAGCAGCGCGACGAGCTCGTCGTGCACGCGCTTGATCACCTGCTGGCCCGGCGTGACGCTGGCGAGCACGTCCGCGCCGACGCAGCGGGCCTGCACGCGGGCGATGAAGTCCCGGGCGACCTGGTAGTTGACATCCGCCTCCAGCAGCGCCCGGCGCACCTCGCGCAAGGCGTCCTGGATATTGCCTGTCGTCAACTGGCCATAGCCGCGCAGATGCTTGAACACCTGCTGCAACGAGGCGGTCAGTTTATCAAACACAACTTCGTCCTGCGTGGTGGCCGGCGGATTTCAGCGCGTGGCGATATCGCGGAAGGCGAAAGGCAGCTCGTCCACCAGGTCGCCGGCGATGAGGCCGGCCTGGGACTTGCGCCAGGCGACCATGTCGCCGGCGCGGCCGTGCAGATAGACGGCCAGGCGCGCGGCGTCGTAGGGCGCCAGGCCCTGGCCGAGCAGCGCGGTCAGAATTCCGGCGAGCACATCGCCGGCGCCGCCGGTGGCCATGCCGGGATTGCCGGTGAGGTTGATGGCCGTCGGCCGGCCCGTCTGCGCGACCACCGTCCCCGCGCCCTTGAGCACCACCGTGGCGTTGCAGAATTTGGCGGCGGCGATCGCCATGCCGCAGCGGCCGGCCTGAACTTTCTCCACCGTTTGATCGAACAGCGCGGCCATTTCCCCGGGATGCGGCGTGATCACGACCGGGCAGCGCGCCCGGCCCAGCCATTCCGGCTGACCGGCAAGCACGGCGAGGGCATCGGCATCGAGCACCAGCGGCGCCTTGCAGGCGCGCAGCACGTTGCGCACCAGCTCTAAGCTCTCCGCATTCCGCGTCAGGCCCGGCCCCAGCAGCACGGCGGCCAGCTCCTCGGCCAGCGGCTCGCAGAATTCTTTCCAGGTGTCGGCGCTCAGGGATCCGGTCCCGGTTTCGGCCGCGCCGCAGATCATGCCTTCGAGCGCGGCGCCAGCCACGATCGGCGCGATGCCGGCCGGGGTGACCACGGTGACGAGTCCCGCGCCGGCGCGGCTGGCGGCGCGGGCCGCCAGCGCGATGGCGCCGGCATAGCCGCGCGCCCCGCCGATCAGCAGCACATGCCCGAACCGGCCCTTGTGCGCCACCCGCGCGCGGCGCGGCAGCAGTAATTGGAAATCCGCGCGATAGATCAATTCCCGGTCGCTGTCGCTGACGAGTTCGGCCACCAGCCCGGCCGGGATGCCAATGTCCACGACCTCCACCGCGCCGACGTATTCCAGGGCGGACGGTTCCACCAGCCCCAGTTTGGGCAAGCCGATCGTGGCGGTGACATCGGCCACCACGACCTCGCCCTCCGCCAGGCCGGTGTCGGCATCGAGTCCCGACGGCACGTCCAGGGCCACCACCAGCGCCGCGCGGGAGCAGGCATTGATGTATTGGATGGCGCCCACGGCGGGGCCGCGGGCCGGGCCGGAGGCGCCGATGCCCAGCACGCCATCCACGAGGAGGTCCGCGCCCAGCGGGCGGGCCTGATCCCAATCCTCCTTGGTCGGCAGTTCGACCAGCGGGATCTCGGCCTGGCGGGCGCGGCTGAGGTGCTTGAGGGCATCGCCCTGAATTTCGCTTTTGGCGCCGGCCAGCCAGATCTCCACGTCGCACTCGCGCTGCTCCAGGTAAAACGCCGCCGCAAACACATCGCCGCCGTTGTTGCCGCGGCCGGCGATCAGGTGGATGAAGGGGTGCTGATAGCCCGCCGCCTCCGCCAACCGTTCCACGACCTCCGCGACCCCCTCGCCGGCCCGGTCCATCAACTCCTCGCCGGAGATGTTGAACTCCTCCATGGCCCGGCGATCCATTTCGCGCATCTGCGCGGCACTGACCAGTTTCATGTTACAGCTCCCTTGCGCTTATTAACCGAGGCACTTGCAAAATCCTTGCAAGTGCTAGGAAACAGGGTTCAGGGTATCAGGGTTCAGGAATCCCAACAAACGGAAAACCAAACGATGGCATCAAAATCCTGAACCCTACGTAAGGCCTCAGTCACATGGGGGTACTGTAGGGGCGTCGCTTGCGACGCCCGCGGGCGCCGGCCAGCGGCGCCCCTACGTGACTGACCCATTACGACCCTACTCTTGCAGAACAGAGGTTTTGCAAGAATCATAATTTCTTAGCCGGGCCCCGTCCGCCCAGCAGCAACGCCT
>JAPLSZ010000182.1:1082-2073 GCA_026398385.1 Kiritimatiellota bacterium | reverse complement strand
CCTCCCCGGCCTCTACCCCATCGCGACCTACGATCTGGAGCGCCAGTGCCCGGGGTGGCCCATCATCGTCAAGCCCGACGACAACTACGCCTGGGGGCCCGGGGTGGACTACGCACCAGCCGTTGATGCCGCGATCGGCCGGCATGCCGCCAGCTTCGAGACAGCCGTCACGTGCGGGATGAAGTTCATACCGGCTGTCACGGTGGACTTCGACTCCCGCTGGGTCTGGTGGCAGCCGCGCCACCTGTACTTCTCCGGCCAGACGGCGTCCGACTACGAGAAGCAGTTGGCAGCCGTCCGCGGGTTGGTGGACCACAACGCCGCGAGCACGGCCATCGCGACGAGGACCGGCAAGCCCATGGTCGGCCTCGGCGCCTGGAACGAGTGGGGCGAGTCATCATCGATCGAGCCCGGCTACGCAGCGCTTCAGGCCGGCGGGAGCGAGGATCCGTTCTGCGCCGTGACGGCCATAGCGCGGCAGTTCGGCGGGCCGCGTAGGTACCGGCACCAGCTGCCCCCCAACCTGTCGCGAGGGTGGCCGGCGACGACGGAGTGGACNCCACCAGCGCGGGGCCCGAGAAGTGGCTCGATGTGATGGCCATCAGCAGCCTGACCGTAGGGAAGGGCGACGTAGGCAGCCTGACCATGGACGGGCCGGGCTACACGGCGCTGACGGCGGCCACAGGGGTGAACACGAGCGACTACAGCAAGGTGAGGATCCAGATGGACATGGATCGCGGGGGGCCTGTGGGCAAGCTCCTCCTGCGCTGGCAGGCCAGCGAGTACTCGGAGGGGGCCGGCCAGTTCCTCGCCCCGACTGAGCCGGGGCAAAAGGTCCACGACGCCCTGGCCGTGCCTGAGCCGGACGCGCCGATGGCCGATGGCTTCTGCACATACACCTTCGACCTGCACAGTAGCCCGGCCTGGCGCGGCAAGCTCCGGTCCATCGAGTTGAGGATACAGGGCACGATTAGGCCCACGCACGTCCGCA
>JAPLSZ010000182.1:0-1070 GCA_026398385.1 Kiritimatiellota bacterium | reverse complement strand
GGCACGACTAGGCCTACACACGTCCGCATCAGGCGCATCTGGCTGGCGCGGTGACCCGCGACCCCAACTGGCCCTGACCCCTCGCACCGATCCTCACAGAGACGCCCCGATGTTGCTTCACTCGTCGTTCTCGCCTCATGTTACTCTATCAGATCGCCCAATTTGCGGCCCCACTTCGTCGCACAGCTATGCCGCAGGTCGTGCAGACGATGGCCCTTGCGCTACAGGGCTGCGCCCTTCATCCAGCTCCGAAACCACCGGTCCAGGGTGCTGTTCCACAGCGGCGTACCTATCACGCCGGTTCGTCGCCTTCGTCAGGAGAGATTCCCTTACGGCGCCGGTTCTCCGTAGATGACGCCGTGACAAGATCCCTCCATGAACACCTGCCCGTATTCCTGCCGGCTGCCCTGCAATAGGGTCGGGCGGATCCCGCCGAATTCCCACTTCTGCACACGCTCCCAGGTGAAGTCGGAGGGCCTGCCCGGAGCCGGTGCGCCGAACGTTACCGAACAGGGCCTACCGTTGGCGGGTTCGCCGGCCGGGTTGGCGCCGATCCTCACGACGCCCGGAAGGGTCTCCCAGGTGTCGCCGAAATCGCGGGTCCGCCGGATGCCGTAGCCCGACATCGCGGCCCACACCTCGCCCGCCAGCCCCGGAGCAGCCTGGATGGAGAAGGGCGAGAACGAGTCATAGTCCGGCACTCTTATCCCGCCAAAGTCCTTCTGCGTCCAGATCGCGCCGCCGTCTCGCGAGACCCAGAAGGTTCCCGACCACGGGTTGTACATGTAGAACGGGTCGCCTTCGACGCGGTCCGCCGCGACAGACTGCGCGAAGTTGAAGGGATGGTCAATAACCGAAACGAACGGCAGGTCCGCGCCGGCGGCGGTCTTGCAGACCTGCCAGGTCTTCCCGCCGTCATGCGTGTAGCGCGGCGTCTGCCTGTCGCCGGGGACGAACACGGCCTTGAGCGTCTCGACGCTGCCGTTCCATGCGGCGGAGATTGCGATCTTGGCTCCCCCGGCATTCGTTTTGGGGATCGGGTAGGTCGTCATCCGCCACGTCTGGCCGCC
>JAPLSZ010000150.1:8428-17361 GCA_026398385.1 Kiritimatiellota bacterium | reverse complement strand
GCCGAAGAGATGCTCGGCGTGAATATCGAACAGCACCGGCTGGCCCGCGTGCGCGCGCTCCGCCGGGCCGCCCGCGGCCACGCGTACCTGCGGCGGCACAAAATCTTCCAGCATCACCACCGTCTCGCCCAGCGGCGTGAACGTGCCCGGCAGCACGAGCCGCGCCGTGTAACGGCCGGTCGGCAGAAATTCCGGCAGCGCAACCTCCGCCTCCGCCGCGCCGGCGGTGTCGAGCTGCACCGGCAGATCCTTGAACACGCGCCCGTTCGGCTTGAGGATGCGGAAGAGCGCGGGGAACGCCGGCGGCGCCGCGAGGTCGCGGTCGCGTACGAGCGCCTTGAAGTGCGCGGTCTCGCCGGGGCGATAGATGCCGCGATCGCTAAAGACAAACGCCTCATAGCCCTCGGCCAGATAGGCGCGACCGCCGGTCTCGCCCGCCTGCGTGACGCCCGTCTTCTCCAGTGGGAGGAACGAGAGATCGTTGCCGGCGCGCGCGACGACGAGGAATGGCACCGCCGCTTTCGCGCCCCTGGCAAACGCCAACTTTACGAGCCCGCTCGCGTCAGTCGTGGCGCGCGCCAGCTCGGAATTATTCTCGGCGTAGAGGATCACTTCCGCGCCGGCGACGGGCTGGGCGTCGCGCAGCGAGTTCACCCACACCGTCGCGCCGCCCGCGTTGAGCAGCGCCGAGAGGCCGAGGTCCGTCACCGCGAGCAGCCGGTGATCCTCGTTGCGTTCGCCGTAGTAACGCCGGTGATCAACCTGGCCGGCATCGTCCTCGCCGTGGACCGTCAGCAGGAAAAGTCCGCGCGGCTCCGGTCCCGCGAGATCGCGCAGGCTGACGGAGAATTTCGTCTCCGCATTCAGCGGCGCGTTGACGGCGTTGGTCACGACCACTTCTGCACCGGTGAGCTTATCGGCGGCATCGCTGGGACTGCTGTAGTAGCCGCGCGTGCGATTGCAGTCGCGCAGCGCGAGCTGCACGAGATTCTGCGGCAGCACCGGCGCGAGCGTGACGATGCAGCGGCGCAGGTTCATCGCGCTGACCGGCACCGCGAGCGTGCCGCGCGGCGAGAGGTAGCGGCCGTCGGTCGCCACCGTCACCGCCTTGCCGCGGTTTGGAATCTGCACCGTGCGCGTGAGATCCTTGAGCAGCGCGTGGTTGTTCTCCGACTTCAGGCCGGCCTTGAACTTGAGCGTATAGACCGCGCCCGGCTGGAAGGGGCCATTGAGGCGCAGCGCGCGCCACGAAGCGTCGGCGCTGAACTTGATCGCCGGCACGACTTCCACGAACGCCGCGGCCGTGTTGCCGTCGAGCTGCTCGGTGAAGGAGCACTCGATGTGCGCATCGCCGAACGCGGGCGCCTCGGCCTCGATGTTCTGCAGCGCCAGCTTCGTCGCGATTTCCAGCTCCATCTGCTGCGCATCCACCAGCGGCGTGACGCTATCGCCCGTCAGCCCCGGCTTGAGTTCCACGAGCACCTTGTCGCCATCCACATTTTCGGCACGCACCAGCACGTTGCTGCCGCCCGCCTGCCCTACGAGATCGAAGTCCAGCTTTTCGTCGCCAACCTTGCCTTCATAGAGGAAAAGGAACTGTTTGAGTTTCTGCCGGTTCGGTGTGCTATTGAACCGCAGCTTCAGCGTCAGCTCCCGCTCCGGCGTCAGATTGACCTGCTGCACCGCGAGCAGTTTGAGCGCCAGCAGTTTCTTTTCCGCGACGATCGTGGCGGTCGTGGTGGATTTCGACGGCTGCGGGTGCGTCAGCTTCCAGACCGCCCACGCGTTCAGCGTCAGCGCGACGAGCGCGACGACCAACCATTTCGAGGAATTGTTGATGGCGGCTTGCGGATTGTGGATTGCCGCGGGCTGGCCGCTGACCGTTGACCGCTGATCTCCGATCTCTTCTTCCGCAAAGCTCTCCGGTGGATCCATTTCGGCGAGGACCGTCTCGACATCGGCGGCGGTCGGCGTGGCGCCGCGGCGCTGGAGCGCGTCGGCGATGTGTTCGCGGAGCTGGCTGAGCAACTCGCCGCGCGCGGCAGCGGGTTGGCGGCCCAGTTGCGCCGCGACGGCGTTGAGATATTCCTCGATCTTCTGCAGCAAAACGGGCGAGAGCTTCATGTCATTTCTCCTGGTAGTGGTAAAAACTTGTATAATGAAATGGTTTTTGTGGGCGGGGCTTCCAGCCACGCGGTTGCGTTTTTGGTTGCCGGCGCGGGGCTGGAAGCCCCGCCCCCAGGGAAGCCGAGCTGGCGGCTTGGTGTGAGACCAAGTGGAAAGTCGGGGTTCATTTATCCCCCGGGGTGGCGCGCCGCAATTCATCCAGCGCGCGGTTGAGCTCGCCGAGGTAGGCGTGCATTTCGGCCAGCCGGACGCGGCCGAGCGCAGTGAGCGCGTAGCAGCGGCGCGGCGGGCCGCCGGCGTCCGAAAGCACGTCGCGCACCTTCAGCAGCCGGTCGGCGCGCAGGCGCGCAAGGATCGGGTAGACCGTGCTTTCCGAGACCGCGAGCGCCTCGATCTGCCGCAGCGCCTGCACCAGCTCGTAGCCATGACTTTCGCCGCGGCGGAGCACGGTCAGCACGCAGTATTCCAGCAGCCCCTTCCGCAATTGCGTCACCCAGCCGGCGATCATCTCTAGTACTCCGTAAAACGTAGTACGCTATACCTAACGCCGCCGCCGGTGTCAACTTTTTTCCGACACTATTTGGCCCGGGGCGCATGGCACTTCTGCGGGGCGGGTTCGACACGCTCACAGCAGGCTGGCGCCAAAGAGGTGCCGTTCGCGGCGTTCGTAAAAATAACCTCAATGGCCGGGATCGGTGACCCCGGCGCATGCCCCCGCAGAAGTGCCATGTGCCCTTGGCCCTAAACAGCAGACTTGATGAACCGTCGCGTCGCCGTGCAGAGGCAAAGAAACCGGACCCTTTGCGCTGCGCAAAGCATTCTGCGCGCGGCGCCTCAAAATGGCCTGCCATGCGCAAGCCCGCGCAGCGGGCGCGTCGAATGGCGGAAGGGGAGGGATTCGAACCCCCGGTGAGCGTAAACCCACTCCGGTTTTCAAGACCGGTGCAATAAACCACTCTGCCACCCTTCCGAGATCAAAAAAGTAGGCGGCGAACCTGCCGCGTGCAAGAAAAATCCGGCAAGCCCTATAAGGCCATCACACCGACCATCGCCATGCTGGCGTCGATGGGCGTCTTGAGCGCTGCGCGATGGATACCTCACAACGGCTGCAACTGCAGGCGGGCCGGGTGCCCGTTGAGGTCGCAGGCTTCGCCCGCGACAGTGTCGCTCCACTGGAGTTCCGTGCAAAGCGTTTCGGCCTGGATGAATTCCTGATGTTCCCGCACCGCGGCCCGGAGTTGTTCGTCGCCGGCGAACTGGACGCGGATGCGCCGGGTCACCTCCAGGTCGGCGTCCTTGCGCAAGCTCTGGATCCGGTTGAC
The DNA here is from genome assembly GCA_026398385.1 of Kiritimatiellota bacterium. Lineage (GTDB taxonomy): Bacteria > Verrucomicrobiota > Kiritimatiellia > CAIQIC01 > CAIQIC01 > CAIQIC01. Next base: position 13,912 of record JAPLSZ010000150.1, on the reverse strand, counting down.
CAGTTCGCGGGCGAGCCCCTCGCGGATGAGGGCCTCCGTCAGGTCCACCTCCAGGGCGACAACGAGGTCGCCCGCAGAAGCCACGGCGAGCCCGTGCTTCGGTTGGCGCTGGACGGCCAAGTCGTCGCCGGCGATCTCGAAAGTCTGGCCGTCGAGCTCCAGCGTGACGTTTTCGCCGTGCAGCAAGGCGTTGAGCTTGGCGGACGGCCACTGCTGGATGAGCCCGGCTGCCTGCTTGACCCTGGACCCGAGCCGCGGGCCCAGCTTCTTGAAATCCGGCTTGGCCGTCAGGTTGACCAGCTCGGTTTCGTCGTGGTTGAAAACCACGGCTTTGACGTTCAGTTCGTCCACAATCAGCTCCTGCAAGGCGCGGATCTGATCCAGGCGGCCGGCGTGGCGGCAGACGACATGGGCCGCGACCAGCGGCTGGCGGACCTTGAGGTTGCGTTCGGCGCGGATGGCGCGGCCCAGTTGCACCACCGTCATGACGGCCTCCATCTGCGCCTCCAGCGCCGGATCGCGGCGGCGGACATCGGCCTGCGGAAAATCGCACAGGTGCACGCTCTCGGGCAGGTTGGGCGTGCGCAGGTTCCGGTAGATCGCCTCGCTGATGAATGGGACGAACGGCGCAGCGATCTTGGAGAGCGTGAGCAGCACCTCATACAGCGTGGCATAGGCGTGGGCCTTGTCGGCGTCGTCGCTGCTCTTCCAGAAGCGGCGGCGGCTGCGGCGGATGTACCAGTTGGTCAGGTCTTCGATGAAGCGGACAAACGGCCGCACGGCCTGCTGCAGGTCATAGGCATCCATCGCCGTAGTGACCTCCTGCGTCAGGCGCTCCAGCGCGCTGAGCACCCAGCGGTCCAGCAGAAATTTATTATTAATGATATCAGATTTTTGATTTTCGTAAATTTCAGGCCGACTGTTAATCGCTGACCGCTGAGCGCTGTCTTCGGACTGCCACCCGTCCACACGCGCGTAGGTTACGAAAAAGCTGTAGGCGTTCCAGAGCGGAATGAGAAAGTCGCGCAGGCACTGTTTGACGCCGTCCTCGGAAAAGCGCAGATCCTCGGCGCGGACCACCGGCGAATGGATCAGGTACAGCCGCAGCGCGTCGGCGCCGTGGGTGTCGAGCAGGTGCGCCGGGTCGGGATAGTTTTTCAGCCGCTTGGACATCTTGCGCCCGTCGGCGGCGAGCACGAGTCCGTTGACAATGACGTTCTTGAACGCCGGGCGGTCGAACAGCGCCGTGGAGAGCACCAGCAGCGTGTAAAACCAGCCGCGGGTCTGATCGAGGCCCTCGGCAATGAAGTCCGCCGGGAAATGGCCCTCGAACCGGGCCTTGTTTTCGAAGGGATAGTGCTGCTGGGCGTAGGGCATGGCGCCGCTCTCGAACCAGCAGTCCAGCACCTGCGGCACGCGGCGCATTTCGCCGCCGCCCGGCGCGATCCAGGTGAGCGGGTCCACCAAGTGCTTGTGCAGGTCGGTGAGCTTCCGGCCGGAGAGCTTTTCCAATTCGGCCAGCGAGCCGACGCAGACGGTTTCCCGGCCGTCGGCGGTGCGCCAGATGGGCAGCGGCGTGCCCCAGTAGCGGTTGCGGCTGATCGCCCAGTCGCGCGCGCCCTCCAGCCAGTTGCCGAACCGGCCGTCCCGCAGGTGTTCTGGCATCCAGCGGGTTTGCGCGTTGGCCGCCAGCAGACGGTCCTTGAGCTGCTCCACGCGGAGAAACCAGGTCGACACGGCGCGGTAAATCAGCGGCGCGTCGCACCGCCAGCAGTGCGGATAGCTGTGCTGGATGGTGCCCTGGTGGAACAGCCGGCCCTCGGTCTTGAGCCGGTGGATGATGTCCTTGTCGGTTTCCTTGACCGGGCGCCCGGCATAATCCCCCACGGCGCTGGTGAAACAGCCCTCGTCGTCCACCGGGCAGAGCGCCGGCAGGCCTTTGGCCTGTCCGAGGCGGCAGTCGTCTTCGCCGAAGCCCGGCGCGATGTGTACCACGCCCGTGCCATCCGCCGTGGTGACGAAGTCGGCGGCGGTGACGCGAAAGGCGCCGTGCGCCGCCTTGTAGGCGGCGAAGTAAGGAAACAGCGGCGCATAGCGCCAGCCGACCAGCGCGGCGCCGGGGAGTTCCTCCAAAATCTGCACCCGCTCCGGTTGGGGGTAGTAGGCCGGAAAGCGGTCCTTGGCCAGGATGTGGATGTGGTCGCCGTCCCGCACCTTGAGGTACATGATGTCGGCGCCGACGGCCAGCGCGAGATTCGAGGGCAGGGTCCAGGGGGTGGTCGTCCAAGCCAGAATGCAGGTGTGCGGCTGGCCGTCCACGGCAAAGCGGATCGTGATGGCCGGGTCCTGCACCTCCGCGTTACCCTGATTGGTTTCGAAATTCGAGAGTGGCGTGGCGCAGCGCGGGCAATAGGGCAGGATCTTGTTACCTTCGTAGATCAAGTCCTTTTTCCACAACGACTGGAAAACCCACCAGATGGATTCCATGAACGGGAGGTCCATGGTCTTGTAGTCGTGATCGAAATCCACCCAGCGGCCCATGCGCGTGACGAGCTCGCGCCATTCGCGGGCATACCGCAGCACGATGCCGCGGCATTTTTCGTTGAAGACGCCGACGCCGAGTTCCTCGATCTGGCGCTTGCCGCTGATCTGGAGTTCCTGCTCCATCTCGTATTCCACCGGCAGCCCGTGACAATCCCAGCCGAAACGGCGCTCGACGTAGTTGCCACGCATGGTCTGATAGCGCGGCACAATATCCTTGATCATGCTGGCCAGCAGGTGGCCGTAGTGGGGCAGGCCGGTGGCGAAGGGCGGGCCGTCGTAGAACACGAACTCCGGCGCGTCCCGGCGCAGCTCCAGCGATTGCCGGAACGTCTGCTGCTCTTTCCAGAACCGCAGGATCTCGCGCTCCAGCCCCGGAAAATCAATTTTATTCGAAACCGGCTTCAACATGTCGGTGCGGCCTCTCATCCGCCGCGCGGCGGCGGTGCACAGTAAACCGCGCCGACGGCGAGAAATCAAGTTGATTACCGGCCGGCGAACGCCTATCGTGTACCCGTTCGTTGCACACGAAGGGGATGGAACGGATGAAAAAACGGCTGGTCTTGTTGCTGGTGTTCATGGGTTGCGCCGCGCCCGTTGCCCGGGCTATCGTGGAAATCGAGGGCTATTACTGGTTCATGACGCCGTCCGGCACGGCCGCCGTCGGGATTGACGGCTTGGCCGGCACGGCAGTGGATTTGCAAGGCGACCTGGGGTATGGCAGCCAGGTCGGCGTGCCCGGGGCGCGGCTGATCTTCGGCGACATGTTCCAGGTTGGCGCCGAGTATTTCCGTTTCAGCATGTCCGCGGAAAACAACATCCACCGCGTGATCAAGTTCAGCGACCGCGAGTACCCCGTGGACGCCGATGTAAAGTCACGGCTGGAGTCGACCTTCCTGCGCGGCTTTGTCCGGCTCAACTTCGGATCCGACATGGTGCACGGCGGCTTCCTGGTGGGGGGGCAATACATGGCGTTCAACGCCCAGGCGTCCTCCACGCTGGTCGGCAGCACGGAAAGGGGCGTGCAGACCGGCATGCCGATTGTCGGCGCGTTTCTGGAAGTCTCCCCGATACCGATTTTAAACCTGCGCGGATCGGTCACCGGGTTTAAATGGGATTTTGGGAATATCACCGCGAAATTCATCGAGCTCGAAGGCTCCGCCTTACTGCGCTTCGATCCGTTCTTTGCCGGCGCCGGCTGGCGGTACCTGCAGGCCCAGGGTACCTATGCCCAGTATCCCGTGGATGTGGACATCCGGCTCTCCGGTCCCGTGGTCTTCGCCGGACTAAAATGGTAAGGCGGGCGGCTTCCGGTGGTATCCGGGGCTCTGGCGCTCGGCCGGAAGATGGACAAATGCGGTCGCTCGGTGTAAATTCTGTCCGTCGCAGGCGGGAGTAGCTCAGTTGGTAGAGCGTCAGCTTCCCAAGCTGAATGTCGAGGGTTCGAACCCCTTCTCCCGCTCCACTTTCATGGTGAATCGCATTCGGTCCTGATGCGCGCCGATGCCGAGGTGCGTACTGTGCCCTAATAAAAGGCTCGGTCAATAAAAGGATATCAAGCGATGAACTGGGTGAAGTCGTGGCGGGAGGCTTGACACCGCCAGCGGTAGTGGGTAGTTTTTAGGTATACACCATTAGCGGCGGCGGACGCGGGAGGGAACATGCGTTGTCCGAAATGTGAGCATGTGAATGACAAGGTCATTGACAGCCGTGCGGTCCGCAACGGCGACGTAATCCGCCGCCGCCGTGTCTGCATCGCCTGCGGTTATCGCTTTACCACCTACGAAGAGGTCGTCAAAGCCGCGCTGCGCGTCATCAAGCGCGACGGGCGCCACGAAGAGTTCGATCGCAAGAAGCTCATGCACGGCATGGAAGTGGCCTGCGAGAAACGCCCCATCAGCGCACAGCAGATCGAAGGCCTGGTGGACGCCGTGATCACCGAACTGGAAAGCGAGTATGATCGCGAGGTTTCCTCCACCACCATCGGCCGCAAGGTCATGGATCGGCTGGAAAAGCTGGATGAGGTGGCCTATGTCCGCTTCGCCTCGGTCTATCGCCGGTTCCGCGACGTGAACCAGTTCCTGAGTGAAGTGGAAGGGCTGATCGGACGGCAATGATCTGGAACGGCACCAACGCCGCGACGCCGCCGGACCGCGCGGCCGGCCTGCCGGAGGACCTGCTCGCCACCGCCAGCGCCGCGCTGGGTCTGCCGGCGGAGGTGCTCGACGCGGTGCTGCAGGCCGTGATCGAGTTTGGCGCGGACGCCGGGCGGGAAACCGTCACGCCCGCCTGGCACATGGCGCGGGCGCTGTGGAGCGTGGGCGAACGCGCGGCGGCGCACGCGGTGGCGGCCGGGCTGCTGCCGGCCGGCGCGCCCGACGCGGACACGCGCCGCGCCCTGGAACAAAGCGCCTTCGATCCGCGCCTCGGCTTCCTGCTGGAAGCGCGCGTGCTGCGGCCAGTCCGCTGGCGGCACCAGCCGGAAGACCTGGTCTGGGCGCTGGATTTCAGCCGCCTGACGCACGACACCGCGGGCCAGATGGCCCTGTTTTGCCTGTGTGGCCTGCGGGGCATGCTGACGGCCGCGGCCGGCCTGTGGGACGATACGGCCGGCCGGGGGTCCCTGGCTTTGAAGGCCTGGCCTGCGCCGCGGGAAGCGGAGGACTTCTGCCGCGCCTTTCTGGAACATTGCCGGTCCCTCCGGGGCTGGCGCGCCACGCCGCGCGTGCTGCAACTGCGTTGACTTTTCCGGCGCGTCCGCTATATTTACCGCCCCGCTGATGGGCAGCGGCAGATAAGGGGACAGGAGTACAACCGCCATGTCAATGCACTCGAGTTTGAAGTCGGCCAATAAGATTTCGGCCAAACGCAACGTGCTCAAACGCTTTGAGCGCGTCGATATCCTCCGTAAAACCGGCAAGTGGAAGGAAGGCGACCGCGCTT
>JAPLSZ010000150.1:6323-8374 GCA_026398385.1 Kiritimatiellota bacterium | reverse complement strand
GCCCGTGCCGTGCAACAGGAGTCGTGCCCCATGAAAAAGAAACCCGCCCGCCGGGGCGATTGTGCCGTCCGTGATCTCGCGCTGGCCGGCTACGGCCGCAAGGAGATCACCCTGGCGGAATTCGAGATGCCCGGCCTGATGGCCACGCGCGCGGAGTTCGGCCCGCAGCAGCCGCTGCGGGGCGCGCGGATCACCGGCTCCCTGCACATGACCATCCAGACGGCGGTGCTGATCGAGACGCTGCAGCGCCTGGGCGCCCGCGTGCGCTGGGCCAGTTGCAACATTTTCTCCACCCAGGACCATGCCGCCGCCGCCATCGCCGCCACCGGCACGCCCGTCTTCGCCTGCAAGGGCGAGACGCTGGAGGAGTATTGGGAATATACCGACCGCATCCTCGATTGGGGCGGCGGCCGCGGGCCGAACATGATCCTCGACGACGGCGGCGACGCGACGCTGTTCGTCCACCTCGGCTACCAGGCCGAGAACGACCCCACGGTCCTGGACCGCCGTCCGACGAGCCCCGAAGAAACCATCCTGCTGGCCCAGCTCAAAAAGGCGCTCCGGCGCGATTCGGGCCGCTTTCACCGCATCGTCCGGGAGATCCGCGGCGTCAGCGAGGAAACCACCACCGGCGTCCACCGCTTGTACCAGATGCAGCAGCGCGGCGAGCTGCTGTTCCCGGCGTTCAACGTCAACGATGCGGTCACCAAGTCCAAGTTCGACAATATCTACGGCTGCCGCCACTCGCTGGTAGACGGCATCATGCGCGCGACGGATGTCATGATCGCCGGCAAGATCGCCGTCGTCGCCGGCTATGGCGACGTCGGCAAGGGCTCCTGCCAGAGCCTGCGCGGCCAATGCGCCCGCGTGATTGTCACCGAGATTGACCCCATCTGCGCCCTGCAGGCCGCCATGGAAGGCTACGAAGTCATGACCATGGACGAGGCGTGCAAAATCGGCGACATCTTCGTCACCGCCACCGGCTGCTGCGACGTGATCACCGCGCGGCACATGCGGCAGATGAAGCACCTCGCCATCGTCTGTAACATCGGCCATTTCGACAGTGAAATCCAGGTGGAGCCGATGCGGAAGTATCCGTGGACCGAGATCAAACCGCAGGTGCACCGCATTGACCGGCCCGGCGGCCGGAGCCTGCTGCTGCTGGCCGAGGGCCGGCTGGTCAACCTCGGCTGCGCCACGGGCCACCCCAGCTTCGTCATGTCCAACAGCTTCACCAACCAGACCCTGGCGCAGATCGAGCTCTACACCCGGCCCGACAAATATCCGGTCGGCGTCTATACCCTGCCCAAGCTGCTGGACGAAAAGGTCGCCCGCCTGCATCTCGGCAAGCTCGGCGTCCGGCTGGAGCAACTCACCCGCCCGCAGGCCCAATACCTCGGCCTCCCCGTGCAGGGCCCCTTCAAGCCGGATCACTACCGGTATTAAACCGCCGTGGCCTGGAAGGCGGCGGCTGTTTAAGGCCCGCGCAATTGCTCGCTGGTGGCCTTGAGGCGCAGGGCCATTTCCTTCAGGATTTTTTTGACGACGCCCGGGTTCTCGCGCAGGATCGTGTCGAAGTTGCCGCGGTTGATCGGCACCACCCGCGCCGCCGCGCCGGCGACGGTCGCGGTGGCCGTGCGCGGCAGGCCCAGCAGCATGGACATCTCGCCGAAGTATTCCCCGGCCTGCATCGTGCGCAAGGCCTGGCCGTTTTTCGTCAGCGCCACCGCGCCGCTGAGCAGGTAGAACATCGCGCCGTCCGGATCGCCCTCGCGGAAAATGACCCGGCCCGCCGGCAGTTCCTGCGCGAACCGGTCGAGCAGCCCCGCGGCCACGCCATCGCGCGCGCCCGTCTCGCCGAACAAACCGCGCAGCACCAGCGTCTCGCGGCGCCAGGCTGCGGCCATGACCTCCGCGCCGAAGAGCAGCGCGGCAAAGGTGTAATACACCCAGATGATCAGCAGGAAAATCGCCTTGAGCGAGCCGAAGGCATAGCCGTAGCTCGGATTGAAGCGCAGGAGCAGCTCGAACAGCGGTCGCATGACCGCCAG
>JAPLSZ010000150.1:0-6311 GCA_026398385.1 Kiritimatiellota bacterium | reverse complement strand
AGCAGCAGCGACCAGCGCAGGCGCACCGGCGCGAAGACCAACGCGAACAGCATCAACGCCGCGATGGTCAGCAGGAACAGGCCGCCATTCCTGATCGCCGCCATGACCACCGGGTGCGCCGACAGCAGCGCGATGTTTTTCGCAGAATACAGCGTGTTGCTGGCCACCAGGAAGACCAGCAGCAGCAGCAGCGCCACCACGGCGCCGAGATCGCGCAGCTTGCCCAGCAGGAAATTCAAGGCGCGCTCGGGCTTGAAGATGCGCCGGTACGCGCTGCGCATCCCGCCGGCCAGCGGCGTCATGGACCAGACCAGCAGCACCAGGCTGAGCACGCCCCACGTCTTGCCGCGGGCGAGCTTGAGCAGGTCGTCGAGCATGGACTGGCTGAAGGCCGGAAACAGGTTGTTGGTCAATTCCCGCATGCCGTCCTGGACGGATTCCGATGATTTCAGGACGACGCCGAGGAAATAAATCACCAGCAGCAGCAGCGGCATCAGGGCCAGAAAGCCGTAATAGGCCAGCGTGGCCGCCGTCTCGAGGTTGTTGTTCGCGACAAACGCCTTGACCGTCTCACGCAGCACCAGCCACGTCATCGCCGCCCGCAAACGCAGCGGGCGCCGCCGGCCAGCTTCCGGTTTCATCTCAGGGTCCATCGGCTTCTGCCCTCTGCCCTCTGCTTTTGCGGCCGCCCTTTACCGCCCAGCCGTCGCCGCTCCAGTGTAAACGATTAAGTGTGGGACTAAGTGTCATGGGTTGCAACCTTTGCATTGCTAATGTTCCAAATCTTGTTTTCCGGCGAATAATTTTGACAGGATTAACCATTCGACAAGGCTCATGGCAGGCACGGATTCTACAGGATTGAAAACTGTCACCGTGCCAGCCTATCCGTCCATAAACTAACCATCTTTCTGAAAATCCTGTTAATCCTGTCCAAATATTCTTTGATTGCGGCTCTGCCGCGCTAGGCTCTTTCGCGGTTAAACTTCAATTTATTTCGCCGCCGGCGGCGCATAGCGCCAGACCTCCGCGGGCGGTTTCCGGTTCTTAGCGCGCACGTCGCCGCTCGCCGCATAGCCCAAGGCGATGATGATGTCCGGCTGCGCGCTGCGCGGCAGGTTCAGCGCTTTCCGCACCGCCCGCCCGTCGAACCAGCCAAGCCAGCAAGTGCCCAACCCCTCCTCCGCCGCCTGCAGCACAAGATGTTCGCAGGCAATGCCCAGGTCAATCAGGTTGTACGGCAGTCCACGCACCCAGCCGCCGAGTTGAGCCGTGAACGTGGACTTTTCACGCAACACCACGATCAGCACCGGCGCGACCGCCGCGAACTTATTCGTCGCAAACACCCCGCCGAACGCCGCCGCCGCCAGGCGGTTTTTCGCCGCCGGCTCAGCCACCACGATGAACTGCCAGGGCTGCGAATTGCAGGCCGAGGGCGCCAGCCGCGCCGCCTCGAGGCAGCGCTCAATCGCCGCGCGCGCCACCGGCCGCGTCGGGTCATACCGCCGCACGCTCTGCCGCTGCCGCACCAGTTCCAGGAAGGTGTTCATGGCGCGGGGGCGCGGAAGAAACCCCGGCTCCACAGGAAGAAATTGTAGGAGGCCCAGAGGACGGCCAGGGAGCCGATCATCATGACGACGCCCAGGAACGAGTCCGCGTGGTCGGTCGCGACAAAAATGCTCCGGTAGGCCAGCACCAGCAGGACGAGCCCGCTGAGCACGCCGGCCACGGCCGACACCATCCCGAAGAGGCCCAGCAGGAGGTTGGTCGCCAAGGGCTTTTTCCGGACGGGCGCCTGGGGCGCCGCCCGGCCCAGCCGGCGTTCCTGTTCGACGGCCGCCATCAACGCCTGCAGCGGCTCAGGCGCCGCCCGCGCATGCAGGGTCTCCAAGGCAATCCCGACGGCCTCCCTGCTGTACATCCGCCGCTGCTCCAGCACTTCGGCCAGCCGCTCCACGGACCACGCGCGGTAAATTTCCCGGAGTTCGTTGATTTCGTTCTCGTTCACGGTTCCTCATTCAGGCGCTTGGGCGCGGGCGGTCAAATTACCGGCGGCCGAGCTCCGGCGGCAACAGGCCGATCTTCTTCATTTTGGCCGACAGATCCTCCCGGTCCAGGGTGTTGGCGTAGGCTTCCTCGGGCGTGATGAGATCCGCCTGCACCAACGCCAGCAGGGAGTCGTTCAAGGTGCACATGCCCGCATGGCGGCCCACCTGCATGGCGGAGGGAATCTGGAACGTCTTGGCGTCGCGGATCAAGGCGGCGACACCCCAGTCCACCACCAGGATTTCCAGGGCGGCCACCCGCCCGCCCCTTTTTCGCCGGCACAGCGTCTGCGCGATGACGCCCTTGAGCGAACTGGCCAGCATGGCGCGAATCTGGTTCTGGCGGTCGGCCGGAAACGCGTTGACGATGCGTTCCACGATTTCCATGGTTTCCAGGTCGCGCATTTCGCCCAGCAAGACAATGTTGGGATCCTCGCGCAGCGCGGCGCGCAAGGCGGCGGCAAAGCTCCGCGTGTGCGTGGCAACTTCGCGCTGGTTCACCAGGCAGCGCTTGTCCTCGTGCACGAATTCGATCGGATCCTCGATGGTGATGATGTGACCCGTGCGCGTCCGGTTGATGTAATCAATCATGGCCGCCAGGGTGGTGCTCTTGCCGCAGCCGGTCGGCCCGGTGACGATGACCAGCCCCTTGGGCAGCGCGCACAGGGCTGGGATCACGGCCGGCAGTTGCAGCTCCTCCACCGTGATGACCTTGGATGGAATTGCGCGCAGCACCGCGCCGGGGCCAAACCGGTCCCGGAACGCATTCACCCGCAACCGGGCCAGGCCGGGGATTTCGTAGGAAAAGTCGGCGTCATTCCGCTCCTCGAATTCCTGGCGACAGCGTTCCGGCATGATCTCGAAGATGACGCGGCGGGTGTCCTCCGCCGACATGACCGGCTGCGCCAGTTCGGCAATGTCACCGCTCTTGCGGATGCGCGGACAGCGCTGGGGCGACAGATGCAGGTCGCTGCCCCCGGCCTCCACCAGTTGTCGAATCAATCCGTCAATTTCGGCCATGTCACGACTCCCGGGCGGCCGCGTCCCGCGGCGCAACCACCGCCAGGTCGGCTGGTGCAATCAGCCGGATGTGGTCGCGATGGACGTTCAGAAAGGCGGCCTGCAACAGGCGCCGGCCTTGCAGATCCTCCACCTCGACGTCGAGCACCGCGATAAAGAGCTTGGCTGCGCACATATAATCGGTCAGGCGGACGCCCGGCAGCAGGGCAATCTGTCCCCTGATCCGGTACTGATCCGTCAGGATGAACACCCAGGCCCTGTTTTCATCGTCCGGCATGCTGAATCCTCCCGTTAATGTTCCCCATCAGGCAGTCGCAGTTCCCTGCCAAATTTGACTTTATTATGTCCGCGGCCGGGTGTGCTTCTCGATGCAGGCGATCAGGTCCTCGATTTTCACCGGCTTGGCCATGAAATGCTGGCCGCCGATCAGGCCGGCATGGGCATCCACTTCCGCGGATTTGACCGTCGCCGTCAGGAAGATGATGGGGACATTCTGCATTCCGGGCAATGCCCGGATATCGGCCGCCGCCTGGCCGCCGTCGCCGTCCGGCATCACCACGTCCAGCAGCACCAGGTCCGGCTGGAAGGCGCGCGCGGCGGCGGCGGCCGCTTGCGCCCGGTTCTCGGTGCGCACCTCGTAGCGCCCCTCGCGCTCCAGATTGAGCTTGGTGAGGCGGGTGAGCTTCTCCTCGTCATCCACCATGAGGATCCTGATCCGTGGCGGCTGCGGCTGTGGCGCGGCGGGGTCTATGGCCTGGTTCATGGGTATCCTCCGTCGCAGGGGAGCCAGAGCGTGGCCCGGACTCCGCCCTGCGTTTGGTTTTGCACTTCGATTCTTCCACCATGCAGATCCACGATGTTCTTGGCGATGGCCAGGCCGAGGCCCAGTCCGCTGCCCGGACCGCGGGCGGTAAAAAAGGGTTCGAAGATCTTCGCCGCGGACTCCGCAGGGATGCCCGGGCCCGTGTCCTGCCGCTCCAACACGACCCCGGCGGCCCCGGCCGGCAGGCGGTCCCGCCGGCCGCGGCCCGGGTCATCCGCGGGGAGCGCGCGCCGCGCCGACGTAATGGTCAGCCGGCCGCCGCCGGGCATCGCGTCCATGGCGTTGATGATCAGGTTCAGCAACACCTGCTGGATTCTTTTCCGGTCCAGCAGAATCGGCGGCAGTTCCTCCGCCAGGCACAGGTCCATCCGGATCTTGTGCTTTTCAAGGTCATGCCGGACCATGGGCAGAATGTCCTGGAGGACGGCGTTCGGATCGGTTTTCACCAGATGGAGTTCCGCGGGCACGCAGAAATTCAGCAGGTTGGTGGTCAAGGCGAGCACCTCCTCGACCGACGCAGCCATGTCCCGCAGCGTCTCACCGTCTTCCTGGTCAGCCGCCCGCGGGCCGGCCTGGAGCCCGTCAATCCCCATTTGAATGGTCGCCAGCGGGTTTCTGATTTCGTGGGCGATCCCCATGGCGAGGCGGCCGATGGCGTCCATCTTCTCGATTTGCAGCAGGTGCATCCGGGCGGACTGGAGCTCCTGCCGGGACGTCCGCAGCTCGGTCTGGGTCCGGCAACGTTCGACCGCGTAGAGCAGCGCGCGCGGCAGCATCCGGTCGTCTTCGCCCTTCAGCAGGTAGTCGTGCGCGCCTTTCTTCAACGCTTCGAGGGCCAGCTCTTCGCCGCCCATTCCGGTCATTACGACGATGGGGACTTCGGGCGCCGCCTGTTGCACGGCGGCCACGGTAGCGAGGCCGTGGCTGTCCGGCAGATTCAGGTCCAGCAGCACGACATCGAACGCGGCGGTCCCAAGCTGCCGAAGCCCGTCGGCCAGGCTCGCGGCCCAGACGGTGTCGCAAGCGACCACCCGCGACAGGGCGAGCCGCCGCTGGGTCAGCTCGGCATACGGGGCATCGTCCTCCACCATGAGCACACGCAGCCGTTCCGGGGTCGGGGAAGCCCGCCCGCGGGCGGGGAGCGCGTCGGGCGGGCCGTCCGCGGGCTGACCCGCCGGGCTGCGTTCACGCGGATTATTCATAGGGCACGGTCAACAAACTGGCGGAGCACATACTTTAGACAGCCACTTCTCATGGGGCAGACTATCCCTAATCATCCTTTTTGGAAACATCATTTTAACGCCCCTGGTTCATTCCTTTGGAGGGCGACGGGCCCCGTCGCCGTTCCATTCCGATCACGGCGGTCGGGGCCGCCCGCCCTCCAGCCCGATTCCACCGCCACCGTTCCGTGGTCGCCATCGCTGCCTGTGGAGCTTGGGCCCCTGTCGGAATTGGCTTTGTTCGGTAATTTCACAGGAAGGTCCTCCGCCGACTGCTTCCCGGAATCCTGATCGGTCGTAATATCCAGGACTATTGGCGCGGGAACGGCCTGGCCTTGGCGGGTAGCCTGGAGGCGTTGGAGTTCATGGAGGGCCCTGTACAGACCCCGTTCAATGTGAGCCTCGTACCGATGGAGCTTGTTGATAACGTCGGCGTTCTGCATCTGCCGGGTGACGGCCTCGCCCAGAGAAATCGAATTCAAGTCGTGCTCGGGGGAGGCCAATTCGGTGCCGAAGATGACGTCGACTCGATCTTTCTTCGGATGGTAGGTATGGTTCTTTTTCTCCCGCAGCGCTTTTTCGAGAACCTTGTCAATCATCTCGGTTTCCATGCGGAGGATGCGACGAAGACGCCAGGCGGCGGCAATGACGCGCCCGGCGAACATATCTTCCAAGGCTTCGCGCGGATCGAGCTGGCCCTGCAGATGGTCATGAAACGCCTGGTATGCGGAGAGGTCTTCCCCGGCGATCAGTTGGAAACGCCCTTGCAGGCCGTGTTGGACGGCGTTTTGGGAGACACGGTCCTTGCCGGCCTGCGTCTTGGGTCCGGTGGAGCGCAGGGCGTTGGCCTGATTGGCAGCGTCTTGTTCCGGGGAAGTCATGAAGCCCCCTTTTCTTCGCTCCCTGGGAACTGATTACGGCCGCCTGCGCTTGCGCGGTTAAAACAGAATTTCATTTTTGCGCCTCCTTATATTCCTTTCGGGCGTGCGCCCCTGCACGGTAGTGCGGGACAACACACGCCTCTACCTATAGTGCAAAAATCAACCGGAATCTGGCGCGCGGCATAAGGGGTCCGTGACGTAGGGGCGGCAACTTGAGACGATGAAGGTGATGCGGTGAAACCGGAGACCTGAAAGGGGATTTTACCACGGAAAGGGAGGATTTACACGGAAACGGAAGCAACTGCTCTTCCACAGATTTATGGGA
>JAPLSZ010000143.1 GCA_026398385.1 Kiritimatiellota bacterium | reverse complement strand
GGGCCTCGCGCTCTATCGCGCCCAGCTTTTCGGTCAGGGCGTTATAGGCGGCTGAATCCGCCTGCTTGGCCGTTTTCAATGCCTTGAGATGTTCGCGCACCGTTTCGGCGGCGGCGGTGATCTTCTCGGCCTCGGCGCGGAATGGTACGGCCTCACGCTTTGCGTTGTCCCGGCGGGCGACCATGTCCACGGACCAACTATGCGCGCTATCGCTGCGCTGTGGCAGCAGGCGGAAGAATTCCTCAAAATGGGCGATGGTGAACGGCGTGCGTTTGCCCGTCTTCAGGTCGGACAAATCGTAGTACCAAATCTTTTCGGTCTGCTGGCCTTTGACAAAGAACAGCAGATTGGTCTTCACGCCGGCGCCGGCGGCGGTGAAGACGCCACCCGGCAGGCTGACGATGCACCAGAGGTTGCAATCGTCCAGCAGCTTCCGCTTGGTCTGCACAAACGCCGTCTCGTTTGTCCTGAACAGCACGCCCTCGTCGAGCACGATGCCGCATCGGCCACCAGGCTTGAGGCTGTCGAGGACGTGTTGCAGGAAAAGCACCTGCGTAGCGCCGGTCTTATAGGTGAACTTAGTCTGCGCTTCCTTGCCTTCCTTGCCGCCGAAAGGCGGATTCATCAGCACCACGTTGTATAGCGCCGGTGCATCGGTGAACAGCCCGCCATAGGTTTCTGCGCCCGTCAGCGTGTTGCCGTGCCAGATGTGCGGCTCGTCAATGTTGTGCAGCACCAGGTTGGCCAACGCGATCGGATAGGTGGCATTATCCTTTTCGCGCCCATAGAACGTCTGCCGCTTGATCGTTTCCAGTTGGTCGGGCCGCTTGATCTTCTCGTTGTTCCGGCCGGCCATGTGCTCAAACGCCTGCGCCAGAAAGCCGCCAGTGCCGCAGCCGGGATCATAGACCGTCTCGCCGATTTGCGGGTCAATCACCCGCACCATCGCCCGGATGATCTCGCGCGGGGTGAAGAACTGGCCCCCGTCGTTGCCCTTCTCGCCCATCTTGAGCAACAAGCCCTCATAGACCTGCGATACGGTAAAAACGTGCGTCGGATCCACCGTCTCGGCGCTGATTTCGTGCACCTTATCGAGTACGTCCAGCAGGTTGCGCTCAGTATCGATCCGGGTGCGCTCCACGCCGCTGAAGATTTCGCTCATGACCTTCTGGCGCGGCGTCGCGTTCGGCTGGTCGCGCAGGGCCTTCAAATGCGGGATCAACGCGCCATTGACGAAGCCGATGAACGCGCCCAGCGCGCCGTCCTGCAATTCTTTCCGTTTCCAGCCCTGACCCTTGGGAGGGACCCTCGGGAGGGACGGCATCCCCGCCGTCCGTCTTGGTTCCATGGGAGGGACGGCGTCCACGCCGTCCGAAGAGGACACCGTGGACGATGTCCCTCCCGCGGTCGCCGGGGACGGCGACCCTCCCATTGAGGTTTCGTCTCGTGGGTTTGTCTCGGTCGCCGAGGACGGCGACCCTCCCATTGGCGGCGCGGCCCAATCCTGCCAGCGATAAGGGGCCTTGAGCGATGGCGCAAACCGCACCTTGACCGCCGCGGCCGCCTCCGCCTCGTGCATCTCGCGCTCGTCGAGGATGCGTAGGAACAAGATCCACGTCAGCTCCGGCACGTACTGCAACGCCCCGGCGCAGTTCGAGCGCCGCATAATGTCGCAGATCGCCTTGACCGCGCTGTTGACCGATTGCTGCGTGGCGTGACGTCTGCCCTTTCCGCTGGGTTTAGACTTTTGAGAGGAGGCTGTCATGGGGGTGGAAGATAATGAAAAAAGTCGTTGACGGGAACATAAAACACCGGCATGCTCCGCCTGTCTTCTGGTCTTTTTCGTGCTATATTACTGTTATGAATCTGCCGCTTACCTATCGCAAAGCGACGCAAGCCTTGAATTTTCTGGCCCGGCAATCCGGCGGGTCCATCAATAAGCTCAAGGCGCTCAAACTCCTGTTTTTTGCCGACCGTTACCATCTCCGCAAATATGGGCGCCCCGTAAGCGAATGCTCGTATTTTGCCATGAACCATGGCCCGGTCGCTTCCGAGGCTAAACAAGTTGCCGAAGATCACGACCTACTGCCCGCGCCCGCGCGGAGCTATGCCCACAAATTCCTGAAAAATAAGAGCGACTACGATTTCGCATCCATTGCTGACGTTGATAAATCCGTGCTGTCCGAAAGCGACCTTGAAGCGCTGACGTTCGCGTGGGAAAACTTCGGTTACTATTTCAAGTATCAACTCCGCAATATCACCCATCATTATCCCGAATGGAAACGCCACGAGCGCGCTTTGGGGCACGACGGACGCCGCCGCGTCAAAATGGACTATGCCGACTTTTTTGCCGAGCCGGACGCCGGCTTCAATCCCTGCCACGCCCTCACGGCCAAAGAACGCGAAGTCGCGCGCGCGTTGTTCCTTGAGCGCCAAGCCTTCGACCAACGCTGGAGTTAAACCTTGGCCGGAGCAGGCATTGATTCCAAACTCCGGCTCTCCCTTCGCGAAGGGAGCATCTACTATTTCGAGGATCGGCACATCACTTCGCCAAAACCGCACTATTTCATTGTCGTCAATTCCGCCCCACTCACCCAGCAAGTGCTCCTGCTCTCCGTCGTCACATCGAAAGTGGCCGACGTGAAACTACGCCGCAAAGCCTGTCCCGAAACTCTCGTGGAACTTGGGCCGGGCATCTTCGACGTGCTGACAGAACCGTCCATTGTAGATTGCAACGACCTCAAACAAATCCCGCTTGCCGAATTCAACGCGCGATTCGTTCGCAAAGAAATTCATTACTTCGACAAGGATTTGCCTGCGGCCTTGCGCAAAGCCCTGCGCAAGGCCATTCACGCAAGCGCCATTGTCTCCGCTGAAGTGAAGGCACTCGTCGCCAGGCCGTAGCCCCTACAATTCTCCGTTGAACGCCCGGCGCAGCAGCGCCGCCGGCAGCATCTCGATGGCCGCCAACTGCTCCGCCAGCGGTTGCCGCAAATTCTCAACCACCGCCATCTGTTCGCGCAATTGCGCAGCGATGCGCAGTTGGTCAGTTTTGTGCGGCAGAGGGATTTGCTGCCCTCGCAGGAAAATACCGTTGAGGTTCGGCTGATTGCCGCCACGCCCTTCAGTCTCTTGCCTCAAACGGCCGTAATTATGGCGAAACCAAAACTGAAGAAATGTAGAATCAAAAACGTCAGCGTGCGGAAGGATGGCAAAACATGCTTGGTTTGTTGTTGCAGGTCGTCGCAAAACACCGGTGCGCCCTCGCGTTTGTCCCTGACCATACATTGCAACCAGCAAAGTTCCGGCTGGAAGAAGCGGCAACGAGCATTCTCGCAGTGCAGCATCCGTCACGTGCTCTTCGGAGTCGTCAATCAAACCGTCATGCAGTTCGCCCGTTTTGATCCAAGGAACTGCCCCGCTGAAAAACTCTTTACGGCCTCGTGCTGGCGTTGATCCGCTGCGTGTTTCTGTGACTTCATCTATTCGTTTCTTCGGCCATGCTTGAGCTGCGAGGCTGTTGAAGACGGTGCGGAGGTAGGCGGCGGGCAAGGCATCGGCGGCGGCGAGTTGTTCTTCGGCGCTACGCCGTGCCGCCGCCACCGCCGCCATTTGCTCAAGCAATATCGCCGCAATCCGTCGCTGCTCCGGCAATGGTGGGAGCAAAATAATCTGATCGCGCACTTGCTTATCATTTATCCCGGGATACAAAGCGCCTTTGACCAAATCTGATAGACATTGCACAAACTCTGTGCTCTGTGTGAAAGCGAACAGAAACTCCGAGTCCAAATTATTCTGGGCGCGAAGCACACAAAAGCCGGTGCTACATATCTCATTATCAAGTTCGGCGGGGACTATGGCGACAGCGTTTAGATTTGGCCTAGTAGTCGCTAAAATTACATCACCAGCGTGAATCACTTGGCGCGCGCGGCTGGGCGCGTCTTTCCCCAACAGCTTTTTCGGTTCGACGATACGCTTCGTCTTGTTGTCCACGCTGGTTATGTCAACGTAACGAAAAGGCTTGCTCGGTTGGCAACGTGGATCACGACTGCCGGTTTGTTCCTCGCACACCTCGCCAATTTTCACCCAGCGCCACCCAGCGGGCAGCGGTTTGGCGGCGGTGTTGGCGAGCAGCGGTTCAGGCGATGACAGGCCGCCGGGGATGGCGACCCTCCTATGATTTATTCCCACTGCGGGAGGGACGGCGTCCACGCCGTCCGCCTTCCCGATTCGGTCGCCGGGGACGGCGACCCTCCCAGGAATTTGCCCGTTGCGGGAGGGACGGCGTCCCCGCCGTCCGTCTTTCGATTTGGTCGCCGGGGACGGCGACCCTCCCGTCGTGGCTTCGTCGCGCATGGGAGGGACGGCGTCCCCGCCGTCCGTTTCCTGATTCGGTCGCCGGGGACGGCGACCCTCCCATCGTGGGTTCATCCCGGTCGCCGGGGACGGCGACTCTCCCGGCGTGGGTTTATCCCGGTTTTCACCAACGCAAGACATTCAATTCTCCTTGATGGGGCCAGGCTTCCGGTGTGGCACACAAGCCCTTGCGCACGGGATTGGCGCGCACGTATTCCCATTTCTGGGCATAATTTTCAGAACGGCGCAAGCGGGTGTCCCAGCCATCCCGCTGCCAGGCGCCCGTGTCCGGCAAATGCAGGCAACTGAACTGACGTTTCCAATAGGCCAGCCACGTGTTCAAGCTGACGTTCAAATCATGTGGCGCGCAGAACAGATGCAGATGATCTGGCATCAGCACGTAACGTCCGACGCTCCACGCGGTGGCCGCGCGCCAGATGCCGCGCAAGGCGTCATGCACGCGCGGTTGTGCCAGCCAAGGCCCACGATCTTTCGTGCATACGGTCAGGAAGACAATGGTCGCTTGTCCCGACACCACGAAGACGCCACGTGCCGGATGTTTGCGGTCGGGAAATTCGGTCGCCGGGGACGGCGACCCTCCCGGCGTGGGTTCATCCCGGTCGCCGGGGACG
>JAPLSZ010000247.1:15859-17828 GCA_026398385.1 Kiritimatiellota bacterium | reverse complement strand
CGCGCGCGCCGCGGGCAGCGAGTACCATCGCGACAAAGCCATTGAGCTGTTCCGGAATTTCGTGGCCTACAACACCACGCCCGGAGCCATGCCGCCGAAGTTCACGGACGAACGGCCCCTGCAGGGGATGGGCTTCCGCATGATGACGATCGTAACGGCTCAGGAATTGCGCGCCTCCATCGCGTACGAAGAAGCCGACGCCCGGATCGAGAGCGCCATCGACACCATCCGCGCGCACTTCGTCAAGCCGGACTTGCGCGTCGTGATGGAGAGCGTGGGCCCCCAAGGGGAGATCGTCGACCATTTTGGCGGGCGCATGCTGAACCCGGGGCACGCGATCGAAGCGGCGTGGTTCATCCTGCGCGAGGCCAAACACCGCGACGGCGACCGTGAGCTGCTGCGGCTGGGGCTCGACATGCTGGACTGGATGTGGGCACGGGGCTGGGACGAGGAGTATGGGGGCATCCTCTACTTCCGCGACCTGAAGCACCTGCCCGTGCAGGAGTACTGGCACGACATGAAATTCTGGTGGCCGCAGTGCGAGACGATCATCGCGACCCTGATGGCATACCGGTTGACGGGCGACGAGAAGTACGCGCGGTGGCACGCCCGGATTCATGACTGGACCCATGCCCGCTTCCCCGACCCCGAATACGGCGAGTGGTTCGGGTACCTGCACCGCGACGGACGGTTGTCCGTACCGCTGAAGGGCAACCTGTGGAAAGGGCCGTTCCACATTCCGCGCATGCAGCTCGTCTGCTGGCGGTTGACCGATGAGCTGGCGGCCCACTCCGCCGGCCTTCCGAATTCCTTCGCGAGGAGCGGCGCCCAATGAGAGCCCCCGACAGACAACGCTTTCTCGATGCCGTGGCCCACCATGAACGGCCGGACGTTCCCCTGTTCGAGATGGAAGCCGATATCCTGGTCGTCGAGCGGATGCTCGGCAAACGGTGTGCCCGATCCCTGCACTCGTTCGAGCTGCCCATCGAGGACGTTGTCGAATGGAATCGGCGGATGGGCAACGACATGGTCTACTTCAGCCATGTCTGGCACCTGGGACGCAGGGAGCAGACCGACGCCGACGGCAGGCTGCACTACGCCGACGGCACCATGAAGACACGCGAGGCGCTGGAGAGGATCACCTTCCCGGATCTTGATGCCCTGCGCCGGCGGCTGGACGCGCTCTGCGCGGCGATTGACGGGACGGGGTTCGGCCTGGTTTGCGGGTCACAGAACGCCGGCTTCACCGTACCCACCGCAATCGGCTACCAGGACTTCTGCCTGACCACCATTCTCGATCCGGGGTTCATCCTGGACTTCCAGAAGCGGGTGCATGAGTACGCAATGACCGAGCTGGAGGCGTTGCTGCAGTACCCGGTCGATGCGGTGAAGATCGCCTCGGGTCTGATTACCAGCACCGGCTCGATGATCTCGCCCGAGATGCTGGAGCAGTTCGAGTTTCCCTGGATGTCCGAGCTGGCGGCGCGCGTCAAGGAATCCGGCCGTTCCGTGCTGTTTCACGTGGATGGGGACGTGTCACGCTGGGTGGAACGGTTCCTCGAAATGGGGGCGGACATCCTGAATCCGATCGACCCCTCGGCCGCGAACCAGAGCATCTACGACCTGAAGAAAATCTACGGCAAGCGGCTCGCCCTATGCGGCAACATCAACGTGGGCGGCGTGCTCTGCAAGGGAACACCCGAGGAGGTGGCGGCCGACGTGCGCGCGCACATCGACCGGCTTGCGCCCGGCGGAGGCTACATTGTGGCTTCCAGCCACGACCTGCACCAGGACATTCCGGTGCGCAACGTCTACGCGATGCGGGATGCAACGACTCTCACCGCCCTGCCAACGAGGATTTCCCCTCCAAGGGGATGATGACCGAAGACACGCATGCACAGGACTCCGTTCACATGAACCGCCGAACGTTTCTCCAGACAACGCTCGCCGCCTTTGCCGGCTGCGGTTT
>JAPLSZ010000247.1:0-15821 GCA_026398385.1 Kiritimatiellota bacterium | reverse complement strand
TGATGGTCGATTTCACGGACCTCGACGGCTCGGTCAACCTGCCGACGCCCGACGAATGCCGCGAAGGCAAACCGAATGCGCTCGGCTGGTATCAGACGATCGAGAACGGCGCGATGTTCTCGCCTCGTCGCCGGAAAGAGACCGACTTCATCCGCGAGCCAGCCTCATCCGCATGGATCGTCACGCTTTGTTCCGACACCGCCGTCGTGAAGCAGCACGCCGCGGAGATCGAGCGTGTCGTCGCCCGCTTCGATTACACACGCCTATACTACTGCATTTTCTTCTGGGTAGAGTCCGCTTGGTGGAGGATGGTTGTCGCGAAGTGAAAACGAAACAAGGAAATCGCCACATGAACAAACTCATATCCCTCACCTTCGCCGCCCTGCTGCTGGCGCCGCTGGCCGCGCTGCAAGCCGTCGAGGTTCGTGACTTGCGCTGCGAATACCTCGCCGACCCGCTTGGCATTGATGTGGCGAAGCCGCGGCTAAGCTGGATCATCGAGTCGGCCCGCCGCGGCGAGCGGCAAACCGCCTATCAGGTGCTGGTCGCCTCGGCCCTTGAACTGTTAGCGAAAGACCAGGGCGATCTGTGGGACAGCGGCAAGGTGGCCTCGGACCAGAGCATCCAGGTGGAATATGCAGGCAAGCCGCTGGCATCGCGAATGCAGTGTCATTGGAAGGTCCGCGTGTGGACTCCGACCTCCCTGGGCTCCGTAGCCTTGGCGAAGGAGCCTGACCTCCGACCTCTGACTTCTTCATCTTGGAGTCAGCCGGCCTTATGGACGATGGGACTGGTGAAACCGGAGGACTGGCAGGGGGCCAAATGGATCGGGTTGGACGCGAGACTTCCGAAAAGTGAGCATACGCGATTAGCCGCCCGCTACTTGCGCCGGGAATTTGTAATCGGAAAACCGATTACCAGCGCCACCGCGTATTTCTGCGGGTTGGGCGAATCAGAACTCTACCTGAATGGCAAGAACGTGGGTGATCGCGAGCGCGACCCGGGCATGACCATGTTCAGCAAACGGTGCCTCTATGTTACCTTCGACGCCAAGGATCTGCTCAAGGAGGGCAGCAACGCCATTGGCGCCATTGTCGGCAATGGGCGATTCTTTGCGCCGCGTGTGGCTCGTCCGGCGCGCTACAAGAACTTCGGCGCTCCCCGCATGCTTCTGTCAATCAGGATATGTTTTGCAGACGGCAGCTTGCAGGACATTGTCAGCGACGAGAGCTGGAGAGCAACGGATCAGGGGCCCATACGAGCCAACAACGAATACGATGGCGAGGAATACGACGCCCGGCTGGAAATGCCCGGCTGGGACAGAGTGGGCTTCAACGATTCCGGCTGGAAGCAGGCGGAACTCCTTTCGGCCCCGGGCGGACGGCTCCAGTCCCGGATGTATGAACCGATGCGCATTACCGAGAGATTCAAGCCGGTGAAGATCACCAATCCGGATCCGGGGGTCTATATCGTTCATTTTGCGAAGGGCTTCTATGGCACGATACAAATCAAGATGTCCGGTGCTGCCGGGGACAAAGTCGTCATGCGTTCCACCTTTGACCTGCTGGCCAATGGCCGGCTCAATATCGCAAACAACCGTAGCGCCAAGACCAGCGACATCTACATTCTCAAGGGCGGTGGAGAGGAGACCTGGCGGCCGCGCTTCCGCGGACAAGGGACGCGGTACGTGGAAGTCACCGGCTTTCCGGGCACTCCCCAACTCGCCGATTTCGAAGGCCTTTTCATGCACGACGACATCGAGGAGACCGGTAAGTTCGAATGTTCGGATGCGTTGATCAATCAGTTGGACCGCCTGATGCGCTATGATCAATTGGGGCAGAAGCAGAGCCATCCCAAGGAGTTGGAGCGCGACGAACGGATGGGATGGCTGGGCGGCAGCGGCACCTACGCGGTGGATGAATTCGTTCATTTAAACTCAGCGGCATTCTATGCCAAGTGGATGGGAGATGCCCGTCTGGAGCAGAATGCCGACGGGTCCATCTCGGACGTCTGCCCGGCTTACTGGAATTTCCGTAGCAAATCCCTGGTATGGCCTGCCGACGTGATACTGATCCCGCTCGCCCTGTATGACTATTTCGGCGACCGGCGCGTGCTGGAGGAGAACTATGAGACGATGAAGAAGTGGGTCGTCTACACGCTCGCGCTGCTGAAGCCCGACGACACGGTGGATCACGACAAATACGGCGACCATTGCCCCGTCGTACCGACACCACTACCACTGATTGGCACGGCGTATATGCATAACAACTGCAAGCAGTTGTCGCGTGTGGCCCGTCTGTTGGGAAAGGATCAAGATGCGAAGCACTTCGCCGACATCGCCGCAAAGGTCAAAACGGCGTACAACAAGCGGTTCTTCGACCCGAAATCAAACACCTACGAAGGCAAGACCCAATGCGCTTACGTCTTGTCGCTCGCATTCGACCTAGTGCCGGAAGACCGCCGCCAGGCGGTGATTGAAAATCTTGTCAACGATATCATGGTCGTTCGCCAACGGCATGTTTCCGTGGGGTTGGTGGGTATGGCATGGATAATGCGCACCTTGAACGACAGAGGCCGCGCCGATGTCGCCTATGCTCTCGTCACACGGACGGACAAGCCGAGTTGGGGTTACATGCTGGCGAAGGATGCGTCGGGAATGTGGGAAAAATGGGATCACGACACGGCAGGGCCGGGCATGAACGGCCAAGGCTTTCTGATGCTCACCGGCGATCTGAATGCCTGGTTCTATCAGGGCTTGGCCGGAATCAATCCGGACCCCCAACAGCCCGGCTTCAAACACATCATCCTCAAGCCTCAGCCGGTCGGAGATCTGAAGTATGTGCGGGCTTCGTATCAGTCCATGCACGGGTTGATCGTGAGTGACTGGAAGATCGCGCAAGGAAAGTTTCTTTGGAACGTCACCGTGCCGGCCAACGCGACCGCAACGCTCCACGTCCCGGCCCGCAACGCGGATTCGGTAACCGAAAGCGGCAAGCCCGCCGGGCAAGCCGAAGGGCTCAAGTTCCTGCGCATGGAACGCGGCGCGGCGGCGTATGAGGTGGGTTCCGGCACCTATCAGTTCCAAGCAACGCTCCCGGAAACTATCCGATAGAACGCCAAATGGATGAATACCAACATGAACCTGAAACACAACGGAGAAACTAACAACATGAAAAACACGATTCTCAGTCTCAACGCCCTGCTGCTGGTGCCACTGGTTGCGTTCCAAGCCAGTGCTTACGCGGCTGCAACTTACTACGTCAGCCAATCCTCAGGCAATGACGCCAGCGATGGTAATTCACCGTCCACGGCTTGGAAGACGCTGGCCAGGGCGTCGCAGCTAAGCTACGCGCCCGGCGACAAGATCCTCTTGAAGTGAGGCGACACGTGGGGCAACGACACCCTGCGGCCCAAAGGATCGGGTGCGGCGGACAGCCCGATCGTCATCGCGTCCTACGGAAAGGGCAACAAGCCGATCCTCGACGGCCTGGATGACCAGCAAGACCGGATGGGGATCCATCTGAAGGACGTTGAGGGATACCGCATCAGCGGTTTGGAATTCACCCGGCACATGACCGGCATCTATGCCGAATACGCCGCCAATGCGCCGTCCCGCAAAGGACTAATGATCGAGGACTGCTATTTTCACGATTCGCAGTTGTACGGGCATTATGAAGATTACCCGAAGCGGAAGATCGGGTTGGGTGTCTGCCTGTTTTCGTACGAGTGCAAACAGCGGGTTGTCATGTCGGATATCACCATCAGGAACTGCGAGTTCCGGCGCCTGGCCTCCGCGATCTGGACCAACAGCCCGGACAACTTCAACAAGGCCGCCGACAACATCTGGAACTTCGCCAACATGGTGATCGACGGGTGCCACTTCGAGGAGTGCAAACAATGGCCCATCGGCTTGCGCGGAATTGCGGGTGGCGCGGTGTGTAACTGCGTGACCCTCGACATTGGGCGTTTCAACCGGGCCTGGAACGGTGTGGCCGGAGCGATGATCCAGCGGTGCAAGAACTTTGTCTTTGAGGATTCCGAGTGGGGGTTCATCTCCATCGGGCCCGCCGGGAATGTCAGTGGCGATGGCCAGGCCTTCGATTTTGAGGTAAACAACCTGAATCATGTGATGCGGCGCTGTTTGTTTCACGATACGGACGGCCCCGGTTTTCTTCTCTGCAACGGCGCTTCCGGACCGGGACCGCAGTTGGACATCCTGCTGGAAAAATGCGTTTCCAATGGCAAGGCGATGCGGGTCAAGGAGAACAAGTTTCCCAAGGTCGAGATTTGCAACAGTGCGGATATCAACCGGGTCACCTGGAAGGAGTGCCGTTTCTATTTGAGCGACGGAGAGAAACTCAGCAGCAGGACCAAGGGGCTGACCTTCACCGATTGCCTCATCAAATCGCTGGGCAAAGCCTGCAGCACAGAGAACCTTGCCTTGAAGGCGACAGCCTCGGCTTCGTCAGCGGTATCCGGTCACGAGGCCAGCAAGGCGATGGACGGAAACGGGAACACTTCATGGCGGGCTGACAAGGCCGCAGACCAATGGCTGCAACTCGACTTCGGCAGCCCTAAAACGATCAATGAATTCCGTCTCCGCGAGGAAGCCTCCTCTTCTATCGCCCGTTATGTGATCGAGTGCTGGGACGATCGAGCGGCGAAGTGGATCGGCTGTTTCAATGGCATGGCGATCGGCCCGGACTTCATCGCGCCGATCGTCAGCCGCACGACGACGAAGGCGCGGCTCATCATCAGGAAAACCACCCGCGGCAATCCGTCTATTGCGGAATTCGAGGCATACAACGACACAACCGGTGGTCCGCCCGACCAGCCGCCCGCCGGGTTGCCGCCGAGCGGGATGGTCAACGACTCGAATCCGCAAGTCAGCTATTCCGGCCCGTGGGAAACCTATTCCTCGGCCGCCGAGATCGGCGGCGATGAGCACTACTCGAACGAGAAGGGGGCGTCTTGCCAGCTCGCCTTCTCGGGCACCGGAGTCACTGTGATCTGTGTCAAGAACATCGACAACGGCGAGGCCGAAGTCTATCTCGACGGCCAACTGCAAGGCACCGTTGACACCTACAGCGAGCGGCGGCTCTCACGGCAGAAGCTGTTCCAGAAGTCCGGCCTTCCTCCCGGGATTCATACCATCAAGATCACCGTCAAAGGAGCGAGGCAGGCCGCCTCGAAAGACTGCCATGTGGTGATTGATGCTTTCGACATCCAGCCCAGCCCGGCAACGCCATGACCAATCAACCAGAGAACTTCACATGAACAAACTCACAGCCCTCACCCTCGCCGCTTTGCTGCTGGCGCCGCGAGCCGCGCTGCACGCCGCCGATCCGGCAACGGCGGACGCAAACAACGTTCTCCCCGCGATAACGGGAGGCGCCCTGGAGAAAGGATTTGCGGATCCGCCGCTCCCGGCACGGTTGCGGGCCTACTGGTGGTGGCTCAATGGCAATGTCACCAAGGAAGCCATCACCAAGGACCTGGAATGGATGAAGCGAATCGGCATGGGCGGCGGACTGGTGTTCGATGCGGGCGGGGCGACGCAAGGTGGACATGATGCAGTGCCTGCGGGGCCGATGTTCGGGTCGCCCGAGTGGCGCGGGCTGTTCCAGCATGCCCTGCGCGAGGCGGACCGGCTCGGGCTGGAAATCAGTTTGAACCTCCAGAGCGGTTGGAACCTCGGCGGGCCGATGGTCACGCTCGACAAGGCGGCGAAAATCGTGGCGTGGTCACAGATGGCGGTGAGCGGCCCGTCGAACCTCGTGGCCAGGTTGCCGACGCCTCAAGCGGCGAACGCGGGCGGCCGGCGTGCCGATGCCAGGCGTCCGCTGGCGGTTGCCGCGACACCTTTGTCCTGGCCTATCGGAAGAAGGCCAGCCCCACCGGCCACAAACCGATCCGGAAGCTCGCGGAGAAATCCGCCTACCACGAACTCGGCGGCAGCGCGACGGATTGCTCGCCGCTGCTCGAAGATGACCCCGCAACGCCGGGCGAGGAGGACGTGCTCGCGAAGGACGTACTCGACATCACGGACAAACTCGACAAGGACGGCACGCTCCGCTGGACCGTGCCTGACGGAGCCTGGGTGGTCTTGCGGTTTGGCTACACCGGCAACGGCGCCCGCGTCTCGACAAGCAGCGGCAAATGGCAAGGGCCTGTGCTCGATTACCTCGACGCCGACGCCTTGCGCTGGTACTGGCACGAGGTCATTGAAGCTCGCGGAGAAATCCGCCTACCACGAACTCGGCGGCGTCAACTGGACGGTGACGTTCCCGTCCGAGTTCCAAAAACGGCGTGGCTACGACATCCGTCCCTGGTTGCCGGTGCTCGCCGGGCGGATTGTCGAGAGCCGCAACGCCAGCAACCGGTTCCTCAACGATTTTCGCCGGACCATCGCCGACTGCGTTGCCGAGAACCACTACGGCACGATGGCGTCTCTGGCCTGCGAACACGGCATGGGTATCCAGCCCGAATCCGCCGGACCGCACACCGCGCCACTGGACGGGTTGATGTGCTACGGGCGCAGTGAATGGCCGATGAGCGAGTTTTGGGTGCCGTCGCCGCACCGGCCGAAAGACGGGCAACGGTTCTTCGTCAAGCAGGCCGCCAGCGCCGCGCACATCTACGGCAAGTCAATCGTCTGCGCCGAAGGTTTCACTTCCATCGGGCCGCACTGGAACGATGTGTTGTGGTCGTCACAAAAACCGAGTTTCGACCATGAAGCGTGCGCGGGCTTGAACCTGGTTTTCTGGCACGCCTTCACCTGTTCGCCGAAAGAGATGGGCCTGCCCGGCCAGGAATACTTTGCCGGGACGCATTTCAATCCGCAGATCACGTGGGCGAACCAGGCCCACGCGTTCGTCAGCTATCTTAACCGCTGCCAGTTCATGTTGCAGCAGGGCCGGTTCGTCGCCGACGTGCTTTACTACTACGGCGACCATGTCCCGAACATCGCCCGGCTCAAACAGGACGACCCCGCAAGAGTGTTGCCGGAATACGACTACGACGTGATCAACCAGGAAGTCCTGCTTCAAGCCAGCGTCAAGGACGGCCGCGTCACGTTGCCCGGCGGCATGAGCTACCGGGTGCTGGCACTGCCGAACTTGAAAGTCATGTCGCTCGAAGCCGCCCGCAAACTCCGCGACCTCGCCACCGCCGGCGCCACCATCGTCGGCCCGAAACCGGAACGCTGCACCGGACAGCAGGAGGACGCCGAGTTGAAACGCCTTGCAGGCGAGCTCTGGGACGCCGGCCAGATCACCACGCGCTCGGCCAGGGAAGCCGTCGGAGTCACGCCGGATGTGACAGGGATACCGGACTGGATTCACCGGTCCACCGGCGACGCGGATATTTACTTCGTCTGCAACCAGCAAGCCCAACCCGCCAGTCATGAGATCAGTTTCCGCGTCACCGGCAAACAGCCCGAACTCTGGGATGCCGTCACCGGCACGCGACGCGATGCCGCGGCGTTTTCGCAGAAGGATGGACGCACGACGGTGCCCCTGGAGTTCCCGGCGTACGGTTCGCAGTTCGTGATCTTCTGCAAGCCGGTGGCCACGGACGGCAGGGGCCGGAATTCCCGTTCGTTCACGCCGGTCGCCGCGCTGACCGGCCCCTGGGACGTGGCGTTCGGAAAACAGAAACTGACGTTCGACAAGCTGGTGGACTGGACGTCCCGGGCGGAGGTCCGCGCCTTCAGCGGCACGGCGACTTACCGGAAGGTCTTCGACATGCCTGAACCACGAACCCTCAACCCTCTTTTCCTGGATCTGGGAGATCTCTCAATGCTCGCCGAGGTGCGCCTGAACGGCAAGAATCTCGGCGTCGTCTGGTGTCCGCCGTGGCGTGTGGAGATTACGGAAACGGTAAAAGCCACCGGCAACGTGCTCGAAGTGGATGTTGTGAACGGGTGGTGGAACCAGCTTGCCGGTGACCCGAAGAAGGAGCACACCAGGACCAACATTCGCCTCAACCCCAACGCCCGGCCGCAAGCGTCCGGCCTGTTAGGTCCAGCCCAAATTCTGGAAGCAAGACACCCATGAACAAACTCACAGACCTTAGGAATGTCCGCGCCACATCATGTTGCGTCGCACTCTTTGCTGTGGCCGGGATCGCCTGCATGGCGATGAGCGCCGGGGCGGGAAACCGCTCGCGTTGAGGAGTTGGCCGCTCTGGCATTTGAACGGCAAGCTGACCACCGAGGAGATTGCCGCCCAACTCCAGGACTCGCGCGACAAGAGCGGTTTTGCCGGCGTGGCGGTGCTGCCGGTCACCGCCACCGAGCCGAAATACTTGAGCGAGGAGTATTTTGCCCGCTACGGCGACATCCTTGAGACCAGCAAGAAACTCGGCATGAAGGTCGTTTTTTACGACGACATCAATTACCCCAGCGGCTCGGCGGGCGGCTTGATGGCCAAACGATTTCCGGACGACGTCACCTGTCGTCTGGATAATGCGGAAACGAACATCGTCGGCCCGCAAGCATGGGAGCAGCCGCTGCCGAAGGGCATTTTCATGGGCGCGGTAGCCATGAACCGGCAAACCCTGGAGCGACGCGACATCAGTGCCAGCGCGCGTCAGGATCGCGTCGCGTGGCAGGTGCCCGCCGGCGAGTGGCGGGTCATGATCTTCACCTGCTTGCGCACCGGCGGATGTGTGGACTACCTGAGTCCGGAGTCCGTGAAGAAGTTTTTCACGCTGACCTACGACGAATATTACAAACGGTTCGCGCCGTATTTCGGCTCGACCATCACGATGACCTTTTTTGACGACGTGGGCCTTCGCACAGCGGAGCGACGCAACTGGACGCCCGTCTTCAACGAGAAGTTCAAGCAGAAGCACGCATTCAGTCCGGTGGAGTATTATCCGGCCCTGTGGCATGACATCGGTCCGGACACGGAGGCGGCGCGGGTGGCGCTGTTTGGTTTTCGGGCCGAACTGCTGGCGGAAGGATACCCGCGCCAGGTCCACGAATGGGCGGCGGCGCACGGCATCCTCTCGTCCGGTCACGCCATGGGTCAGCATCATCCGCAACCCGCCTTCCTCGGGGGCGATCACATCCAATTCTACCGGCACAGCGACATCCCGATGATTGACTCGATTCACTATTACGGCCACGGCCGGCCCGGCTTCAAGCTGACGAGTTCGGCGTCGGCTTCGTTCGACCGGCCGCTGACAGCGGTGGAGATTTACGGCAACTACAAGCAGTTCGATGCGGTCATGCTGTATCGCTCCGGCATGGAATTGTTCGCGCGCGGGGCGAATTTGTTCCTGCCTCATGGCATGTGGTATGACCCGAAGAAGGTGCTCATCAAACCGCTGATTTCCCACTTCGACACGCAGATCGGCCCCGCTCTGCCGGCATACAACGACTGGGTCGCGCGCGCCAGCCTGCTCCTGCAAGGCGGACGACACGTGGCCGACATCGGCGTGCTGTATCCGGTGGCCGCGATGGAGGCCTTCGCGCGTCTGGACGCCGTGGTGGATCAACCCAAGGTGAAAGGCAACACGCATCCCGGGCTTTATCTGCCGCCACAAACCGACTTCAACGAACTCAGCAACCGGCTCACCGGCGGCGTCCGTCGCGACTTCACTTTTCTGCATCCCGACATTTTGAATGACCGTTGCGTCATCACGGGATCGACGTTGCGGCTGAACAACCAGACCAACTACGAAGACTATCGCGTGCTGATCCTGCCCGGGGTGCGCGTCATCCACTGGAGCAATCTGAAAAAGATCCAGGCGTTCTACGACGCCGGCGGCAAGGTGATCGCCACGACCCAGTTGCCCGGCAAGTCCGCCGAGTTCGGCCACGACCGGGACGTTGTGGAAACTGTGCGCGCGATGTTCGGGGCGGATTCCGCCAAGGCCGCGACTTATTCCAAGCAGACCAACGCCGTGGGCGGCGCGGCCTATTTCGTCCCGTCTCTCAGTGGCGCGGCCCTCGCCGCCGCGCTGGACGATGCGTTACCCGCTGCCAATGTCCGTTTCTCCAACAGTGAGCCGACGGTCAAACCGGACAAGGGAATGCTTTCTTATCTGCACAAGGTGAAGGACGGGCGGAACATCTATTTCTTCGCGAACTCGACGGATGCGCGTGTGGCAACGGAGGTCAAGTTGCGTGGCAAACTGACGCTGCAAAGTTGGAATCCACACACCGGCGACACCGCCCCGCTGGCCACCACCGCCGCGGTGGAGCAAGGCCAGCATTTCACGCGGGCACAGTTGCAGCTTGATCCGGTGAAATCGGTCTTCTTTGTCGAGTCACCCACTCCATGAAATCAATCACCAACCTCGTGTTAGCGATCACTGTATTGTCTGGCGCAGCCGCCTACGCTGCGGAGTCGCCGGCCACCCCTGTTACTGATTCAAGACTGCCGGCATGGAAGCCTTCCGTGGGAAAGATTCCCGATTGTCCTTTGACCGCGAAAATGGAAGCGGTTGGGGTACTCGACAAAGCCGGCAAACGCTTCTATCACGACTTCATGGGCGTGGCCGTGGCGGATCGCCCCGAGGGTCCGTATACGATCATGGACAAGCCCTGTAGCCTGAAGAACGGGAAGCATAAAGGAGACAGCAGTGAAGACAGCAGTGTTGACGGTGGTTGCAACGATGTGGGCGTGTGTGGCCGAGGTTCCGGCGGCGGGGTTTGCCGCCGGGAACCTCGTGGTGG
Organism: Kiritimatiellota bacterium; assembly: GCA_026398385.1. Lineage (GTDB taxonomy): Bacteria > Verrucomicrobiota > Kiritimatiellia > CAIQIC01 > CAIQIC01 > CAIQIC01. Next base: position 5,134 of record JAPLSZ010000247.1, on the reverse strand, counting down.
GGGAGCGCTTCCGGAATCCGGTCGGGTTTTACGACGCGGCGCCGACGTTCTCGTGGCAGTTGCCCGCGGACGGCTCGGCCAGGGCACAGACGGCCTATCGGATTGTCGCGGCCAGCGAGGCCGGGCTGCTTCCGGACAGGGCCGATCTGTGGGACAGCGGCAAGGTCTCCTCGGACCGTTCGGTGTGGGTCCCGTACGGCGGCAAGCCTCTGGCGTCGAGGCAACGGGTAACCTGGCAGGTGCAGGTCTGGGACCAGGACGGTCGCGAGTCGCTCTGGGGCGAACCGGCGAGTTTCGAGCTGGGCCTGCTCGAGAATTCCGACTGGCAGGCCAAGTGGATCCGGATGGGGAAGCGCAAGGCGCCCGCGAGCGGCGCAACCGCTCCGAAGATCGATCTCGCCTCCGGGAAGGCCTCCGGAGGTAGCGCGGCGTTCGCGCCGGAGTACCTCAGGCGCGAATTCGAGGTGGACGGGAACGTCGCGCGGGCGCGGCTCCACGTCACCGCCAAGACGCCGTATCACAAGCGCATGGAGACCCTCACCTACGATGTGACCGGCATGCTGCGCAAGGGCGGCAACGCCATCGGCGCGATTCTCGGTGAGGGCTGGTACGCCGGCGGGATGATGGGCAAGAAATCCCGCTATCCGGCCACCAAGCCGCTGTTGCTGGTGCAGCTCGAAATCACCCTGTCCGGGGGCGGCACGAAGGTCGTCGTCACCGATGATTCCTGGAAGGCCACCAACGACGGCCCGATCCGTTTCTCCAGCATCTATCACGGCGAGAACTACGACGCGGGCATGGAAATGCCGGGCTGGAACGCGGTCGGGTTCGATGACTCGAAGTGGGCAGGGGTGATTGCCGAGGAGGCGGCCTCCGGACCGGCCCTCGTGCCGAAACGGCATTATCCCGTGCGTGCCACCGAGGAGCTGAAGACCGTGAAGGTCACGGAACCCTCCCCGGGGCGCCATGTCTTCGATCTCGGCCAGAACATGGTCGGCTGGCCGCGACTGCGGATACCGGTTGAGAAGGGCAAGCGGGTGACCGTGCGGGTGGCGGAAATGCTCGAGAAGGACGGCAATCTGTACACGGCGAACTACCGGGCGGCCCGGTCGACGGACACCTACACTGCCCCCCGGACGGAAACGGTCACCTGGCATCCCACCTTCACCTTCCACGGCTTCCGCTATGTCGAGCTCACCGGATTGCCCGAGGACAGCAGGCCCGTGCCCGACTGGGTGACCGGGGTGGTGCTGCACTCCGGCTTTCCGCGGACGGGACGCTTCACCTCGTCGCACGAGTTGCTCAACAGGCTCTACAGCAACATCCTCTGGGGCCAGCGCGGAAATTTCCTGGACATTCCGACCGACTGTCCGCAGCGCAACGAGCGGCTGGGGTGGACCGGCGACGCGCAGGTCTTCTGCCCGATCTCGCTGTTCAACTACGACGTGCATTCCTTCTGGATGAGCTGGCTGCAGAGCGTGCGGGAAGAACAGCATGGCAGCGGGCTGATTACCCACGTGGTTCCCCAGACGGGGACCGGGCAGGGCAGTCCGGGATGGGGCGACGTGGCGGTGACGGCGCCGTGGAACGTGTACGTCCGCACCGGGGACCGGCGGGTGTTGGAGGAGAACTACGGGATGATGACGAAGTGGCTGGGCGCCTACGAGCGGGAGGCCCGCGGCTTCATCGTCGGCCGCGGCGGCTACGGCGACTGGCTGCAGCCCTACGCGCGAGACAGAAAGAGCGACACACCGATGAACGTCATCGCCACCGCCTACTTCGGCTACTGCACGGCGCTGACGCGCGATGCGGCACGGGTGCTCGGGCGGGCGGAAGACGCGGAGCGCTACGCGAAGCAGTTCGCGAACATTCGCGCCGCGTTCTCGAAGGCGTTCTTTGACGCGTCGGGCAAGCTCACCACGCCGCAGCAGACCCAGACCGCGTACCTGATGGCGCTGGGCTTCGACCTGCTTGAACCGGGACTGCGTGCCGGCGCGGTGAAACACCTGCTTACGCTCATCGAAGCCGCAGGCGGGCATCTGCGCACCGGTTTCCTCGGCACGCCCTTGATCGCGTCCGTGCTTGACCGGGAGGGGTATACCGACGCGGCCTACGGGGTCCTCTTCAAGGAAACCTACCCCTCGTGGTTCTACTCGATTCACCAGGGCGCCACCACCATGTGGGAGCGCTGGAACAGCTACAGCCACGACAAGGGCTTCGGGGACGCGGGCATGAATTCCTTCAACCACTACGCCTACGGGGCCATCGGCCAGTGGATGGTCGAACGCATCGCCGGGCTCGCCCCCGATCCGGCGCACCCGGGCTACAAGCATTTCTTCATCCAGCCGGCGCCGGGCGGACCCCTCACGCATGCCCGTGCCGAACTGGACACCCCGTACGGCACGGCCGCGAGCGGCTGGGAAAAGACCGACGCCGGATGGATCGTCCACGCCGTCGTGCCGCCTAACACCACCGCCACGGTGTATGTGCCGGCCAGGGACGCGGCGTCGGTGATGGAGCGTGGCCAACCTGCGGCAAAGGCGGCCGGCGTGAAGTTTCTGCGCATGGAAAACAACCACGCCGTCTATGCCGTAGGGTCCGGCACCTACCGGTTCAGGTCCACGCTCCCCGAGACCGTCAAATGAGACACATGAATAAAGGAAAAGCGCCATGAACAAACTAACATCCCTCACCCTTGCCGCCTTGCTGGCTTCGCCGGCCACGCTCCATGCCCAGGCGACGAAATCCGTTCGGCTGGTGCTCCCGTCGGGGCAGAAACCCGTGGTCGGGAACGTCGGGCGGGTGTTCGCCCGGCAGATCCAGCAACGGTGCGAAGCCAAGGTCATTACGATGGGCGATGCGCCGCTGGCGGTCGAACTGGCGCTTGCTCCGGGGTTCGGTGCGGAAGGTTTCCGCATCGAGGACCGCCCGGGCGGCGGCGTGCGGATCGTCGGCAACGATGAGCGAGGGCTGCTGTATGGGGTGGGCAAGTTCCTGCGGACCAGCCGCTATGACCAGGGTGGGTTCACGCCCGGCACGTGGCGCGGCACGTCCGTGCCGAAATGTCCAGTGCGCGCGATCTACCTGGCCACTCATTTCATGAATTACTACGAGGCGGCCCCGCTCGAAGAGTTGAATCACTACGTCGAAGATCTCGGCCTCTGGGGCTACAATACGATCCTGATTGGCTTCCCGACCTGGCAGTTCAATGGGCTCGCTGATCCGGCCGCCCGCTCATGGCTGGACCGTTTCAAGGTGGTGTTGAGCCAGGCCCGCAGGTGCGGTCTGCAGGTGGGTTTGATCCAGGTGCCCAACCAAGGCTACAAGAATGCGCCCCGGGAATTTCTCGCGCCAAAGGTTCCCGGGAATCGTCGTGGCAACCACGGAGTCAATCTTTGTGTGCAAAAACCGGAAGCCCGCGCCCTTTCACTGAAAATGTATGAGGAAATCCTCGGCGAGTTCAAGGAGGTCGGCCTGGATTACTTCTGCTTCTGGCCCTATGACGAGGGTGGTTGTGCCTGCAAAGACTGCTGGCCCTGGGGTGGCCGGGGCTATCCGGGCATTTCCAAGGAAATGACACCCCGCATCCGTTCCCGCTTTCCTTCCTGCAAGATCATCCTTTCCACCTGGTGCTTCGAGAATGAAAACGACAACAACCCGGATGGCGAATGGGCGGGCCTAACCAAAGCGGTCAACGCGGACAAGAGCTGGCTCGATTATATCATGGCCGACGGCCACGATGACTATTTCCCCAAATACCTCCTCGAATCCGGAGTGCCGGGACGATTGGGGCTGTTGAACTTTCCCGAGATCAGCATGTTTGGCATGAATCCTTGGGGCGGATACGGCGCCAATCCTGCCCCGGCCCATTTTGAAAAACTCTGGGGCCGGATCAAGCACATGGCCGCAGGCGGGGCACCCTACTCGGAAGGCATTTACGAGGATCTCAACAAGGCGGTTTACGCCCAGTTCTATTGGGATCCCGAGCGGAAGGCCGAGGAGACGGTCAGGGAATACGCCGCCTTCGAGTTTTCTCCGGATGTCGCGACGGATATCGTTGAAGTGGTGCGCATCTTCGAACGGAACCATAACCGCAAAGCCATCGGTGCGAGCGCCGTCAAAGCATTCGAGTGGGTCGCCAAGGCGGATGCGGCGATGTTGCCGGCGGCGCGCACGGCCTGGCGCTGGCGGATCGTCTATCTGCGGGCGCTGATTGATAAGGAACTCTTTGAGCGCAAGGGCAAACTCGGAGGCGAGACGCTGAAGGCAGCGTTTGAGGAGTTGACCCGGATTTATCATGCGGAGAACGCCCATAGCATGCCCATCAAGCCGCCGCAGCTATAGTGATATGAATGTGAACATGCACCAAGGATCAAACTTGAACCAAGAAACAAACATGAAAAAGCATACAGTCGGTAGAAGTGTCGCCGTTGGAGTCTGCCTGATCCTGGCTATCGCTGGAACGCCCATGGCCGCCAATGCGGCGGACATTGATTGGAAGCCTTTGATGACGGTCGCAAAGCCCAAGCGCGACGCGCAGGGCAATCTGTTGCCGCTCCAGTCGTACGATGAAACCATCCGCCGCGGCATGGCGTTCGTTCTGGACGACCACCTGAAATGGTTCAAGGGGCCGCCCGACACGCTCGTTGACGAGCAGGGGAAGACGCAGATGCCGTGGGTTTACTATGCGAACCTGCAGCAAAACGGGGCGCCGTTCCCGAATTCCATCGACCGGTTCGTGTCGTATCCGGCGTTTCATCACGCCCTGGCGATCCGGACCTTCCTCGGCTACTGGAAGTATGCCAAATATGCCCGGGCGCTTGCGGAAGCGGTCAAGCTGGCGGACTGGAATATCGCCCACAGCACGCCGGCCGATTGGCCGTATGCCATGCTGCCCTGGAGCACCTTCCAGGAAAAGAAGCCCGGCGGTTTCGTTGACAGGAACGGGTTGATGCCGGACAAGGCGGCGATCATGGCCCTGGGCTACCTCCAATTGTATGGAGCCACGCGCGAGGCGCGTTTCTGCAAAGCCGCCGAGGCTATCGCCAACACGCTGGCCGCCCGGCAGCGGCCGGACGGCACGTGGCCGTTCCGCGTGGACCCGAAGACCGAGGCGGTCATTGAGGAGTACACC
>JAPLSZ010000115.1 GCA_026398385.1 Kiritimatiellota bacterium | reverse complement strand
GCCGCCGAAGTTCCTGCAGATTCACCGCGAGAGAACGCAGGGAACGCAAAGGGGGAGATGGTTGACCCTCTCCGCGATATATTTTGTGGGAAAATGTTTTTCAAGAAGCCCGCGCAACTACCAAAAGCCTTTTTTGTCCGATGCAGATCTCCAGCAAAACTTGCCACTTTTTTTGCCACCTGTGTATTGGGCAAGGATATTTTCAAGAGAGGAGGTATGAAGAAAACCATTGATAACATTGTTGATTATTGGTGGTGGGCGGCACAGGGCTCGAACCTGTGACCTCGTGCATGTGAGGCACGCGCTCTAACCAACTGAGCTAGCCGCCCGCGGGGGACCGCGCGACACTGTGGTTCTTTCGCCCCGCCGTTTCAAGCCCAATTTCTGCTTTCACTGGCGGGACGCAACCACTATAGTGCGCGCACACGTTGGCCGGTGGAGAAGAACATGCGCACGACGCAGAAACCCACGCTGGTGGTGCTGGCCGCCGGCATCGGCAGCCGCTACGGCGGCCTGAAGCAGATCGAGCCCATCGGCCCGGCGGGCGAAATCGTGATTGACTACTCGATCTACGACGCCCTCCAGGCCGGCTTCGGCCGGATCGTCTTCGTCATCCGGCGCGACATCGAGGCGGCCTTCCGGGCGAAGCTGGAGCCGCAGCTGCGGGGCCGCATCACCTGCGACTATGTTTTCCAGGACCTGACCGCGGAACTGCCGGCGGGTTTCCAGCTCCCGGCCGAACGCCAGAAGCCCTGGGGCACCACGCACGCCGTGCTGGTCTGCCGGCACGCGGTGCGGGAGCCGTTCGGCGTGGTCAACGCGGATGATTTCTACGGCCGGCAGTCCTACCAGGTGCTGGCGGACTTCCTGCGCGGCGTCGCGCCGGACCAGCCGCAGTACGCGCTGGTGGGCTTCACGCTGCGCAACACGCTGAGCGCGCACGGCGCGGTGTCGCGCGGCATCTGCCAGGTGGACCCGGCCGGCGGGCTGCAAACCGTGGTGGAACGCACGCAGATCGAGCGGGCCGGTGACGCCGCGCGCTACCGCGACGGCGAGACCTGGCGGCCGCTGACAGGCGCTGAGACGGTCTCCATGAACATGTGGGGGTTTACGCCGGCGCTCTTCGCGCAGGCAAACGAGGCGTTTGCACACTTTGTGGCCCAGGCCGGACAACAGCCCAAGGCCGAATGCCTGCTGCCCACCACCGTGGACGGCCTCGTCCGCCGCGGCGCCGCCCGGGTGCAGGCGCTCCCCTCGCGGGAGCACTGGCTGGGCGTGACCTATCCGGAGGACAAGCCGGCGGTCGCGGCGGGAGTCAAAGCGTTGATCGCCGCAGGACTTTATCCCGCGCCGCTGTGGCCATAGGGCGCGGAACAAGCAACAGGGTCAAGAACTGCAAGGAGACAAACATGAGTAAGCAGGAAGTGATCGGACTGGTGGGCCTGGGTTATGTCGGTTTGCCGCTGGCGCTGGCGTTTGCCGAGAAATTCGACGTCGTGGGCTTCGACGTGAATAAGGCGCGCGTGGCGGAGTTGCAAGCCGGCCGCGACCATACCGGCGAAGGCGACGTCGCGAAGCTGAAAAATCCGCGCCTGACCTTCACGTGCGAGCCCCAGGATCTCAAACGCTGCACGTTCGTCATTGTCGCGGTGCCGACCCCCGTCAACGCCGCCAACGAGCCGGACCTCGAGCCGGTGGAGAAGGCGTCGGAGACCGTCGGCGCGATCCTGCAAAAAGGCATGCTGGTGTCCTATGAAAGCACGGTGTACCCGGGCGTGACCGAGGACATCTGCCTTCCGATCCTGGAAAAGAAATCCGGCCTGAAGCTCGGCGATTTCGATCTCGGCTACTCGCCGGAACGCGTCAACCCGGGCGACAAGCAGCACACCGTGACGACGATCCGGAAGATCGTCAGCGGCCACAATGCGGCGGCGCTGGCGCGCGCGGCGGCGGTGTACGGCGCGGTGGTCACCGCCGGCGTGCACCAGGCGCCCAACATCATGACCGCCGAGGCGGCCAAGGTGGTCGAGAACGTCCAGCGCGACCTGAACATCGCGCTGATGAACGAGCTCTCCAAGATCTTCAGCCGCATGGGCATTCACACCCAGGACGTGATCGAGGCGGCCGGCTCGAAGTGGAATTTCCACCGCTACCATCCCGGCCTGGTGGGCGGTCACTGCATCGGCGTGGACCCCTATTATCTCGTCAACCGCGCCATCAAGCTGGGCTACTACCCGGAGGTGATCCAGGCCGGGCGGCGGATCAACGACGGCATGGGCTTCCACGTCGGCGAGCTGACCGTGCGGGCGCTGAACGAATCCCGGCGGCTGCCCGCCGGGGCGAACATCTGGGTGCTGGGCATGACCTTCAAGGAAAACGTGCCCGACTTCCGCAACACGCGCGCGATCGACGTGGTGAAATATCTCAAGGGCTTCAAGGCCAACGTCAAGGTCTGGGAGCCGCATGCCACGCCCGAACAGTTGCAGAAATCGTTCGGCGTGGAAACGCTCCTGCCGGACCAGGCGCGCGACCTCGACGCCATCGTGCTGATCAACGCGCACGACGCCTTCAAAGGCCTCAAGCTGGCCGACCTCAAGGCGCGGATGCGCACGCCGGTGCTGATGGACGTGAAGAACTTTTTCAACCGCGCCGCGGCGCAGCAATTGGGCTTCAATTATGTCAGCTTG
>JAPLSZ010000134.1:13501-17811 GCA_026398385.1 Kiritimatiellota bacterium | reverse complement strand
AGACGCTTGATGCGCGGCGATTTGCCGCCGCGCACCTCAGAGTTGATTTTGGAGATGTTGAAAATATTCACATGGACGCCGATGTCCATGCCCGGCAGGACTCCCCGCCTAACGCCGACCCCGGACTCGTAGTTGTCACCGGTGATCATCAGTGGCGGTTCGGTGGCAAACTCCGCGATGCCCTTGAACACGTACTTGGGCGTGTTCGGCGTGAAGTCGGTCTTGAGTTTGTTGTAGATCGTAAGATTCGGCGCGAGTACGAAGAAATGGTTGATCTTGTGCGCCAGGTGCAGGTAACTGATGAATGCGCCCATGAGACGGGTCTTGCCGACGCCCGTGGCCAGGGCGAAGCACAGCGACGGGAACTCCCGCTCGAAATCCGTGACGGTCGGGTATTCGCTCTGGATTGTCGCGATGGCCGCCTGGATGTCCACGCCTTTGCGCGGCGGCACGATTTCCGTGATGCGATCCAGAATCTCCAGCGACCGCCGTTGCGGTGCGCGGAGACTCAACCGTCCGGCAATGGCGTTGACGTGGGGGTTCATCGGCGTCGCCTGTTCCTTCCGCTATGAATAGCCGAGTCGGGTCGCGTGTCTATAATGCGCAGAATCGATCCTGAATAACGAAGACCTTGGCTCGCAAGGACTTTCACCTGCGTTGATCCTTTGGTAAACGACGTGGCGCCGCTCGGAATCCAGACGATTTCTCGCTCGAACCCGGCGAGGTTCTGACCGCCACCGCGCAGCCAACCCTTGAGCCACTCCAGTTTCCTGAGTACAACCGTGATTTGATTATCACTCCCAGTATGGGTTTCCACCCAGTAGACGAATTCTTCTCTTCGATTCGTGTGTTGATAACCGATGGCGAAATCCCATCTGTTCGCATGTGGTTCGATCTGTTGCAGGGCTGTGTCAATGTCCGCACTGCCGGTCAACCGGCGAGTGTCCTCAGCCCTGATATGTGGCCTGTCTATCGCCCGGAGCGCTCCCAGTCCCGCTCTATAAGAGGCCTGTAAATGGGGCGTCTGTTCCACGGCCGTTCTGAAACTCACGGCTGCCCCTCCCGGTTGGCGTTCGCCACCGCTCTTGCGACGGCCTCGTTCGCCCGTCCGCTGAACTCGGCAAGCCCGCCCCAGCCGGACTCGCCGGCGCCTTCGGCTGACGGGTCAAGGTTCGAAATATCGCTGGTAATTCCGCTCTCTCGATTGAAGTAATGAACCTTTACGGTCTTCTCCATCATGGAAGCGGCCATTCTCTGCATAGGCTGACTGATCGGCGCACCAAAGATTCCGAGCAGGGCATCAGCACTGGCCCCGTTCTCCCTTAAATGTTTCAGCGCCCACACGGCATCAAGAACCTGGGGCGAATGAGTGGACAGGCAGACGCGGTACCCGCGAGTTACCAGTTCGAACACGAGCAACAGAACAACCGCCATAGCGCGCGGATGCAACCCCATCTCCAATTCTTCCAACACTACCCACTTGATATACCCCCGTGTCGAAACTTTGGTTGGAGGCATCAACCAGTAGAGGCCGAGCAACAACGGCACAAACTCCCGCTGACCCGCCGACCAGACCATGTATGGAAGTATCCCCGCGTCTTGCCCGGTCCCCAATACCAATCGTTTCTGCAAGCGAGATTTGTCAACTTTCAGGTGAAAATCGGAGAAAACATGCCGCTGTAGCAGTTCCCGAAATTCCCGCTTCAAGCGTCGTTCCTGAGGGAACAGGTCGCCGTTCGCGCCAAACTCCTGTTCCATCAACATGCGGAGCTTCTCGCTGAACTCCCGCACGGCAAAAGGGTCGCCAGGCGCGTAATCCGTGAATGGGCGAGGCCAGCCATCGCGAAGAGCCAGTACGCGTTGCGCCGGGATATAGAAAAGGGACTCCTCCTTGTCTCGCTGCTTACGGGCGGCTAGGCGCGGTAAATCCACCGTCTGTCCATCCCATTCGACCGAGGTCTCCTGTGAGCGCCAGATGGACCGCATCCCCTCGCCAAAGTAGACATCCAGAAACTCCGGGAGTTTACCAGACCAATCCAAACCGTAACGCACGAGTTCTGCCTGCACCTGACCGGCATCTAGCATCAGTTTCAGCAGTTGCAGCGCGATGCTTTTGCCCGTAGCTTGGGGGCCGACCAATACCGTGAGGTCACCCAACGTCAAGTCGGATTCTCTTATCTGCCCGAGATTCCGTATCTTCAGTGTTGTCATACCATCTCCTATCTTGAGTTCTTTCGCGGCTACTCCAATTCCAACTCCTGCTGTCCGTCTTTCGGCGGAGCTTTCGGCAAATTCTCGACTTGCAAGGAATAGTCATCGTGTCCCCACTCGCACCTTTTGAGGACGGCGTTGGGGATCTTCTTGATCGTCAGGCTGGGATAGCCGCCGGACCGGCTGCGGAAGGCGGAGCACACGACCAGGAGCGACCGGTCGGCCCCGACCTCGTCGCTCAGCGCCTGCAACTGCGCGTGGTTCAGGTTCTGCGTGGTGACGTAGATGAAGTCCCGTTCGCTGGAATGGCCCTGTTGCCAGTAGACCGCATCGCTCGGCGCGTAGGCAAAGCCCTCCAGTTTGCAGATCGCCTCCGCCAGCATGGCGGGGTTATACTGCTTGTTAATGACCCAGTTGCCCCACTTGTCCTTCTCCAGCAGCGACGGCGCCAGCCGGTAGTACCGGAACCCGCCGCCTCCCTTCCACCCGACCGCCGCCGTGATCCCTCCGGGGTCCTCGCCGTCAATGACCTTCTTCAGCCGCGGAATGATGTGCGTGTGGCAGTGCTCGCCCAGTTCGACCATGATCCACCGCCGCCCCATCTTGTGCGCCACCGCGCCGGTCGTGCCGGAACCGGCAAAGGAATCGAGCACCCAGTCGCCGGGGTTGGTGGAAATCGTCAGAATTCGCTGCAAAAGGCGTTCGGGTTTGGGGGTTTCAAAGGGCTCTATCTCAGGCAGCAATTTCCGCAAGTGATCGCGTTTGGCCTCTTGATTGGAACCGACTTCGTCGGCTGGCCACCAAGTTCGGGGGACAATACCCGCCTGAACTTCAGATAAGTATCTCTTGATAACGGGCATACTGTCGCCTTTTTTCCCGCACCAGACGCGCCCTTCGGCCTGGGATTGCTGAAAATTCCTTTTCGAGAAACGCCAGTAATTCCCGGAGGGCGGAAGAACTATTCGGCCCGATGGCAGCGTGATGGGGTAACGCAGGCTATCACTGCCACTTTTAGCGGTGCCATTGTCACCTTGAAGCCAAGGGCCGCGAGGATCGTCATCCGGGTTCCTGTACCGGGCATTGTGACCTTCCGTTCGGGGGAGCAGATTGCGGATTTTTCGCCACGTCTCCAATTCGCGAGCGTAGAGGAGCACATGATCGTGTGCGCTGGAAATATGTGTGTCTCCTCGTCTGCCCTCGTCTTTTTCCCATGCAATAGACGCTACGAAATTGTCACGTCCAAATATCTCGTCGGCCATTACCTTCAGATAGTGGCATTCATTGTCATCGATCGTAATCCACAAGGAACCATCCACCGACAACAACCGTCTGAACATCTCCAACCGGTCGCGCATCAGGGAGAGCCAAACGGAATGTTCAACGCCGTCGTCGTACTGCTTGAACGCTGATCCGGTGTTGTACGGCGGGTCGATAAAGATGCACTTGATCTTGCCGGTGAATTCCTGTTCCAGCGCCTTGAGTGCGAGCAAGTTGTCGCCGAAGATGAGGCGGTTGTCGAACAGGTCATTGTCGCCGACGCGGTGCTTGGCGTGATACGACCGTTCCGGGGCCTCCAGCAGAATCCGCGGCTCCAGCTTCGGACGCACATCCTTGCCAATCCACGTCAGTTCTAGTTTCTGCTTGTTGCCCATTACGCTGCTTCCTCAGACCGGCCTGCCCGCCGTCTTGCTTGCCAGGCCGTAGCCGCTTGGCGAAGGCGGGTCCAGGTCAATTCGAGTTTGGGTTTATCCATGACGGGCCTCGTTACCGGCGACCAACTCGTCAGCCAGTCGCCAAACGGCTTGACGAAGTGGACGAAGCTGGGCGACCGGGTGTTGGCGAGATCGAGGTGGGGACCGACGGCCCGGGAGCCGCTGATCTTCTGATAACCCCGTATGCGCCGGACCATTTGTTTCTCCAGATCCTGCTTGCCTTCGAACACCAGACAGCGGAAAGGGATCACAGGCTGAAGAACCCAGGGAAGCATGGTGGAAAGCAAGGCCTCGGTGGATTGCATCACGCGCTCGATCTGTTCCTCGCGCTTGGCCCATTGCTTCATGATGGGACCTCGGTCTTGCACCTCGGGCAGATGCTTGTGG
>JAPLSZ010000134.1:0-13490 GCA_026398385.1 Kiritimatiellota bacterium | reverse complement strand
GTTCGGATGTCACTTCACATCCTCCAGCAGTTTGCCGATCTCCGCGGGGGACGGCAGTTGGCCCCGGAGTTCCCGCGGGAGTTGCTTGACAATGCGGTAGGTGGCGACGCCGATGGGTTTGTTCGCCTCGCGCAGGGCGTATTCCACGATGGTCCGGCTCTTCTGCTTGCACAGGATGATGCCGATGGCCGGGTTCTCACCCTTCTCGCGGACTTGGGTGTCGAGCGCGGCGAGGTAGAACTGCATCTTGCCGACGAATTCCGGCGCGAATTCACCAACCTTGAGTTCCACCGCCACGAGGCATTTCAGCCGGCGATGGAACAGCAGCAGGTCAATGAAGTACTCCTTCGCGTCCACCTCCAGGCGGAACTGGCTCCCGACAAAAGCGAATAGCCCACCCATCGCGCGCAAGAAGTCCTCGATACGTGCAATGAGCGCCCGTTCCAACTCACGCTCGGCGTGTTCTTCCCCCAACTCCAGAAAATCGAACAGGTAGTCATCTTTGACCGCGAGCTTCGCCTGGGCGCGTATGGCGGGGGTGACGGCCTTGTCGAAGTTGGTCTGGTTCAGAAGAGTCTTCTCGTAAGACTGGTTATCGATTTGGTGAATGAGGACGTTCTTCGACCAGCCGAACTTGCGGGTCATGCGGACATAGAATTCGCGCTGCAGCGGGTCCTTGCACCGCTCCAGAATAACCAGGTTGTGGCTCCACCCGATTTCTCGCACCAGTGGTGCGAGTTTTTCGGCGGGCAGGTAAGTCTCGTAAAAGAGTTTCATCCGCCAGAGATTCGATGCCGAGAACCCGCCGCTTCCCGGGAACTCGGCCTGAAGGTCATCGGCCAGTTTCTGAACCACCGATTTGCCCCATGTCTCGCCCTTCTGCCTGGCGACGATCATCCGCCCGATGTCCCAATACAGCGCGACGAGTTCCGTGTTGACCGCGCGGAAAGCCGCCAGTTGCGCGGCATGGACGCGGGCCTTGATGTCGGCAAGCAGTTGTCCGTATTCTGACGGGAGACCGACAGCCAGTTGTTTCGATTCGCGCTTCTTCATGTCGGGTTCCACCGTACCGCAAACAACTCCGTGAGTGAAGTCAACTGTTGCCGTTTATTTACGAGATTTCATGCGTCAGTGCTGCATCCGGCGCCTCCAGCGCCTTCATCTCCATCCCCTCAATCTCCTCTGCAACGATTTGCCGGCGATGCCTTGCAGGTCGCCGTACAGGCCGACGGTGGATGGCATCACGCGGTTGATCTGTTCCTCGCGCTTGGCCCACGGCTTCATGGCGTTATCTCCGTCTGGCACTTCGGGCAGATGCTGGTGAGATCGGCGTTCACTTCACGTACTCCAGAATGGCCTTGCCCTTGGCGGTGAGGCGGTATTGCTGCAGGCGGCTGTTGGGCTTGGCGGGGATGGTGCGCTCGATCATCTGCGCCTGCAACAGCTTGTTGATCGCCTTCTTGAAATTGCCGCTGCGCTGCGCCAGTCCCAGTTGTTTGAGCAGATCGCCCTTGCCACATTCCTCGGTTGCGAGGGCCTTCAGAATCGTTCGGTCGGTTGCAAATAAACTGACTGGGGCCTTGACTGGGGCCTCGACTTCACCGGTGCGAACCGCCGTGCCCGCCACGGGCACTCTGAAGGTGACGACGGCGGACGGGCCGACTTCCGCAAACTCCGGCGGCCGGATGCCCGCCGCGCGGCACATGCCGATGACGCGGTTCGTCCCGCGACCCCACTTTTCGATCAGGCCAGCCCGATGGAAGACTTCGGCGATGATAGGGTTGCGCTGTACCGAGTCGTGTTCGCGGGAGAGCATGGCCGCAGTAATTCCCGTGGGGAACCGCCCGGCACTCCAGACCTCTACCCGGTCATCGAAGATGGCGATACCGTCGGCGGGTGCGTTTTCCCAGCGGTGTTGGCTGTGCGACCGATCCAGAAGCTGGCCTTCGTACTTGTTCTGAGGCATCTTCCGGGTCGTGTTGCCGACGCGCTCGTAAGCGCGTCCTTCGTAAGTGAACGGCCCTTTGCCCACACCCGCGTTGACCGTCAGCGCGACGACCTCTTTGCCTGACGCGAGGCGCACCCGATGAATCGCGAGGTGGGCGGCAGGCTCGAAACGGTCAGACGCCTGGGCGATGTCGTGCAAGGTCTGGTCGGACACATCCTGTCCTCCGAGCGTGCCATTGGGCCAAACTCCCACAAGCACGGTCCCGCCTGGGCCGTTCAGGAAGGCGCAGAGGGTCTGCATGGCCTCTCTGAGTTCACCGGTCGAACGCTTGAACTCCAAGGCTGGCCCTTCGCCCTGCTTCACCAGGTCGGCGATTTTGCGGATTGTGAATGTGCCTTTGGCGTTCATGTCAGGCTCCACCATACCGTAAACAACTCCGTTAATGAAGTCTGCTGTCGCCTTGCCTTTGTTACAATAAGCGCGGCCCTTCTGCAACCGGAGCCTCCAGCGCCTTCAGCTCCAGCCCCTCGATCTCCTGCAGCGTCTTGCCGGCGATGCCGTGCAGGTCGCCGTACATGCCAACGGTGGATTGCATTACGGATTATCCGGCCGCTCGAAGTACACCATGCTGTGCAGATTATCGAAGGTGACCTTGTACCGCGCCAGCAGTTGCCGGCCAAGACGCGGATACTTCTGCGGCTCCAGGCCCTGGTCGCGGCTGCTGACGGCGCGGACCTGCCGGAAGACCAGGTCGCCGATGCTCACCTGCTTCAGCGGATGGCCCGCGGCCTTGGCCACCGACAGCTCAAAATCGCCGGCGCTGTCGAGCAGAATGGGGCCGGGCTGGCCATCCACCAGGCCGTCCACCGCCCACACGCCCTCGACCTCGTTGAGCGGCAGCTCCGCCACGAGCCGGGAGGGTTTCGGCGTATAGCCAAAGGTCGCAGAGAAGGTCGCCAGCCGCAAGGGATAATCGAACTGCACAAAGGCAAAGGCTTTGAGTGTGTCGCAGCCCAGCACCGCTTCGGGCGCCGGATGCTCCGCCCGGCGGCCGAGCACGCCCAGCGGGCCGGAGGCCGACCGCACGTAAAACAGGACGTTGTCCATGCGTAATGTGTCGAAGACCAGCGGGTCCAGCCGGCAGGCGTAGCCCGGGACGTCCTCGCGTACATGTTTCGGCATCATGTCGAAGGCCCGGACCGTGCCCAACGGAATGGCCTGCACTTCGACGGCCTTCTCGAAACGCAGCCAGTTGTCCCGGGAACTGGTGTCCAACAGCACCGGGAAGGTGTCGGCCCGGCCCGCGCCGAGGCTGACCACCGGCGCCCGGTTGCCGCTCCCGGAAGCAAAGGGCAGCACGGCCTGCTGGTCCGGACGCAAGCGGCTGGTGCCCACGAAAACCACGCCGTCCTCGGAGTCGTACAGCGTGATCTCGTAGCGCCGGGGATCCTGCCGCTGTTCGAAAAAGGTCCTCAACTGTTGATCCGACAGCAACCGGATGTCCTTTGGTTTCGTCGTCCCGCAGCCAGTCAGCACCACCGCCGCCAGCGACGCCACGCCCAACCATCCGTTCAGCTTTTTCATAATATCCCCTCCGAGTGCCCCCACCAAGCCCGCCCGCAGCTTCAGCGCCAGGCTGTAGGCCGGGTCTCCGACCCGGCGAATCCGGCCTCAGTCCTGCTCCGGGCGCAACTCGCGGCCGAGCAGCGCCTGCACCGCCTGCCGCGGATCCTTGCCGTCCTGAATGACAGCGCACACTTCTTCCGTGATCGGCGCCGGCAGCCCGTGCCGCCGCGCCAGGTCGCGCGCAATCGCGCACGTCCAGACGCCCTCCGCCACCTGCGCCATGCTTTCCACAATCGCCGCGATCGGCTCGCCGCGCCCGAGCCGCTCACCCACGGCGCGATTACGGCTGTGCGGGCTGGTGCAGGTGACCATCAGATCGCCCAGCCCGCTCAACCCCGCAAAGGTGGCCCGCTGCGCGCCCAGCGCGCAGCCCAAGCGCGTCATCTCCGCCAGTCCGCGCGTAATCAACGCCGCCTTGGTGTTGTCGCCAAAGCCCAGGCCGTCACAGACGCCGGCAGCAATGGCCATCACGTTCTTCAGCGCGCCGCCCAGTTCCACGCCGGCGACGTCGTCGGCGGTATACACGCGAAACGCGTCGTTGCTCAACACCTTTTGCAACGTCACGGCCCGCGCCAGGTCGGCGCAGGCGAGCGTCACCGCCGTCGGCAGGCTCCGCGCCACTTCCTCGGCGTGACTCGGCCCGGACAGCGCCGCAATCGGCCCGCGGCCCAGGAGTTCCTCCGCCACCTGCGTCATGCGGCCGCCCGTCGTCTGATCCAGGCCCTTGGTCACGCTGACGATCAGCGCCTGGGGGGGCACCTGCGGGGCCAACAACTGCCACGCGGCGCGAAAATATTTCGACGGTACCGCCAGCACCACCACGTCCGCGCCGCGCACGGTTTCCGCCCCATCCGCCGTCCAGCCGATGCTCGCCGGCAGGCGCACGCCGGGCAGGAACTTGACGTTCTCGCCCTGTGCACGGACTTGTGCGATGTAGTCCGGAAACGGGCCCCACACACGCACCGCGTGCCCGTTGCGCGCCAGCACCAGGGCCAGCGCCGTGCCCCAGCCGCCATCGCCGATGATTGCAACGGTTTTCATGTCCAACAGATGTCGGTGATCGTTCGTCAGTAGTCCGTTGTCATTTGATCACAACTACTGATAACTGCTCACTGCTAACTGATTACTGATTACTGCCCTCATCCGCCGCTCCCGGCCCTCGGCTCCCCCGCTGAACCCGAGGCTCCGTTCCCCGGAGTAAGCGCTGCATATTCTCCCGATGCCGCCAGATGACCAAGCCGCCCAATAGCGTCAAGGTGGCGGGCAAAGCCAGCCCGTCGCCGGCATACTGCCACCAGCCAGCGGCCGGCACCAGCACCGCGGCGCCCATGGACGCGACGGAAACATACCGCGTCGTCAGGAATAGCGCCAGCCAGCCCAGCAGCCCGATCACGGCGGCCGCCGGCGCTATTCCCAGCAACACCCCCGCGCTCGTGGCCACGCCTTTGCCGCCCTTGAATCCCAAGTAAACCGGGAAATTATGCCCCAGAATCGCCGCCGCGCCGAACAGCAATCCCGGCGGCACGGCGTCCGGCAGGCCAGGCCGTGTGAGGAGGCCCCCCAGCAGCGGAAACAAGAGCGTCGGCGCCAGGCCCTTGAGCGCATCGCACAAAAACGTCAGCACCCCCCACCCCGGGCCCACGCTGCGGAAGACGTTGGTAGCGCCGATATTTTTGCTGCCGACGGCACGGATGTCTACGCCCCGCAGCCGCGCGATCAGCAGGCCGCTGGGCAAAGCGCCCAGCAGATAAGCGCCCGCCAGCCACCCCGCGAAATGGAGCCATGTGTTCATCCGGGGTTTATTGAACAGGCCTGCTTGCGTGGTTACTGGGAAAGTTTTTCAAGGTGTCTCAGGGGAGTCGTCGGCGACTTCCCGCGCACAGCGGAGAACGGCGTCAGCCATTGAGATGCAGGCGCCGCAACTGCCCAAGTCGTGGTACACGTCCGGGAGTGCGCTGCCCAGCGGATATTTTGACGGCAAATAGATGGAGTCCCGCAATTCGCAGTCGTCGTCCGTGAGCCCAACCGTTGCACCTGCGGCAGATAGCCTGTCCCTGAGTTTTTGTCTTGGTGCGTCAGGGTCATGCGCTGCTCCCGGAGATCAATAGGTGCTAAGAAATCGCCTGGGGAGGCGGTGCGGATACACGCGCCGCCCATACCATCCTGAACGACTGAACGAGCACTGCCATGGGCACAAGGGAACTAAACTGGAGGCGGAATGTCAAGCGCGTTGCCGGCAAGTGACCTCGCCTCCGCTGGGCTGCACCACCCGGCAAGCATCCCCGCTGGGGATGCCGATCCCGGGGCGCCCGACCGACAGGGGCACAAGTATTACGGGAACGGTATTAGGACGGTATCGAACAGAAGAAAACCCTTGCCGCTCATTAACCAATACCCTATGTTTTGAACCCGCCAAGAGGTGGTGCACTTTCCGATGGCCGGTGCCGGTCTGTCGCCCGCTGTGGGGCGCCGACCTGCCACTGCGCGACAGCAGCATCCATGACGTCTATGCACAGGCCAGCACGTTGCTCATGGGCGCCAAGTACGTCGAAGCGATGACTTTTCTCGACGAGCTCATCCGCCGGCTCAAATTGGCCCCTCTCGATAAGAGCACGATGGATGCGGCTTCGGTGCTGGAGTGGGCCATTTACCATCGCGGCATCGTGTTCCTCGAAACCGGCAAACCGGACCAGGGGATTGCGGCCCTCGACGACTACCTCAAGAAGTACCCCGCCGGCCAGTTTCGCAAGTTCGGGCTCTTCCTCATCCCCGAGACGCTGGCCATCCAGGAGAAATGGGACGAGGCCGCCAAGCGGATCGCGGCGGCGCTGCCGGAGTTCAGGACCGACCGCACGCTGCTCGCCTTCGGCTATAACCTGCTCGGCGAGGCCCGCTTCCACGCCGAGAATTGGGAAGAGGCCCTGGAACCGCTGCTGTGGGTGTTCCGCCAACACCACCAACCCGAAGCGCGGATCCGCGCCGCAGCCAAGACGGTGACGTGCCTGGTCCAACTGGATAAGTTCAAGGAACTGTTCGAGTTCCTACCCATCGTCGAGCGCACCGCGGCCCGGTATGACGTTATCATGAATGTCACCCTCGTCGAAGGCGGCGACCTGGCCTACCAGGAGAAGCGCTTTGACATGGCGCTGTGGATACACCAGTTTGTGCTCTCCAAGGAAGAAATCCAGCAGGAATTGAATCGCGCCATCGCCGACGCGAAAAACAACCTGACCAACCTCCCCCCGGTGTCCGGGGTCTTCATCACGGAGGGCCTCGTCAACCGGCAGCGCCTCGAACGCCTGCTGCGCAACCTCGAGGCCCAGGCGGCGCGCCTGAAGGAAATTCCCGACTACGAGCAGGAACTGACCATGCGGCTGGGCCAGTCCCACGCCGCGTTGCACCGGTACTGGGAGGCGCTGGTGCTGTTCCGCAGCATCTACGACGACCACCCAGAGCACCCGCTCGCGGAGCGCGGCCTGTATTCCGCGATGGCGGTGGCGTTCGAGATGAAGAACATCCCCCGCGGCCTCAAGGAAGGTTACGATTACGTGGAGGCCTATCCCAAGGGCCAGTTCTGGGACACGGTGACGATGCAACTGACCCAGACCCACATTGAACGCCAGGAATGGGAGCAGGCCATCGCCATCGCGCTCAAGGGGATCACGATCAACCCCGACCACCTGTTGCGCGACCAGATGACGTTTTTGATCGGCTACAGCCATTTCATGCTCGAACAATTCCAGGAGGCCCAGAACCGCTTCGCCGAGGTGCGCGACAAATATCCGAAATCGATCGTGCGCGAGATGACCGATTACTGGTACGCGATGCCGTTCCTGTATCAGAACCGGTACAAGGAAGCCCGCACGTGGTTTCTGGATTTCCGCGCGCGCTGGCCCGCCAGCGAATACAGCGAAGACGCGTGTTACCGCCTCGGCGTGGCCGAGTACGGCGACGGCGACTACGCCGCCGCCACCAAGACCTTCCGCGAGTTCCTCGCGAAATTCCCCCGCTCGGAGATGCGCTCCGACGCGTTCTCCATCATCGGCGACATGTGCGCCTTCCAGTCCGACCTTGACCACGCGCTCGAAAGTTACGCCCAAGCCCGCGCCAGCACCAGCAACATGGTGCCGTACAGCTACGCCACTTTCCAGCCCGCCCGCGTGCTCGAATTGGAACAGCGCTACGAGGAGATCATCCAGCTCATGCAGGGCTACCTGGCCCGGTGGGGCGAGCAGGGCAGCTTCACCGAGGCCACGTACTGGATCGGCTCCGCGCAAAAGCGCCTCAACCGGCCCGCCGATGCGCTCCAAACCTTTTGCAGCGCCATCGTCCGATACGGCAACCTCCTCCCCACGCCCGGCATCGACATGATCATCCGCGACCTCGCCTACGAAACCGGCCAGGCCTTCGATGCCGAAATCCGCTATGGTTACATGGAGCGCCTCCGGACCGAGCTGGAGCAGGCCCGCCAGCAGAGAAAAGCCGTCCTCGAACTCCGCCTCACCGCCCTTTTCGCCGAAAGCGCCACCGACCCCATCATCCGCGCCCGCCTGGTCACGCCGTTGTTGCGGGAATCCATTTTCACCAACGCCAGCCCCATCGTCCTCAACCTGATCGGCCGCGACGCCACCGCGCGCGGCAACCGGCCTTTCGCCCTCAAGGCCTACCAGTACTTGCTCACCCGCTACAACACCTCTGAACTCGCCCTCGATGCCTACAAAGCCCTGGCCGAATTGCGCATGGCCGCGGGCCAGTACGAGCTCGCCCTCCCGCACCTCTGCGAAATCACCAGCCGCTTCGCCGCGTCGGACGATGCTCCGTGGGCCCAAAAGAGCATCGGCGACGCCTACCGGCTGCTCAAACGCTACCCCGAGGCCATCGCGGCGTACAACACCGTGCTCGGCGTCAAAGACTGGCGCGGACCGCTCTGGCCGGAGGCGCTGTACTGGATCGGCATCTGTCACCTCGCGCAGGGCGCCGCGCGGGAAGCCTTCCCCTTCTTCCAGCGCGTCTACGTCATGTACGAGGGCCACGCCGCCTGGTCCGCCAAGGCCTACCTCCAGAGCGCCGAGTGCCTCGTGCAACTGAAACAGCCGGCCGACGCCGCGAGAACCTGCGAGGAGTTCATCGGCAAAGAAACGCTGGCCCAACTGCCGGAAGCCAAGGCCGCCCGGGAGTTGTTGCGCCAGTTGAGGGGCGGGGCATGAACCCGCGTATCCACGCGCTGCTGCTGCTGCTGGCCCTGGCGGGCGCCGCCGCCGCCCAAACCCCGGTTGTCAAGGCGCGCCTCAAGTTACACGGCCGGCCCGATCAACCCGTCGAACTGCTCGGCCGTTCCGCCGCCGGCGACATCCGCGTCAGGCTCGGCGCCCAAGGCGAAAGCGGCTACAGCCCGGCCGACATCGAGAGCCTCGAATTCGAGTTCGACTTTGACCGCGCCGGTCTCCAGCAACTCTACGACCAAGGCCAGTACGGCGATGTGGCCCGCCTGCTCAAACCGGCCCTCGAGCCGACCTTCCCCTTCCTCGTGGGCCGTAACAATGCCTACCCCTACATCCGCCGCTGGGTCAAATGCCTTTACTGGGATGGCCAATACGCCGAAACCATCGCCGCCGCCCAGCGGCTGCACAAGGACAGCTCCGACCCGGCGATCCAGCGCGAAATGCTCGGCCTCACCGCGGCCGCCCTCGTCGGCGCCGGGCGCACCAACGAAGTCCCCGCCTTCCTCCGCGCCCTCGAACCGATCGCCAAGACCAACGAAGAATCTGCCGCCTATTGGTACGCCACCGCCCAACTCCACGTGGCCCACAAGAAAATTCCCGAAGCGCAGGAAACCATCGCCCGGCTCATCGGGTTCCGCCGGCACGACCCCGATTGGATGCCGCCGGCGCTCTACCTCTCCGCGCAACTGTACGCGCGTGCCAAGCAACCCGCCGTGGTTCGCCAGATCGTCAAGGAACTCAACACCCTTTATCCCAAGAGCCGCTGGACCACACAGGCCACAGCCTTGGAAGCCACACTTCCACCGGCCGCGAAGCCCGCGCCTGCGCCGGCGGCGGAATCCACCAAAGAAAACCACAAACCATAAGGAAACGACAACATGAAGAACATCCGTTTCATCACGCTGGGCATCACCATCCTGCTGGGCATGCGCATTCTGATGACCACCACCGACGCCTGGGCGCAAGCCCAGCCGGCCGCCACCGGCAAAGCCGCCGTCACCACCGCCACCACCGCCACCGGCGACACAGCGGGCGCCGCCCCGGCCAAGATGCGTAAGATGACCCTGTGGGAATGGTTCGTCATCGGCGGCTGGTGCATGTGGCCGCTGCTGGCCTGCTCGGTCGTCGGTGTCGGGTTCAGCATCCGCAATTACATGGTGCTCAAACCCCCGAAACTGCTCCGGCCTGAATTGATGCCGCCGCTCGCCCAAGCCATCCGCCAGCTCGACATCACCGGCGCCCGCGCCATCTGCAAGAAAAATCCCTGCCTCTTTACCAACATCCTCGACTCCGGCCTCGAGCGCGCCGAAAGCAGCGGGCTGGACATCGGCGCGATGGAAAAAGCCATGGAGGAAGCCAGCACCGAGCAGATGGCCGGCTATATGGTTCCGATCAACGTCGTCAACGTCGTCGCCGTCGTCGCCCCCATGTGGGGCCTGCTCGGCACCGTCAGCGGCATGATCAAAGCCTTCTTCAACATCTCCCTCGGCGGCATGGGCAAACCCGAGATGCTCGCCAATAACATCGGCGAAGCGCTCATCACCACCGAAGCCGGGCTGCTCATCGCCATCCCGTGCATGACGTTCTACTTCCTGTTCAAAACCAACTTCATCAAAATCGTCGCGCAGGCCGGCAGGAACATCGGCCGGCTCACCGACCTCGTCCGCCCCTATATCAATGGCGACGAACCCGTCCCCGAGCCAGCCTCACCGAAAACCGGCGCCGCACCCACCGCCTGAGCCATGAAACTCAAGATCTCCATGGAAGATGTCGGGTTCCAGATGGCCCCGCTGATTGACTGCGTCTTCCAGTTGATGATCTTCTTCATGTGCGCTTCGCACCTGCACCTGACGCTCGACGCCCCGCCCATCGAGGTTCCGGTGGCGGAACATTCCTCCATCCCGGAGGAACTGCAGAACCGCCGCTACGTCACCATCCAGTTCGACGGCACCATCCAACTCGGCGGCGCCACCGTCAACCTCAACGTCCTGCGCCAGGAAATCGCCAAGGCCCAGAAACAGATGCCGGACCTCAAGATCTTCCTCCGCGCCGACCGCCGGCTGGTTCACAAGAAAGTCCGCGAAGTCATGCAAGTCCTCGCCGAAGCCGGCGCCGGCGAAATCATCTTCGCCACCTATCAATCGGAGACCATGTGAAGCTGCCCGCCATCCTCCAGGAAGCCGCCGACGAGGTGATGGAAATGCAGGTGGCCCCGTTGATTGACTGCGTGTTCCTGCTGCTCATCTACTTCATGGTCTCCGCCTCGCTGAAAAAGACCGAGGCCGACCTCGGCATCAGCCTGCCCGGCGCCGCCATGCAGAGCCAGCCGGCTTCGATGCCGGACGAGCAGTTGATCGAGATTGACGACCGGGCCCGCATCGTCCTCAACGGCAAGATCTACGACCCCGCCGGCGCCTCCGATCTGCCGGAACTCACCGCCACCCTGATCCGCTACCGGCAAGCCTGCGTTGCCGCCAAGACCAAGTCCCTCATCACCATCGTCTGCGCCGACGACATCCCCCACCAGCGGGCGATCGACGTGCTCAACGCCTGCGCCGCCGCTCAGCTGAAGAACGTCTCCTTCGGCATGAAGCAATAGGCTCATTATGACTAACCCACTGGACAACCACCTGCCGCCCGACAAACCCAAGGAACGCCTTTACCAGGAAGTCTGGGGGGCCGTGTGGCGCCAACGCAGCTGGATGGGCAAAGCGATCACCCTGAGCATCCTCCTGCACTTTTGCCTGGGCGTCGGGTCGGTCTTCATCGTCATCATCCGTTCCTATGCCAAGCCGCAGGCGCAGTTCACCGCGACTCCGTCTCCGCGGCCCGCGCTGGAACCGCACAAGCTGGAAATGCGCGCCAAGGTGCAGGACCTGCAGAAGTCCAGCGCCCGCCCCCGGCTCCAGCCCCGCCTGGTCGCCCTGCGCCCCTCCGACCTGGCCTTGCCGGAGATGAAAAAAATCCCCGACACCGTCAACCGCCGCATCCAGCGCGACATCTCCGCGATGGGGCTATCCGGCTTTGGCCAGGGCGTCGGCGGCGGCTACGGCACCGGCATCGGCGGAGGCGGCATGGGCGGCAGCTTCATGAAATTGCCGCTACTGCTCGCCGCCCGCTGCGACCCCGCCGCCCGCATCCGCCGCCTCGCGGAACACGGCGGCACGCCGCAATGCGACGCCGCGGTCGTCAAAGCCCTCACCTGGCTGGCCGGCCAGCAGAACAGCGACGGCTCGTGGGGCCAGGCTCATCGCACCGCCATGACCGGCCTGGCGTTGCTGGCCTTCCTCGGCCACTGCGAACTGCCGGATTCGCCGCGGTTTGGACCCCACGTTCGCAAGGCCATCCGCTGGCTCGTGAACCAAGGCGGTCGCACCCCGATCCAGGGAAACACCCTGCCGTACGAACATGGCATCGCCACCTACGCGCTGGCCGAGGCCTACTCCCTGACCCGTGAGCCCGAGATCGCCAGCCCGTTGAAAATCGCCATCGGCACCATTATCAAGGGCCAGACCAGCGACGGCGGCTGGGTGTACAACTACGGCAGTCAAGGCATCGATATGTCCATCACCGGCTGGCAAGTCCAGGCGCTGAAAGCCGTCCAGGTCAGCGGTCTCACCGTGGAGGGCCTGGAAAAGAGTCTCGACCGGGCCATGCTGGGCATCAAAGCCAGTCAAGCCCCCAACGGCCACTGGCGGTATCAGAAAACCTCCGGCCCTACGCCCTCCCTCACAGGCACCGGCGCCTACTGCCTCCAAATCTGGAAACAAGGTAAATCCCCGGAAGTCCGCCACGGCATCCAGGCCATCCTCGCCGGCAAGGGCTTCAGTTTCACCGACAAGAACTACGGGCTATACACCTATTATTACTATACCATGGCCTGCTTCAACCGCGGCGGCGATCCCTGGAACAAGTGGCGCAATGGTTTCCAGGGGGAACTGCTTAAAGCCCAGAACAGCGACGGCAGTTGGCCCGCGGAAGGGGCCGGCGGCGCCGCCTCTTCCTCGGCCGCCAAGGGCGACGCCGGTATTTACCGCACCTGCCTCTGCACCCTCATGCTCGAAGTCTATTACCGCTACCTGCCCTCCTCCAGCTGACGCCGGCGCCCGTCAAGCCCGGTTGCCCTCGGGCGGCGGGCCTGTCATACTACCGTCCGCACATGGACGCGGGCCTCTATATCGTCGGCACACCGATCGGCAACCTGGCCGACATCACCCTGCGGGCACTGGCCACGCTCAAAACGGCGGGCCTGATTATCGCCGAGGATACCCGCCATACGCACAAGCTGCTCGAACGCCACGGCATCAACACCCCCCTGATCAGCAGCCATAAGTTCAACGAGGCTTCGCGCGTGGATCTGATTCTCAGCCGGATTCGCGCCGGGGCCGCCGTCGCCCTGGTCAGCGACGCCGGCATGCCGGCGGTCTCCGATCCCGGCGCGCGTACGGTCGCCGCCGTGCGGGCGGCCGGCTTGCCTGTCACCGTCATTCCCGGGCCCTCGGCGGTCACCAGCGCTGTGGCCTTGAGCGGCTGCGGCGGGGCGGGCTTCCTGTTCGAGGGCTTTCTGCCGCACAAATCCGGCGCACGGCGGCGGCGGCTGGGCGAACTCGCGGGCTGTCCCCAGCCCGTGGTGCTGTTCGAGTCGCCCTATCGGCTGCTCAAGCTGCTGGCCGAACTCGCGGAGCTCATGCCCG
>JAPLSZ010000199.1 GCA_026398385.1 Kiritimatiellota bacterium | reverse complement strand
ATAACCTGGGTCCAACCGCTCCCTTTGGTCGAACCGGAGGTGCGGATTTCCCGCGTCCGGCTCTCCTGAAAACTCGCGCCTCAGGCAGGCACAAGTGCCGAAAGACGGATCAGCCCCAACCGCGCCAGATGCCGCAGCCACGTTTCTCCTTGCGGAGGCCCGCACGGCCGCTGACTACGTCGTCAAAGTAGTTCGCCCACCCCTGCAGTTGCCGGTTTCATGTTTCCAGCATTACCTTGCCGGCCGACTTGCGACAGGCCATCTCGATCATAAAGTGCAGCCTGGAAATCACCAAGCTGTGCTGAAAAGATCCCAGCGGCATGTGCGGACCGCGCCAGGCGGCATCTGGTGGTCGAATTCCCAGCCGCGGCGCTCGGCCAGCAAACGCAAGGATTCACGGCTATCCAGGTAGTAGTAGAACTCGCTATGGCTGCGGATGCCTGGGAAGGCCCGGCGATTGATCAGGCCGCGCTCCCACAGGCGACGAAGCCGCGGATGGGTGACGTCCTCGTTGCCGCCAACCAGACGCACGAGTTGGGACGCACTACTGAAACGGTAGCGCAGCACAGCGTCGATGATGTCGAGATCCCGGTCCGTGATCGGGCCATGGAAAGGCGCTTCGGGCCGTATGAATTCTGAAGAAGCAGTTGGTCGCATGTTTTTAAGTATTCGAAAGGATATGGGTTAGCAGGACCGAATGCTCTTTGAGCAGGGGATCTGCCGTATCAGAACCGTATCAAAGCCCCTCGAATTGAGCCTGCTGGGGATGTCGGCTGAGCGAAAGCTGACGCCCCCAGTTGTTAAGAAGCCAAAGGACACAGCAGGAATAAAAGAGCCGAAAGAAGCACGTTCCTTGCTTCACACGCAGGAGGTCACAGGTTCGAGTCCGCGCGCGCCCACCATGCAACAACTTCCTGTTCCCGTGGCTGCGCGTGTTCCGCTATTATGAGGACCGGGAGTTATGCGAACTACTTTTCTTCTCGTACTTACCTGCGGTCTGCTTCAGTCACAGACCGCTACAGCCCCGCGCGTGGTGCAGCCGGGAACCGAGAGTTCCGCGGAGAAACCGGGGCGCCCGCCTTCGGACGCTATTATCCTGTTTGACGGCAAGGATCTGTCGCACTGGATTTCGAGGAGCAAGAAGGGCGAGATCGGCGAACCGAAGTGGAAGGTGGAAAACGGCTACGTGGAGGTGGTGCAAGGAACCGGGTCGATGATAAGCAAGGAGAAATTCGGTTCCGCGCAGATCCACGTCGAGTGGGCGACTCCGGCTGAGGTCAAAGAGTCCAGTCAGAACCGCGGCAACAGCGGCGTCTTTCTGATGCGCCGATGGGAGATCCAGATCCTGGACTCCTGGCAGAATCCCACCTACGCGAAAGGGGAAGCGGCAGCCATCTACGACCAGAAGCCGCCGCTGGTAAACGCCAGCCGAAAGCCCGGCGAGTGGCAGGTGTACGACATCGTCTTCGACGCGCCGGTCTATGAAGGAGACAAGCTGGTCACGCCGCCCTACGTCACCGTTCTGCACAACGGCGTTCTCGTGCAGAACCACGTTCCGCTGTCCAGCGGGGACCACGGCGACGCCAAGGGCCCGAACACGGTCGAAGGGCCGTTGATGTTACAGGACCATCCCGGCCCGGTCCGTTTCCGCAACGTGTGGGTCCGGCCGCTGGAGCGTCCCGCCGGACGCTGAGCAGGCGGGGCCGGACGCGCATGGCGTCAGTATTCGCGATCTGTCAGGACGCCCGGTCGGGGCACCCGGTACTTGCCATCGGCGCCGGGTAAGAGCGGGGCCGGACCGTCCATGGTCAGCT
>JAPLSZ010000215.1 GCA_026398385.1 Kiritimatiellota bacterium | reverse complement strand
GGGAAGGTCTGCACCTGTCCATCGCGCAGCAAAACCGTCTCGTCGCAATGCACCTCGGCGCCATCCAGCATCAGCTTGAGCAGCAGCGTGGTCTTGCCCGCGCCCCGATTGCCGGTGGCAATAAAGAGCTGATTTTTCCAGGTGCCGGCGCCGGCGTGAATTCTCAAGACGCCCTGGTACGTATCCAGCACCAGTTGGTTGATGATCAGATGCAGCGTGCGGATGATCTCTTCCGGGTCGGGCGCCCGGGCCAGCATCTGGGCCCCCTGCGCGATGCCATAGCCGCCCTCGACGGCGGTCAGCCGCAACGTCAGTTCTTTGCGCACCGGCCGGGCATCGTCGGCGCCGACGCGAATATCCTCCAGCCGCGTCTGCAATTCCGGCAGGTCCGTTTCCACATGGACGCGATGATCAAGGATGGAAAACGACTGCTTCACGCGGTCGCCCCCCCCGCGACCGTCACCAGGCCGGCCTCGATCAATTGCTGCACGGCGCCTCCTGTCAGCTTCCGGCGGGGCCCTTGCGCGCCGACCGCGACGACCATGGCCGCCTCCAGACTCGCGGCATCGTGACGCCCGTCGCACAACTCCAGCACCGCCGCCGCCGTCAGATTGAGAAAATGGACGCGTTCCTGATCGGGCTGATAGACCACACAGCCATCCGCCAGGGGATGGATCTGTAAATCCGCCCGACGGCACAACCGGCGCGGACCGGCACCGCGACCCTGCTTTGGCTGAATACGTTTCATGCTAAATACTCAACATCATGCCGCACGAGGCGCACAGGTCAACTGCAAAAGGAAGGCAAACGCCTGGTTTCCGTATATCCGCAAGATCTACCGCGTCTGGGAAGCCTGCTGACAGCGAAGTTGCGTCTGTTTGATTTCCAGCCCGGCGTTGACGCGCACAGCAAAGTCAGCGAGGGCTGAAGTGATCTTCGCGTTAAGAACCCTAGCTGGGCTGCCTTCAGCGCGGCGCGGCCAGGGTGGCGAAGAAGCTCAGGCCGGAGGGGAACAGGCCGAAGTAGAGCAGGGCGGCGATGCAGACGAAGAGGACCGCGCGCACGTAGCCGGAGACGTCCAGCACGCGCTCGGGCCGGTCGGATTCCATGAAGATGGCCCGGCCGATGCGGAAGTAATAGAAGAGCGAGATGACCGAGTTCAGCGCGCCGGCCACGGCGAGCAGATACAGCTTCTGGCCGACGGCGGCGGAGAGCAGATAGTACTTCCCGATGAAGCCGGCGGTGGGCGGGATGCCGGTGAGCGAGAGCAGCAGCACGACGATCCCGGCGGACACCAGCGGCGCCTTCCGCGCCAGGCCGTTGAGGTCGTCCACTTCCTCGCCAAAGCCGCTCTTTTTCTGCACGAACAGGATCAGGCCGAAGGCGGCGGTGTTCATGAAGAGGTAGGCGAAAAGGTAAAACAGCACCGCCATGGCGCCGCGGGAGCCCAGCGCCGCCAGGCCGATCAGCATGTACCCGGCATGGGCGATGGAGGAGTAAGCCAGCATCCGCTTGAGGTTGTGCTGCCCCAGCGCCGCGAGATTGCCCCAGAACATGGTGACGATGGACACCACCGACAGCAACACGGTCCATTTGTACTCCAGCGCGCCGAACACCGTGACCAGCAGGCGGATGAAGACCGCGAAGGCCGCCGCCTTGGGCGCGGTGGACAGGAACGCCACCAGCGGGGTGGGCGCGCCTTCGTAGACGTCGGGCGTCCACATGTGGAAGGGCGCCGCCGCCACTTTGAAAAACAGGCCGATGAAGAACAGCACCATGCCCAGGGTGAACAGCCGCGGATCGCCCTGCAGGGCCGGAGCCGCGATCTTGCTGAATTCGGTGGCGCCGGAGACGCCGTACACCAGGGCCATGCCGAGCACCATGATGGCGGAGGACAACGCCCCCAGCACGAAATACTTGAGGCCCGCCTCGGCGGAACGGATTTCCTTCTTGAAGATGCCCGCCAGAATGTAGGAGCAGATGGCGAACAACTCGAAGGAGACGTAGAACGAAAGCAGGTCCGTCGCCGAGGCGGTAAACAGCATGCCGATGACGGCGAAGAGGAGCAGGTAGTACACCTCGCCGGACTCGTAGCCTTCGGCGTCGAAGAAGCGGAAGGAGAGGATGACGGACAACAGGGCCGAGACGAGGATGACGATTTTGACAAAAAGGGCGAACGCGTCCACGGTCAAAGCGCCGGAATAAATCGCGCCCGGCGCGGTGGGCGCGAACAGCAGCAGCCAGAGCGTGCCGACGAGACCGGCCAGGACCACGAGGCCCGCCGCCCGGCGGCCGGGCCGGCCGCCGAACAGATGCACGAACATGGCGATGACCGCCACGGCCAGCAGGGTCATTTCCGGCAGCAGATATTTCAAATCCGCGGCGTAGCGTGCCAGGTCCATTATTTCACCTCGTGGCCGGCGGCGGCGCCGTGGCTGGGCGCAACGGCCGTCGGGGGCTTCTGCAAGGGGATGTTGTAATATTCCGGATGAACGAGGCGGACGATATTCTCCACCGGCTTGTCGAGGATGGTCAGGAAGGGCTTGGGATAGAGGCCGATCCAGACGGCCATGACGATCAGCGGCAGGAAGGTGCAGAGCTCGCGCAGATTCAAATCGGCCAGGCTCTGGTTGGCCGGGTTGTCCAGCTTGCCGAACATGACGCGCTGATAAAGCCACAGCATGTAGGCGGCGCCTAGGATGATGCCGGTCGAGGCGATGGCGGTCCAGAGCCAACTGACCGGGAACGTGCCCATCAGGATCATGAACTCGCCGATGAAGCCGTTCAGGCCGGGCAGGCCGATGGAGGACAGGGTCATGATCAGGAAGACCGCGGCGTACACGGGCATGCGCGCGGAGAGTCCGCCGTATTCGGCGATCAGGCGGGTGTGGCGGCGCTCATAGACGATGCCGACGATTAAGAACAGGGCGCCGGTGGAGATGCCGTGGTTGACCATCTGCAGGATGGCGCCCTTGAGCGCCAGCGGCGTCATGGCGAAAATGCCCAGCACCACGAAGCCCATGTGGGACACGGACGAATAGGCGATCAGCTTCTTCATGTCCTTCTGCATCAGGGACACCAGCGCGCCATAGACAATGGCGATCAGGGCCAGCACCATGATGACGGGCATGAATGCGTACGACGCTTCCGGAAAGAGCGGCAGCGAGAAGCGGACAAAACCGTACGTGCCCATTTTCAGCAGCACGCCGGCGAGGAGGACCGAGCCGGCGGTGGGCGCCTCGACGTGCGCATCCGGCAGCCAGGTGTGGAAGGGAAACATGGGCACCTTGATGGCGAAGCCCACGAAGAAGGCCGCAAACACCCATAGCTGCACGGTGCCGGCCAGGCGCGAACCGCTGCTGATCATCGTCAGCAGGTTGGTGTGGCCGTAATGATGGTACAGCACCAGGATGTCCACCAGCATCAGCACCGAGCCGAACAGGGTGTAGAGGAAGAACTTGATGGCGGCATACAGCTTGCGCTCGCCGCCCCAGATGCCGATGAGGAAGTACATGGGCACCAGCATCACTTCCCAGAAGACGTAGAACAGCACCAGGTCCAGCGAGACGAATACGCCGACCATGCCTACTTCGAGCAGCAACAGAAAGGCGTAGTACTCCTTGAGGCGGTCCTTGATGGCGGACCAGGAGCTCAACGTGGCGATAAACGTCAGCAGCGACGTCAGCAGGATCAGCAGCAGGGAAATGCCGTCAATCCCCATCAGATATTGGATGTTCAGGAACCAGTTCCGCTGCTCCATGAACTGCATGCCGCTGGCGGTGGCCTGGAAGCCGCCGAGCAGGGCCAGCGTGAGCAGGAATTCAATCGCTGTCACGATATTGGCGGTCCACTTGATCGCGCCGATCCGGGCCGCCGGGAGGCATAGGATGAGCAGCATGCCCAGCAGCGGGAAGAACGTGATCAAACTTAAAATCGGCACACCCAATATGGTCATGGCTGGCACTCCTTTAATAAATCAACACGAAGGAAATCAGCAGCACCATGCCCAGCACCACCGCCAGCGCATAGTTGTAGAGATAGCCGGACTGCAGCCGGCGCAGCATGCGCCCATAGCGCTGATGGACATGCGCCACGCCGTTGACGGCGCCGTCCACCACGCTGCCGTCGAAGAGGATGGACAGCTTGGAGACCAGCCGCGTCAGCCAGGCGGCGCCGTTGACCACGCCGTCAATGATGCCCAGATCGAAGCGGGCGAACAGGATCCCGAGCCGCTTGCAGCCGCCGACGATCACGTTGTTGTACAGCTCGTCCACGTAATATTTGTTCTGCACCAGCGTGTACAGCGGCTGGAGGCCGGCCGCGAAGGCGCGGGCGGGCTGGCCATCCTTCCGGACGTAGATGTAGTAGGCGGCGGCGATGCCGGCCAAGGCGACGCCGATCGAGGCGACCATCAGCCCCAGCTCCAGCCCGTGGCTCAGGTGCACGGCGTGGTGGCCGGTCACCGGGGCCAGGAACCGGCCGAACCAGGCGCCGCCCTGCAAGACCGCCGGCAGTCCCACCCAGCCGCCGATGAGCGAGAGCCCGGCCAGGATCTGCAGCGGCCGGAGCATGATCCGGGGCGACTCGTGGATGTGATAGGCGACTTCGTGCGTCATGCGCTCCGGGCCGAAGAAGGTCATAAAGATCAAGCGAAACATGTAGAAGGCCGTCATCAATGCGCCGACCATACCCAGCGCCCAGGCGGTATATTGGCCGGAGGCGAAAGCCGCGGCCAGGATCTCGTCCTTGGAGAAAAATCCGGCGAACGGCGGCAGGCCGGCGATGGCGATGGCGCCGATCAGGAAGACAACATAAGTTTGTGGAATGCGGCGGCGCAGGCCGCCCATCCGGCGCATGTCCTGTTCGCCCGACAGGGCGTGGATCACGGAGCCGGCGGCGAGGAAGAGCAGGCTCTTGAAGAAGGCGTGGGTCATCAGGTGGAAGATGCCGGCCGAATAGGCCCCGACGCCCAGCCCCAGGAACATGTAGCCGATCTGGGAGATGGTGGAATAGGCCAGCACGCGTTTGATGTCGAATTGCACCAAGCCCATGGTGGCCGCGTAGCAGGCCGTGAGGCCGCCGGTCAGGGCCACCACGGTCAGGGCGGTCCCGGAGAAGGTGAACAGTACATTCAGGCGGGCGACCATGTAGACGCCGGCGGTGACCATGGTCGCGGCGTGGATCAAAGCGGAGACCGGCGTGGGGCCTTCCATCGCGTCGGGCAGCCAGGTGTACAGCGGCAGTTGCGCCGATTTGCCGGTGGCGCCGAGGAACAGCAGCAGCGCCGCGGCGGTGGCCACCGACTTGGTCAGCAGGCCCTGCGTCACGCCGGCCGCGATGGCGTTGAAATCCATCGTGCCGAGAAACCACAGCAGTAGTCCGGCGCCCAGCAAGAAGCCGAAGTCGCCGATGCGGTTGGTGATGAAGGCCTTCTTGCCGGCCTGGGCGGCCGAGTCCT
This sequence comes from Kiritimatiellota bacterium, assembly GCA_026398385.1. Taxonomy (GTDB): domain Bacteria; phylum Verrucomicrobiota; class Kiritimatiellia; order CAIQIC01; family CAIQIC01; genus CAIQIC01. The sequence continues at coordinate 742 of JAPLSZ010000215.1, read as the reverse complement.
TGGTGAACCAGAAGCCGATCAGCAGGTAGGAGCACAAGCCCACGCCTTCCCAGCCGATGAACATGACGGCCAGGTTGGCGCCCAACACCAGCACCAGCATGGCCGCGGTGAACAGGTTGAGGTAGGCGAAGAAGCGGGCATAGCTCTTATCGTGCGCCATGTAGCCGATGGAATAGATGTGGATCAGCAGGCCCACGCCGGTCACGACCAGGCACATGACGGCGGTCAGGGCGTCGAAGCGGAAGGCGAAGGCGATCTGGAAACTGGCGCCCGAGACCTGATCGGCCAGATGGATCAGGTTGGCGGGGATCCAGGTGAACAGCACCTTTTCGCCGGCGACGTTGCCGGCGGCCAGCAGCGCGCCGCAGCTCCACAGCGCGGTGAGGAAGCTCAGCCCCACCGCCGCCACGGCCACGGCGTGGACCGCGCGGTTCGAAAAGCGGCGGAGGCCGATCAAGCCGTTGATCAGGAACCCCAGCAGCGGAAAAAACGGTATCCAGTAAAAAGGCGCGTCCACGGCTATCCCTTCAAGTCGTTGATGTCGTCCAGGCTGTACGTTTCGCGGTGGCGGAAATAGGAGAGGATCAGGGCGAAGCCCACGGCCGCCTCGGCCACCGCCATCATCACGACAAACAGCACGAAGATCGAACCCACGACCGACTGCAGGTGCAGCCCGAACCCGATCAGCAGAATGTTGACGCCGTTGAGCAGCAGTTCCAGGGACATCAGGATGACCATCAGG
>JAPLSZ010000253.1:39123-53247 GCA_026398385.1 Kiritimatiellota bacterium | reverse complement strand
CGCATCACGGTCGCGTAGCACCGGCGCATCGAGATAGCGCACCGACCAGACATACTGCTCGTGGAGGCTGCTGTTCTTCCTCACCTCCAGCGTCTGCCAAGTGTTGTTATAGAAATAATCGAAGCTGGCGTCCGGGCTGGCAGGGTTCGCGCCCAGCAGCTTGGCGATCCTGCGATTTACGGCATCGTAGCGATACGTTGCGAGCACCGTACCATTCGTCTTCACCTGCACCAGCCGGTTCCAAGCGTCGTGCACAAACTGCAGTCGGTTGGTCTCGTTGCCCGGCTGTGGGCCGGAAGTCATGTTCCCGCGGGCATCGTAAACCGGTGTGACCCAGGCCGCCCCCGCGGTCGCGGTGATATTCGTGATCTCGTTGACTTTATTATTGCTTCGGGCCTGATCAAGTGTCCACGCTACGCCAGTGCCTTCCATGAAGCCTGACCAGTTACCGGCCTGATCCAGATTCCACGATTGTTGCGCGTTGGTCGAACTGGCCACAAGCTGGCCCGACGGCGGGTCTTGCAGTCTGCCGCGATTGGCGGCGGTCAATTGATTGAAGGCATCATAGCCGTATGCCCAGTCTTTGGGGGTGAGACTGGCTTCCGCCAGCACATTTCTCCGGAAAATCCGGTTCCCATTAAAATCATGACCATAATTGAACCGATCAAGAGAGTTGGTGCCGGCTGTCCGCCAGTTCTGGTCCTGCACCCGGCCGAACCGATCGAACCCCGCATAGACGCCCGGGGTGTCCCCAATGTAATCCAGCGTCACGCCCGGCTGGGGATAAGCCTCCTGGATGATCCGGTTGAGACCATTGTAGGCATAGCTCGTGAGCATCTGGCCCGCCGTCCCCGGCGCGGTGGGATTATCGTCATGCACGCTCGCCAGCCGCGAGAGCAGGTCGTCCCGGCTGCCGGGCGCGCCATAGCGGTACTGCACCAACCGGCCGCTCGGATAGCGCACGCTCAAGAGCCGGGGGTGATCTAACACCCCAGCCGTGGTATCATCGCTGAACATGTACGCCACGTACGGCGTGGCGTTCGTGTCCACCGCGCCGGTGTGGGCCTGGTATTCCCGGGCGAGCTGCCCCAGCTCGTTATAGGCGTACTGCACTTCGTTGGTGGGCGAGCCCGAGCCGTCGGACGATGCATAGGCGCCGAGCTTCTCCTGCCGGCCCAGGGCGTCGTAGCTGTATTTAGTTCGACGATTTCCCCTTGGGGAGGACCTTGAGCGAGTCAATCGGCTAACGTTGGAATGACACCTGCGAGATGTTGTTCGGCGTTTGCTCATGACAACCTGGCCTTCACGTGGCAAAACAGGTCCGTGTTCACCCCCGACAGCCCCCGAGGGGGCTGTCGCGAGCGCACCTCACCCTTCTACGTGTTCACGTAGAAGCCGTCAAGCGCAAACGGCAAGCCCGCGCGCTACGCGAAGCGCTGCCCGGGCGGATACTGGAACGGCAGCTGGACGTTCGGCAGAAGATCCTCGACCCGCTTGATCAGGTCGGCGATCGGGTGACGGTCCGCCGCCTCCCGAAGGTCCTGGGCCGTCAGGTGGATATAGATCTGGGTGCTCGTGATCAGGCGATGGCCGAGCAGGTCCCGCACCGTCACCAGCCCGACCCCCGCCCGGATCAGGTGGGTGGCGAACGTGTGCCGCAGCCGATGCGGAGAAACGCGCTTCTCGATCTGCGCCGCGCGCGCCGTCGAACGCACGCGCTCGTAAACCGCATTCCGAGATAACGCGCCGCCTTCCCGGCTGCGGAAGAACGGTTCCTGGCTCTTCAAGGGACCGCGCGCAAATTGGTATTGCTTCATGATGTGCCGCACTTCCACGTTCAGCGGGATGGTGCGCTCGTGCCCGCCCTTGCCCACCACGCGAATCGTGCGGTCCTGCCAGTCAATGTCCTGCTCGCGAAGCCCGGCACATTCACTGGCGCGAATGCCCGTGCCGTACAACAGCGTCAGCATGGCCCGGTCCCGTAGCCCCAGAATGGAATCCGTGCGTGGGCGCTCAATCAAGCGGCGGACCTCCTCCTCGTTGAGGGTCACCGGCAGCTTGCGCCGTGCGGCCTTCACTTTCGGGAAATAGGCCAGCGGGTTGTCACGCGCCTCCAGGTGTCCCATGGCCACGATGGCCCGATAGAAGTTGCGCAGCACGGTGATCTGCCGGTTGATGGCGCAGGCGCCGTTGTTCCGCTCGCGGCGCAGATAGTCCAGGTATTGCAGCACATCCCGGGCGGTGATCTTATCCGGCTCGCAATCGTTCACCTGCACGCGCACGTACTCACGGAACTGGACCAGCGTGGACTGGTAGGCATTGATGCTCGAGGCGCACAGGCCCCGGGCCGTGCAATGCGTCTGCAGATATAGCGTAATCCAATAAGACCATGTCATGGCCGCACCTCCGGTTCCTTGCTCAACAGCTGCACGGCGCTCTCCCGGCGGCCGGGCAACCCGTGCAAATACACGCCCGTCTCTTGCGGCGAGCGGTGGCCCATCAGCGAGGCAATCACCGCCAGATCCACGCCGCGATCCATCAAATGCGTGGCAAAGCTGTGCCGCAGCGTTTTCGGCGTGACGACTTGCGGCAGTCCGGCCATCCGCGCCGCGGCGCGGACGACGTCGCAGACCTCGTGCGAGCACAGGCGCCGCTTCTTCTGGGCCGTCCGCAACAAGGCGCTGCGGTGCCCCCGGCGTTCCGCGAGAAAAGCCAGCAATATGGTCCACACCGCATCCGGCACCGGAATACGGCGCGCCCGCTCGCCTTTGCCTTTGCGTACGAAGAGCTCCTGCCGCTCCATATCTACATCGGCCACATCGAGCTGACACAGTTCCATCGTGCGCAAGCCGCAGCCGTACAGCAGCAGAATCACCAGGCGGTCGCGGCGCTGGAGGCTCGTGCGGATCGGGCAGGCTTCCACCAGGCGGCGCGCTTCTTCCAAGTTCAAGAACTTGGGGACTTCGATCCGCGCGGCATCCTGGAGATTGAAGCCGTCGAGCACGTTGCCGTGGGCGTGCCCGCTGCGCCAGGCGTATTCCAAGAGGCCCCGCAAGTGGGAGAGATCCTTGTTGATGGAATGCACGGAGTAGCCCTGCTCGCGCTGCCGGTTTACCCACTGCAGGAAATCCTCCAGCGACACCTTCCACAGGGCCAGCGCCGGGCGGATCTCCGCCATCGTCTGCACCGCTTTTTTGAAGGTGCAGCGCATGTCGACAATGCTGCGCGGCGCCAGCCGCCGCACTTTGAGTTGGTAGTTGAGGTACCCTTCAATCCACGGATCCAAAGCAGCAGCGTTCATGCGGGCCTCCCTGTCGGCTGGACATTCAAACCGAGATAATCATTCAGCGGATGCTTTCGGATCGCCCGGGCGCGTTCCGGGTCGGCAATCTGCAGGTAACGGGTGGTGGTCACCACCGTCGCGTGCCCCAGCATCTGCTGTACCGCCGGCAAGCTCACCCCGCTCTCCAGCAGGTCCGACGCGCAGGTGTGGCGGAACTGGTGCAGGCTGACCAAGGGCACCTGGGCTGTCTTCGCCAGCCGATGCACCATCAAGGCCAGTTGCTGTGCGGTCAGACGCTGACCCCGGCGGTTCAGAAAGAGGGCGGGCTCGCGGCACACGCCACGCTGTTCCAGCATGTTCTGCCGATCGGGTAAATACGCCTCTAGGCAGCGCCAGATGCCGGCTGCCACCGGCACACTCCGCTCGCGGCCGGTCTTGCGTCCATCGATCTTCAGCAACCCTTCTTCCCGTTGCCAGTCCGCCAGGTTCAACCGCGCCAGTTCGCCACGGCGCAACCCGGTGCCGTACAACAGAGATAAGACTGCCAGCGACAGCCGCTGTTGGTAAACACTCCGGTTCTGCTGCGTGGCATCCCAGAGTCGTGTCAGGTGTTCCCGGCCGAGCCGCCGCGGCAACTTGCCGCGTGGATCCAAGCGTGGCCCGCGTACCCAGCGCATCGGGTTGCTGGTCCACACCCCTTGTTGAACCAGGTAGGCCCCCATGTTGCGCACCACGCTCATGACGCTGGCCACGGTGGCTTTGGCATGAAACGCGGTGCGCGCCCGGAAATAATCGATCAGCAGGGGTCCATCGACTTGTTCCAAGTTGGGCTTCGGTCGTCTACGCTTCAGCCAACATCCCAAGCGCTCCAGTTCGTTCCGTCGCTGGTTAAGCGTGCCCGCGCCCAATCCCAGCGACTCACCCAGCCGCAGGTACCCATCCACCAAGCCGTCCCATCTTTTCATGCACTTGTTCCTTTCGTTGTGGTCCATACTCCGGGATGGACCATTCCGCCCACAAGTGCATTTTAATAACCGATATGACTCCCTATTCGACGCTCTGGAACAGCACAGACCCCCCTGAGTTGAACTAAAAACATACATACCATGGCTTATTCTTGCGGGCATGGCTAATTATTTTGAAAAGATCATCCGAAGGCCGATTGGGGTTATCAGCCCTGTGTTTAGTGTTTGCGAATTTAAAATCGTGAATTAAATCGGATTGACTTCCCGATTTCGTTCGGGCAATTTATTTCAAAGTAATGCGCATCTTCCGGTTGGACCTTATCGGCGGATGTGTGTATAGCGCCGTAGGGTTTTTTATCCGAGGGCGGTCAAGATCAGGTCCAAGGAGGAGTGCGATGATGAAAATGAGCAGGCGAGCGATGCTCGGCGGGCTGGCTGTGGGCGGCACCGCCCTGATGGTTCCGGGTGGCGTGGGCTCGGCCCTGGCCGCGAGCGCCTCGAAGAAGGTGAAGAAAATGAAAAAAGAGGATTTCTACGTGGACGGCAAGTTCAGCAAGCCCAAGGCCTTTGAGGCCTACTATGACATGATGCGGCGGTTCAATTATCCCATTTATCCGCTCCTGAAGACGGATCAGTTCTGGACCTCCGATTTCGCCCAGAACGACTTTCTGAATGTCGGCATGGCGGGGATCTTTTGGATCAACAATACGGAGGCCGGCTATTTCGGGCACGAAATTTATCTTCTGCCCGGCCAGATGATCGTCGAACACGGTCACAACAAGGCGGCCGAAGGTCCGGCCAAGATGGAGACCTGGCAGGTTCGCCATGGCATGATCTATACGTTTAGCGAAGGCGAGCCCACCAAGGACCTGCCCGTGACGCTGCCAGAATCCCAGCTGAAGGCTAACGGCATCACCGCCAGGAATTGCAAGGTGCTCAAGGAGGGGGAACTCGGCACGCTGAATCGTGTCATCGCAAAGCACTTCATGATGGCCGGCCCCGAAGGCGCGATCGTGACCGAGTATGGCACGCCGCATTATGGGCCCGCCCTGGAGTTTACCAACAAGACCGTGGTGTTCTAAGGCGGACAGACTCGCAAGGAGATCGGCATGAAAGAACTGCATCATTTCGGAATTCCGACCAAGGTCAAGCAGGCCAAGGAAACCTACCTCGCCGGCGCCAAGGTGTTCGTCACCGACGTGGCCGACAGCCCCAACAAGATCGAATGGCTCCGTTTCGAAGCGGGCAGCCCCATGCCGGAACTTCTCCAGACCACCGCGCACATCGCCTACCAGGTGGATGACATGCAAGCGGCGCTGAAGGGGCAGCAGGTGCTGGTCGAACCGTTCCATCCCATGGACGGCGTGACGGTGGCCTTCATCGTCGAAGAGGGGGCGCCGATCGAGTTAATGCACGTGGCGAAGTAACAGGACCACAACCAGACGAAGGAGCGGCACATCATGGGAATGAAAAAGTTCATCAACAGTCCTGACCATCTGACCGGCGAACTGCTGGAAGGGTATTGCGGAGCCTTTCCGGACAAGGTGAAATTGGTTTCAGGCAAAATCGTCCTGCGCGCCCAACCGAAGGATGCGCAGAAGGTGGCTATCCTGACGCTCGGCGGCGCCGGTCATGAACCGGCGCTGAGCGGTTTCGTCGGCGAGGGCCTGCTCGATGCGTCCGTCGTGGGCGACATCTTCGCGGCGCCGGGCGCTCCGAAGGTCATCGAGGCCCTGCGGCTGCTCAAGCGCGAGGCGGGGATCCTGTTGGTCGTGTTGAATCATGCCGGCGACGTCATGAGCGGCAACATGGCCATGGAAATGGCCAAGAAGGAAGGCATCAAGGTCAAGATGATCCTGACGCACGAGGACATCGCCCCGGGCGCCACGGCCCCCAGCGAGGACCGCCGCGGTCTCGTGGGCTGCATCCCGCTGTACAAGGTGGCCGGCGCGGCCGCCGAGGCCGGCCGGTCACTGGACGAAGTCTATGCCGTGGCCGAGAAGTTCAACAACAACATGGCGACGCTCGCCGTGGCGTTGAAGCCCGCCACCCATCCCCAGTCCGGCCAGGAGATCTTCACGCTGAAAGACGACGAAATGGAAATCGGCATGGGCCAGCATGGCGAAGCTGGCACGGGCCACTCCAAGATGCTGTCGGCCGACGAAACCGCGGTGAAAATGATCACGCAGTTGCTGCAGGCCGTCAAGGCCCAACCGGGCGACAAGCTCCTCGTCATGCTCAACGGCGCCGGCGCCACCACGCAGATGGAGCTCTTCATCGTGTTCCGCCGCATGAAAAAGTACATTGAGGAACACGGTATGCATACGGTGAATACCCTCATTGGCGAATACCTGACCGTCCAGGAAATGGGCGGGTTCCAGATGTTTGTCGCCAAGGTAGATGACGAACTGATCCAGCTCCTCAACCAGCCCTCGAATGCTCCTTACTGGATCACGCGCTGACGTCGCGGAGATAACCATTCATGGCCGATCTCGTTGATTATGCGCGCCTGGTGCGGATCCTCCAATCGGTTGCGGCGCAGCTCAAGGCGAATCGCGAGTATCTGTCGAAACTGGATTCGGCCACGGGCGATGGCGACCACGGAACCGCGGTGTCGAAGGTGGCTGACGCCATGAGCGCGACCATCGCCGGGAACGCCGGCCAGGACATCAAGACACTCCTGACGGACATGGGCTGGGCCATCCTGGCGACCGACGCCGGTTCGACGAGCCCGCTCTACGGGTCCCTGTTCACGGGGATGAGCGCAGGCGTCACGGAAACGGCGCTGGACGTTCCGGCGTTCGTGGCGATGCTGGAAGCCGGGGTGGCCAGGCTCCGCCAGAACACCAGGGCCGAAGTCGGTAGCAAGACGATGATCGACACACTGGTGCCGGCTCTGGCGGCCATCCGCGCCGCCGCCACGGCCGGGCAGAGCCTGGGCCAGGTGCTCGCGGCGGGGGCCGAGGCGGCGGTGCAGGGCGCGGAAGCGACGACAGCCTTGAAGGCCACGTTCGGCCGCGCGAAGAACATCGGGGATCGGGCGATCGGTCACAGGGACCCCGGGGCGACCTCCATGTCGCTGGTGTTTGTTGGAATGAAGGAAGGATACGAAAATGGCTGAAGCAACCAGTAATCAGGAATCGAAAGACTACGGGATTGGCGTGCCGGTGGCGAACCCGGTGTACAAGCTCAAGGGTTCGAACAACTACGACTGGGGCATGAAGGACCGCCTGGCGCGCGTGTTCGATCCCCAGTCGGGCAAGACCGTCATGCTGGCGTTTGACCATGGGTACATCATGGGCCCGACCGCCGGGTTGGAGCGCATCGACTTGACGATTGTACCACTGCTGGAACATGCCAACTGTCTGATGTGCACGCGTGGCATTCTCCGCGCCTGCGTGCCCCCGACCTTCAACAAGGCCATCTCGTTGCGATGTTCGGCGGGTGCGACGCTGCTAACCGAACTCAACGACGAATGCATCGGCGTGGAAATCGAAGATGCCCTCCGCCTGAACGCCTCGATGATGGCGGTGATGGTGGCGGTGGGCAGCGCGAAATTCGAAGCGCTGACCATCCGGAACCTCTGCAAGATGATCGAGACCGGCAACCGCTACGGCCTCCCCACCCTGGGCGTGACGGCGGTGGGCAAGGAATTGACCCGCGATGCCCGATATCTCGGGCTGGCCACCCGCGTGCTGGCGGAAAACGGCGCCCAGGTGATCAAGACCTACTACTGCGAGGAGCATTTCGAACGCGTCACCGCCGCCTGCCCGGTGCCCATCGTCATCGCCGGCGGTAAGAAGCTGCCGGAGTTGGAGGCCCTGCAGATGGCCTACCAGGCGATCGATCAGGGTGCGCTGGGGGTGGATATGGGCCGGAACATTTTCCAGGCCGAGCACCCGGTGGCGATGATTACGGCGGTCAAGGCGGTCGTCCACAACGGTGAAAAGCCGGAGGCGGCTTTCAAAATGTATAACGAAATAAAAGCCGCGAAGAAAGGCGGTAAATAACCCATGCCTTTCAGCAAATTCATCATCATTCCGCTGTTTATCGCGTTTCAGGCTTTCAGCATGATGCTGATCGCCCCGTTCATTCCATTCACCGCCCTGCCGGTGGGCGGATCGGGATTGATCACCTGGATTTCGTTCCAGGCGTGGGCGATGTACTTCCTGGCCGGGTGCAACATCAAGATGGGCTTAAAAGTCCTGGTTGGCTATCTCGGCGGCATCATTGCCTCGATCGCCATCTTCGAGCTGGCCGGAGTGTTCAGCAAGCTGAACGGCGCAACCACGCCTTGGGGACTCTACCTGGCCGTCTTCGTTGTCGTGGTCTTCGTCATCAGCGCCCAGCGAGTGCCGGGCATTGACTTTGTGCCTTCTTACTTCATCGGCGCCGGGGTCTTCTTCGCGCTCATGACCTATCAGCCCAAGCCGGCGGAGTTGTGTCAGTACACCTGGTATATGAAGCTTATCCTGCCGGAAATGGTGGCCTGCGTCGTGGGCTTGTGCTTTGGCTGGATCACGGTGGTGTTCCAGACCTGGTACGAAGCCAGGGTCAAGGCCGCGGCGGCCTAACCGGGCCTCAGCAGGCCATCGGCGCGGGCAGTTTTTTCCAGAGCTTCAGGCCGGGGATGCGGGCAAAATGGCGATCATTGCTGATCAGTGTTGCGCCGTGCTGCAAGGCACAAGCGGCGATCAATAGGTCGGTCAACGGGAGCACTTCGCCTTGTCGGTCGAGCGTCCAGCCCAGTTCCAGCGCGCGTTGCCACACCGCGGCGTTTAGAGGCGCAACCGGAACCAGATCGAAAAACTCTTCCATCTCGGCGCGGAAGGCGGACGAGATGATACCGCGCAGCACCTCGAGGCGGACAATCTCGCAACAGCGCAACCCGCCACTGCGCAGCAGGTGCGCCAGCACCGCGCGCGGGTCCTGCCGCTGCCGCAACAGGTCAATATACACGGTGGAATCAACCAGCATCATGTGCGCCCCGGACGCTCCCGCTCGCGCAGCGCCACCACGTCGTAACGCGGAGCGAGCACGTCCTTGAGTCGCTCCGGCGACCAGGCCCGCTCCATTACCTTGCTCACGCGCGCCTGCCGCTCGACCTCGGCCAGGCTGTAGTCCACCGCCGCGCGGCGCGTCTTGAGGCCCGTCAACGCCATCACGCTGCGCAGGCGCTTCTCGTCAATCTCCAGCGTCGTTTTCATACGGGCTACAATATGGCTTACATTCCCATATGTCAATATGGATTTATCGCCGCCCGTGAACCCGCAGGCCGGCCGGGATGGCGGTTCGCCGGCGAGCCGCAACGCGCCCTGTCCTAGCAGCAGCGGCTGGAAGTGAAAGCAGTGCTGCGGGGCCAGGGAATATAACAACACTTGACGCCCCGGCTTTGTTCGGGCACCTTTTCCCACATGAAAGCGCATCTTTCGGCTGGTCCCCGCGGGCGTGTGTCAGTACCAAGAGAGAATATGCTATGAAACAGATTATCATTGGACTGCTGTCACTGGCGCTGGCTCTATCCGTTGCCCAAGGCCAGTCCAATTACGTGATCAGGACACCCGGACAGCCGGTCACCCGAGTCACGGCAGAGGGCAGCGGGTACGTTGCGAGGACTCCGGGCCAACCGGTCACCCGTGCGACAGCAGATGGAACAGGCTATGTCATCAGGACCCCTGGACAGCCGGTGATCTACGTCCGGAAGAGGCCGTGACGCCTATGTTCATTAACTGAAATATGCGACAATATGGGCGAGATCATCTGTGGCACCAACGATCCTGTGAAGCGTGGGGATTTGGCCCCAAGGACGCTGACGGATTTCCACAGCAATGTCTTTTACTACTATCGTGGCGCTTCGTTATCCGAAGATCAACAAGAGCGGCAGTTGGAGGACAACACCACCAAAGCCCTCATCAATACCCTCGAACATTGCGACCCGAGTCTTTGCCAAACATTCCTGACCCATGTCCTTGAGAGGTGTGTCACAAATCCTGACGCGGATTCCCCCACATGTTGGTATTTGAACACAAATACCGAGTTTCGGTTCCTCCTGCAGCGAGCAACGCTGCCGGGAGGAGGCATGATGGGAAAACCCAAACGATTGCTATTGGCTCTGGTACCAAGGAAGCATCAGGAAGACAGTCAGAGTTGTTTCACGGCAGAATCGGTCAGCCGTCCTGACGCGTGGATTTATGGCGACGGGTTTGCGGTTCTCATCGAGAGCAAGGTGGTGGGAGGATTGAACGCCGGTCAAATGGAACGGCATCGCGGTATCCTTTCGCCTGACGGTGTGAAGCCGAGAGAAGCACGGATGACTTGGGCTGAGGTGTTCCATTGTTTTTCAAACATGCAAAAGAACCTGAATGAACGAGACCAGTGGTTGGTCGGACAGTTTATTCAGTTTCTGGAATGGAGTGGTATGGCAGGTTTTACAGGATTTAAAAAAGAGTTGTTCGACTATTTCCGAAATCCCGGCGATGAGGATGAGCGCAAATGGGTTCGAGAAAGCATGACGGCCTTCGGCGAACGCGTCAGTGCAAAGATTAAAGATTTGGGATACCCGAAATACGATGTCGGCAATCTGCACAGGCAGGATGAGCACTGCTGGGTAGCATTCGGCAAGCAAGACTACCGGAATCAGGCGCACCAAACCGTTGCCGTCAACTCGAATGGTATAGACGTGTTCGTTAATGTCGAGCTGAAGCCGGCCACTGACGAGTTGAAGGCAAAGATTGATAAAAACCCAGATGGCTTCAAAATGTGCATGCTGAAACTTGCCCCCTTTACCGTAATTTTAGAGGAACGGAAGCAGAACCGAGCCAGCCTCTACGACTACTATCCCGTCGCCAGCATTAGTTTTGACGACTCGGTGGACGTAGGTATTAGAGATCTGGGCTTTGGTTATCTTTCTGCGGTTCTTGCCAAGCTGCCTCAGCCCTACTTACCTTACTTCAAGTTAGTCCGCACAATCCCCCGTAAAGACATTCTTGGTGAAAGATTCCAGAAAGATTCTGGAGATGCGTTGATCGACAAGATCGTCGAAATTATGAGGTCGCTTGATGAACTGGTCCGCTTCATCAATGACTAGGGCGGAAAATCTTCTCTTTTGAAGGCATTCGGGTAAACACCCAAGTCAACGGCGACGAGAAAATCACCGCTGTGAAACTGATCGGCAATAAGGACGCCATCCCCAAGCCAAGCACTGTTGCGGGGCGGGAATATAGCTGATTTTTGATGCGTTCCGGCGGCAATGCGTTATCCTGCGCCCCGGCAGAGCGCATGCGCAGCAATCAGGTCGTTTCTTTTCATGCGAGCTGCAATTCCCCAACGTGCTTCACATGGGGTATCGCGCCACTGGTAAGATCGGCGTAAATATCCTTGAGATTTTCCCGCAATTCTTCAAAGGTCACGCCCTGAGTCTGGTAGTCTGGATATTCTTCCAGATAACCCAGCCACACGTCCGCATCTTGCCAATAAACGAACCGAATGGATTTCATGCTTTTACAATACTCAATGGAGGCGTGCTCTTCAACCTGTCCTTTTTGTTCACGCGCGCCCACCTCCTCTTCCCGCCCCGGCTGCGATCACCAACCATGCAACACGACAAGCGCCGAAATCCGCGCAGGGACGGCGGCATGACGGCGCCAACTTCCTGTGGGCGGGGCTGCCAGCCCCGCGCTGGCCACCGCGCAGCCTGCGGCTAGGCTGAAGACCGAAAGCCATTTTCCCGGCCGTTTTTTTGATGCTTTCCGGCGGCAATGCGTTATTCTGTGGCGCGCGTCGGCAGGGGAGTGGCTGTAGGATGCCAAGCCCCCGCCGGGTGAATTGCTGTAGCCACGGCGCTTTGTCGCCGTGTAGCGCGGCAGGGTTGGCAGGCAGGCTCCGGGAACAAGGGTGCGGTATGGCCGTTTATCCATTTCACACGCTCGAAAAAAAGTGGCAGCAGTACTGGGCCGGCCATCAGACGTTCCGGACGCCGGACGAGCCTGTGCCGGGCAAGCCGAAGTACTACATCCTCGACATGTTTCCGTATCCCAGCGGCGCTGGCCTGCATGTGGGCCATCCCGAGGGCTACACCGCGACCGATATCCTCGCGCGCTACAAGCGCATGCGGGGCTTCAACGTGCTGCACCCGATGGGCTGGGACGCCTTCGGCCTGCCGGCGGAGCAGTACGCGCTGGAAACCGGCACGCACCCGCGCGTGACCACGGCGCGCAACATCGTCCGCTTCCGCCAGCAGCTCCAGTCGCTGGGCTTCTCCTACGACTGGGCGCGCGAGGTCGCCACGACCGATCCGAAGTACTTCCGCTGGACGCAGTGGATTTTCCTTAAACTCTACGAGCGCGGGTTGGCCTACCAGGCCGAGGTAGCGGTGAACTGGTGCCCGGCGCTGAGTACGGTGCTGGCGAACGAGGAGGTCATGGACGGCAAGAGCGAGCGCGGCGGACACCCCGTGATCCGCCGGCCGATGCGCCAGTGGATGCTGAAGATCACCGCCTACGCCGAGCGGCTGCTGGCGGACCTGGACGAACTCGACTGGTCGGAAAGCATCAAGGAGATGCAGCGCAACTGGATCGGGAAATCCGAGGGCGCGGAAGTGGATTTCCTGATTGCAGATGGCAGGGTCCAGGGTTCAGGGTTCAGGTCTCAGGCCTCAGGTCTCAGAGATCAGGGCTCAGAGATCAGGGCTTCGATAACCGTCTTCACGACGCGGCCGGACACGCTGTTCGGCGCGACGTACATGGTGCTGTCGCCGGAGCATGCGCTGGTGGATCAGCTCACCACGCCAGAGCAGCGCGCCGCGATCAAGGCCTATCAGGAGGCCGCCGCGCGCAAGAGCGACCGCGAACGCACGGAACTGCAGAAAACCAAGACCGGCTGTTTCACCGGCGCTTGCGCCATCAACCCGGTCAACGGCGCGAAGATCCCGGTCTGGATCGCCGACTATGTCCTGGCCAGCTACGGTACCGGCGCGATCATGGCCGTGCCCGCGCACGACGAGCGGGATTTTGAGTTTGCCACCGCTTTTCACCTGCCCATTGTTGAGGTGATTGTTCCGGAGGGTAGCGCAGCCGTCCCGGCTGCCATAGCCGGCGTCCCGCCGGCGTCGAAGGCGGCGGACGGGACGTCCGCCGCGACACGCGAGACGCGTGTGCTCCCCTTCACCGGCGACGGCGTGAACGTCAACTCCGCCAACGCGGAAATCTCGATCAATGGCCTGCCGACGCCGGAAGCGAAACGGAAGATCACCGCGTGGCTGGAAACCCAGGGCCTCGGCCGGGCCAAGGTGAACTACAAGCTGCGCGACTGGCTGTTCAGCCGCCAGCGCTACTGGGGCGAGCCGTTCCCGGTGATCTTTGTGGACGGCCAGCCGCAGCCGCTGCCGGCGGACGCGCTGCCGCTGGAGCTGCCGGAGGTGGCCACCTACACGCTCAGCGGCACGGGCGAAAGCCCGCTGGCGACGATTCCGGCGTGGTTCAACACGACCGATCCCGCCACGGGACGGCCTGCCGTACGCGAGACCAACACCATGCCGCAGTGGGCCGGCTCGTGCTGGTATTATCTGCGCTTCATCGATCCGCACAACGCCCAGGCGCTGGTGGACCCGGCGAAGGAAAAGTACTGGATGCCGGTGGACCTCTACGTCGGCGGCGCGGAGCACGCCGTGCTGCATCTGCTCTACGCCCGCTTCTGGCACAAGGTGTTGTACGACGCCGGCGTGGTTTCCACGAAGGAACCGTTCCAGCGGCTGGTGAACCAGGGCATGATCCTCGGCGAGATGGAATACCACCTCTTCCGCGATGCCGCCGGGCAGGCGGTGTCCGCCGAATGGGCGGCGGACGACGGCACGGATACGCGCACCGGCCAGCCGCTGGG
>JAPLSZ010000253.1:0-39077 GCA_026398385.1 Kiritimatiellota bacterium | reverse complement strand
CTGGTGGCGGAAAAAATCACGGGCGAGCAGGTGGACAAACACGGGGATCTCTTCGTCTGGAAACCGGAGCCCGCTATCCGCATCGCCGCCCGCAGTTTCAAGATGTCGAAGAGCCGCGGCAACGTCATCAATCCGGACGACGTGGTCCGCGACTACGGCGCCGACACGCTCCGGCTCTACGAGATGTTCATGGGCCCGCTGGAGCAGGTCAAACCGTGGAGCATGCAGGGCGTCGAGGGCGTGCATCGTTTCCTCAATCGCGTCTGGCGGCTGTTCATGGACGATCGCGCCGACACGCTGCTGCCGGAGCTGGTCGCCGTCGCGCCGACCCGCGACCAGTTGCGCTGGCTGCATCGGACGATCAAAGACGTCACCGCCGGTCTCGACGGCCTGCGCTTTAACACCGCGATTTCCACGATGATGGAATTCGTCAACGCGTGCCAACGCTGGACCCAGCGGCCCCGGGCGGTGCTGGAAACCTTTGTCCTGCTGCTGAGCCCCTTTGCGCCGCACCTGGCGGAGGAACTGTGGCAGCGGCTGGGCCATGCCGGCACGTTGGCCTTTGAGCCGTGGCCGGCCTGCGACGCCGCCTGCCTCGTGCAGGACACGATGGAAATCCCGGTGCAGGTCAACGGCAAGCTGCGCGGCAAGGTCACCGTTCCGACCGGCGCGGCACAGGCCGAGATCGTCGCCGCCGCGCAGTCCGACGCCACCATCGCCGCCCATCTCGCCGGCCAGACCATCCGCAAGCAGATCTTCGTCCCCGGCCGTCTGCTGAATCTCGTCGTCGGGTGAAAAACACGGCGCCAGCCGCCGTGTTTTTTCAGCGGGTGAAGCGGGCGAATTCCTTCTCGACTTCCTTCAGATCGCTGAAGCCGTAATGCTCCTGCAGGGCTTCCTCGGGGGCCTTGCCCGCCGCGACCGCCGCGAGGAAGGCGGGGAACTTGTCACGGGGCTTCTTGGTGAGGAGAAAGCCGACGAAGTATTTGGAGGATTGGTAGAAACGATGGACCGCCTGGTTGTCCCCGGGATAGGCCGCGGTGGCGAGCAGGGTGCGCAGGTCCATCGCCTCGCGCAGCGACCGGAAGGCCAGGCGCGGATTGCGGGTGGTGCCGCGGAAGGCGGCATTGGCGAATTCGCCGTAGTATTCGGCGACGCCCTCGTTCAGCCAGAGGGGCAGTCCGCCATGGATAAAGCGGTTGATCACCAAGTGCGTCATCTCATGGGCCAGGACATCGGCGCTTTTGTTCCGGGTATCGGCCTGCTGGAGGTAGAGCGAGGGCCCGTGGACAAAGGAATAGACCCAGGCTTTCTGATCGGACTGGCTTTCCAGGAAGTTCTTCCACCGGTGCTCGGTGCGGAAGATGAACAGGTGCGACCGGCCCTGCGTCTGATCCCGCGAGCCCTGGAGATCCTGGGGAATGTAGCTGTAGAAGAATTCGGCCATGTGGGCGACCTTGAGGGCGAACAGCTCCATTTCGTAGTGGATGACAAAGTGCTCGGTCTGGGCGTGCTTCCACTTGTTTCCGGGCTCCTCGATCAACGTCTTGTCCCGCGACAGGCAGGCCGTGGTGTCCATCTCGTCGGCTTTGACCACCTTCCATATGCTGGCGTCTGTGAGCCGGGCGACCTGATTGGATGCCGGGGGTGGAGCAGCACGAGACGCGCCAGCCGCCGCCAACCACATCACGAGGAGCCGGGCGGCGCCCTGCCGTACCCGGCCCCTCCGCCCTGACTGTCCGGCCTCGCCGGCCACCGGCCGCTGCTCCCGATGTCCTGTGCAATATGTCATGGCGCCGACGATAGTCGGCGGCATCGGGGGTGTCAATCCGGCGGATGCGGAGCGCGCTTTCGGGCCCAAGAATGCCGCAGAAGTCCCGGCGCTCCGAGAGGTCGGGATAAAGGGCTTGACGCCAACAGTCGAGTTCCCACCGCGTCGGGTTACGGCACTGTGATCGTGACGTCCGTCGCACCCGGCCCGAGTTGGAACGGTTGCTCCACGCCGTTCACTACGAGCCGGTAGCGACCCCTGAAGCCACGGAAGGTGAATCGGCCTTCGGCATCCGTGCGGCCGGCGCTGTTGGTTTTCCACTCCGTGTGAATCAGCCGCTTCAGTGCGTCGTAGACCGGCTTCGGTGACATGTCGGCGCGCAACAGCCCGCCCCCTTTGCGCCACGCCCCTTTGTCGCTCAAGTCCCACCACGTAATGGCGCGCACGGCGGGGTGCGCGAAACAAACCCGGTAGAACTTCACGGCGTAATCCGCCTGCGCGGCTTCGTTCCAGACGCCGCAACCGTGCGCGCCGGTAATCTTCTCGCCGCTAGACGCCGGAGTGAATTCGGTGATGTGCAGTTCCTTGCCGAGCGTGGCGTAGCGGTCGAGGATGCGCTGGACGCGGTCGAGCGGGAAGCGTTGCGCGCGCGGCTCGTGCGCCTGGATGCCGATGCCGTCGAACGGGACGCCGCTCTGCTTGGCCGTCGTCAGCAGTTGGAAGAACGGCGGACAACCGTCGGCCAGGATGTTGTAGTCGTTGACGATCAGGTAGGCGTTGGAGTGGATGGCGCGCGCCCAGCGGTATGGCGCGTCGATCTTCGGGATCGGCTGGTGCGCTGGTTCGTTGACGACTTCCCAGGCAAAAATCTTGTCGCGATACCGGGTCATGATATCGGCGACCCGCTGCCGCTGGATCTCGGGCGTGGGCTGGCCTTTGGACCACGGTGGTATGCCGGCTTCGTGGCCCCAGAGCAATGGATGCCCCTTCATCCGGATGTCGTGCGCGAGGCACCACGCGACGACCGGGTCGGTGTCGGCGTATTTCGGCTGGCCGTGTTCCCGCTCGTACCAACGCCAGTAGAACCCGACCGTGGCGTAGTTGAACAACTCCGCGAACCGTTGCCGGTAGGGGTCGCCACTCTTGAACTCGTAGATGTTGCAGCCGAAGAGGAATTCGTGCGCTGTTTGTATGACGGCGATCTGGGCGCCGGCCACCGGTTTGCCGGCGGCATCCACCACGCGGACGACCGCGTCGGATTTGCGATTCTTTTCGATGGCGGCCGCGGTCGCGACGATGATTTCGCCTTCGCGTCGCTCGGCTTGCTCCGCCAGCTCCCGGCCGTCGCTCAACGCGGGCCCCGGTATGTCGGCGGGCGGGATAATCGTGAAGCGTTCGAGATAAAGATTGCGGTCTTCCTTGCCGATCATGGCGTCGTTCAGGAACGCCGCCGCGATCTCGCGCGTCCCGGCCGGCAGATCAACCGTAAAGTGGTAATCGGCCTGGTTCGTCGAGTTCACCGCGACCGTTTTGACCGGGTGGCCATCCACCCGCAGTGCCATCTCCGGCCAAACGCCACCGGCGACGCTGCCCCAGGCGCGCACGACCACCTGATAGTTGCCAGCCGCTGCAATGCGGACCATCTGGCCGACTTCCCCGTTGCTGTACAGATTCCAGCCCCCGCCATGGTTCGCCGCGCCCGTGGTTTTGGTGGCGGCCTTCTCGGCCTCGATGACCAACGCGCCTGCGGCGGAGAGCGCTCCGAGTAGCGCGCCGACGGTTACGAGTCGAGCAAGGCCTGCCGGCCTGGAAATATGCAAGCGGGTCATCAGGCCAACACTATGGAGGGTGGCGTCCTGGCGCATAAGGTTTCAGATCTGGCTGTCTCCGGGATAGCGGCGTTCGAGACGCGAAGCGATGCTGGTGAGGATCTCGTAGGCAATGGTGCCGCAGAGGCCGGCCAGCTCGTCGGCCCAGACCTCCGCATCGCCCTGCCGGCCCAGCAGCACGACCTCGTCGCCGGCGCGCACGCCGCTGGCCGGCCCGCAGTCCACGGTGATCCAGTTCATGCTGACGCGCCCGACAACCGGACAGCGCCGGCCGCGGATGAGGACGTAGCCCTTATTGCTCAGGACGCGCAGGTAGCCGTCGGCATAGCCGAGGGCGATGGTCGCGAGGTCCGTGGGCGCGGCCGTGCGCCACGTGCTGTAGTAGCCGACCGGGAAATCGGCCGGCACGGTTTTGACCTGGATGACGCGGGTCTTCCACTGCAACGCGGGCTGGAGCGGGAGCTGTTCGGCGAAGGCGCCGGCGCCGTAGCCGAAGAGGAGGATGCCGATGCGGACGCCGTCGAGCTGCCCGCCGGGCAGGTGCAGGAAGGCGCGGCTGCTGGAGATGTGGGCGAAGAGGCGCCGGCCCAGTTGCCGCTCCAGCAGGACGCGGGCCTGGAGGAAACGCTCGAGCTGGCGGCCCGCGCGGTCCGGATCGTCCGGCTCGACGGCGGCAAAGTGGCTGCCCAGGCCCTGGAGGTCCAGATGCGGCAGGCGCGCCACGCGGGGCAGCACCTGCCCGGCCTCGCTCCAGACAAAGCCCAGCCGCCCCATGCCGGTATCCAGCTTGAGGTGCACGGGCAGCCGGACGCCCAGCGCGCCGGCCGCGGCATCGAGCGCCCGCGCGTGCTCCTCGTCGACCACGCTCGGGAGCAGGTTGTGCCGGACGAGCAGCGGCAGGTCGGCGGGTTCCACCGCGCCCAGGATCAGGATGTGCGCCGCGCCGACCACCGGGCGCAAGGCCAGCGCCTCGTGCAGATAGGCCACGGCGAACCAGTTGACGCCGTCCGCCCGGGCACGGCGGCCGACGGCCACCAGGCCGTGGCCATAGGCCTCGCTCTTGAGCACGGGCATCAGCGCGGCGCCCGGGGCCAGCCGCTGGCGCAACAGCCGGAGGTTATGCTCCAACGCGCGCACGTCAACTTCGACCCAGCTCTGCTGCATAATCAGTCCACCCGGAGCATGCGGTGAAAGACGCGGGCGCGCTGCCCGATGGCGCGGCGGGTGAGGCGGCGCAGGCGGTCCAGGCTGAAGGCCTCGACGCCAAAGGAGGCCACCACGCTGCCGTACAGCATGGCGCGGCGGAGGGCGGCCGCGTGCACGCGGCCGCCCGCGGCCAGGGCGCCGATGAAACCGCCGGCGAAGGTGTCGCCCGCGCCGGTGGGATCCCGGACGTCCGGCACCGGATAGGCCGGCAGTTGAAACACCCCGCGGCGGGAAAACAGGCTGCAGCCGTGCTCGCCTTTCTTGATCAGCACGTAGCGCGGCCCCCAGCCCAGCAGCCGGTGGGCCGCCGCGAGCAGCGACCGCTGACCGGTCAGATGGCGCGCCTCGGACTCGTTCACCGTCAACAGATGCACCCGCCGGATGACCCGCTGCAGCGCCGGCCGCGCGGTCTCGATCCACAGGTCCATGGTGTCGGCCATCACGAACCGCGGCGGCCGCATCTGGTCGAGCACGTGCAACTGCAGCGCCGGCGCGATATTGGCCAGGAACAGGAACGGCGCGCGGCGGTAGGCCGGGGGCAGGCACGGCGCGAAATCGGCGAAGACATTGAGCTCCGTGCTGAGCGTCCGGCGGTTGTCCATGTTCTCCTCGTAGACGCCGGACCAGCGGAACGTGCGCCCGTCCCGGATTTGCAGCCCGGCGAGGTCGCAGCCGCAGCGGCGGTAGAGGGCGAGGTGGGCCGCGTCAAAATCGGACCCCACCACGCCCACCAGGCCGACGCGGGTGAAGAACGCAGCGGCGACGCCGGCGTAGCTGGCCGAGCCGCCGAGGAGGTCGGTGCGGCGTTCGCGCGGGGTGGCGATGGTATCCAGGCCGATGGAGCCGACCACGACCAGTGGGATGTTCTTTGGGGAGGACATGGAACAGGGGAGGGGTTCTGCGTTCAGGGTTCAGGGTTCAGGGTCGCAGGAAATCCACGAGGGCTGGCGCCAAAGTCTTCGGCATCCTCCCCACGCAACGAACGGAAGTTGATCCACATTCTGATTACCAATTATTCTGATAACTGATCAGATTACTTGATTACTGATAACTGATTACGGTCTCCCGGCTCCGTTTTGCTTCCGCCGGGCTTATTGCAGGAGCTCCTCCACCCGTTCGCAGAGCAGGTGCATCACGAGCTGGTGCCCCTCCTGGATCCGCGGTGTGCTGGCGGCGCAGGCGATGGACAGCCGCCGGTCCACCAGCGCCGCCAGCCGGCCGCCGGCGCCGCCGGTCAGGCCGATCGTCAGCAGGCCCAGTGCGCGCGCCGCCTGCGCGGCGCGGCAGACGTTCGCCGCGTTGCCGCTGGTGGAAATCGCCACCAGCGCGTCGCCGGGCCGGCCCAGCGCCCGCACTTGTTTCTCGAAGATCTGGTCATACCCGTAGTCGTTGCCGATGGCGGTGATGACCGACGTGTCCGTGGACAGCGCCAGGCCGGCATAGGGGCGGCGTTCCCGCAGGAAGCGGTTGACGAACTCGCCGGCGAAATGCTGGGCGTCGGCGGCGCTGCCGCCGTTGCCGCAGAACAGGACCTTCCCGCCGGCCCGCAGCCGGTCGGCCAGCTCGCCGCCCACGGCCTCGATCTCCGGCCGCAGCGGGCCGAGCACCTGCTCGGCGACGGCCCGGCTATCCTGTGCAATGCGCGCCCAATCCATGTCCGCCCCGCTCCTTTCCCGGCCCGGCCGCCTCAGGTGTTGATCAGAAACACTTCCTTCATGAAATTTTCCAGAAAGGCGGTGTTGTATTCCCCGCGCGTGAACCGGGCGTCGCCCAGCAGCGCCTGCCCGAACGACACGGTGGTGGCGACCCCGTCGATGGAGAACTCGGCCAGCGCGCGGGCCATCCGGGCGATGGCCTCGGCCCGCGTGTGCGCATGGACGATCAGCTTGCCGATCATGCTGTCGTAATACGGGGGAATCTCGTAGCCGCAGTACACGTGCGAATCCACCCGCACGCCGGGCCCGCCGGGGAAATGCACGGCCCGGACCAGGCCGGGGCTCGGCGTGAAGTTCTTCGCCGGATCCTCCGCGTTGATGCGGAACTCGATGGCGTGCCCCTGGAACTTCAGGTCGCGCTCGCTGAAGGAGAGCTTCCCGCCGGCGGCCACGCGGATTTGCTCGCGCACCAGGTCCACACCGGTGATTTCCTCCGTCACGGGATGCTCCACCTGGATGCGGGTGTTCATTTCCATGAAATAGAATTGCCCGCTCTTCTGGTCGAACAGGAACTCGATCGTGCCAGCGTTCTGGTAGTTCACGGCCTCCGCGGCGCGCACGGCGGCGCGCAGGATTTTCTTGCGCTGGTCGTGGGTCAACCCCGGGCTCGGCGATTCCTCGACGAGCTTCTGGTGGCGACGCTGGAGGCTGCAATCGCGCTCGCCGAGGTGCAGCACGTTGCGGTGGTGGTCGGCGATGATCTGCACTTCGATATGGCGGGCCTGCTCGACGTACTTTTCGATATACATGGTGGGATTGCTGAAGGCCCGTTCCGCCTCCGAGCTGGCCGTCATGAAGCCATGCACCAGGCTCACGTCGTTGCGCGCCACCCGCATACCCTTGCCGCCGCCGCCCGCCGCGGCCTTGATCAGCACCGGATAACCCAGCCGCTCGGCCACCTTCAGCGCCTCCTCCTTGCTCTGCACCGCGTCGCTGCCGGGCGTGATCGGCACGCCGGCCTTCCGCATCGTCTGCCGCGCCTGGATCTTGTCGCCCATCAGCCGGATGTTTTCCGCCGTGGGGCCGATGAAGACGATGTTGCAGTTCTTGCAGATCTCGGCGAAGTGCGCGTTCTCGGCCAGAAAACCATAGCCCGGATGAATCGCGTCCACGTCGGCGATCTCCGCGGCGCTGATGATGTTGGCGATTTTCAGGTAGCTGTCCCGCGCGGGGGGCGGGCCGATGCAGATGGCCTCGTCGGCCAACTGCACGTGCAGGGATTGCTCGTCCGCCGTGGAGTACACCGCCACGGTGTGGAGGCCCATTTCCCGGCACGTCCGGATGATCCGCACGGCGATTTCACCGCGATTAGCGATCAGGATACGTTCAAACATGGGCGCTAATCCAGCTCCACGAGAAACAGCGGCTGCCCGAACTGCACCGCCGTGGCATTCTCCGCCAGGACCTTGCGGATGGTGCCTTTGACCTCCGCTTTGATTTCATTCATGACTTTCATGGCCTCCACCAGGCACACCACCGTTTCGGCGTCAAGGTGCGCGCCCACGCCCACGAACGGCTCGGTGTCGGGCGTCGGCGCGCGGTAGAACGTGCCGACGATCGGCGACTTGATTTCGACCGTTTTCTTGCCGCTTTCGGCCGCGGGCGCGTCGGCGGGCGCTGCGGGCGCCAGGCTGACTCCGGCCGGCGCCGCGGGCGACAGCACCACCGCTGGTTCCGCGCCGTTCCGGCGCTTGACCGCGATGCGAAAGCCCTCCTCCTCCATCTCGAACTCGCAGAGGTCGTTGGCTTTCATCAAGTCAATCACCTGCCGGATTTGTTCCATGTCCATATCGTCCTCCTATCCAAGGCCCCGGCGCCGCACCGGGTCCCCGGTCACTGCGGGTACTGTACCAGCCGCCGCTGCGCCTGTCCATGCCAGACCGCGCCGGTGTAAAGGGTCAGAAGCTGTGAAAAATCGGGCCAAGACGGTCGGGACGGAGCCCGGCCCTCCAGGGACAACGCACGCCGGCCTCATCGGGAGGGCGGGCGGCCTCGACCGCCGCGAGCTTATCTTTAGGGCCCTTTACCACCGACACCACCGCGGCGCACAGCCCGACGCGCCCGCCGCCGCGCTACGGCACGATTTCCGTGCCGACACCCCGGTCGGTGAACAATTCCAGCAGCAACGAATGCGGCAGGCCGGCGTCAATGATGTGCGTCTTGCGCACGCCGGCCCGCAGCGCCTTGAGCGCGCCGCCGATCTTCGGCAGCATGCCGCCGCCAATCACGCCGCGCGCGATCAAATCCTCCACCTCGCTCAGGCGCAGGGTCGAAATCAGCGAAGTCGGATCGTCCCGTTTGGCCAGCAAGCCGGGCACGTCGGACAGGAATACCAGCTTGCGCGCCTGGAGCCGCTCGGCCAGGGCGGCGGCGGCCTCGTCGGCATTGATGTTATAGAGATGACGGTCCGGTCCACGGCCGAGCGGGGTGATGACCGGGGTGATGTCCGCCTGCAGGAAGGCCTTGATCGGCTCGGCGTCCAGGCCGGTGACCTCGCCGACGTAGCCCCAGTCCAGCAGTCGGCCGGTGGCCGCGTCCGGCCGCTGCAGTTTGACGACCTGCAGGATGTCCTCGCCATGGATGCCGCGCGCCTTGCAGCCGAACCCCTCCAGCGTGGCCACGAGGTCCGGATTAACCTCCTGGTTGAGCACGTGCTCGACGATCCGCAGGGAGGCCTCGTCGGTCACGCGCAGGCCCTGGACGAACTGCGGCTGGAGCGCGGCGTCCTTCATCCGCGCGTTGATCGCCCGGCCGCCGCCGTGCACCACCACGGGGCGCAACCCCACGCACTCCATGAAGGCGATGTCCTGCAGCACGCGTTCCACGCACGCCCGGTCTTCCATCGCGCTGCCGCCGAACTTGACCACCACGGTGTCGCCACGAAACCGCTGGATGTACGGCAAGGCCTCGAGCAAGACTTCCGCCTTGGCGATGATCTGCTGCATGCTCACTCCCCGTAATTGATGCGCACGTAGGCCTCGGTGCAGTCGCACGTGTACACCACGGCTGCGCCCGCGCCGAGGTGCAGGTTGATGTTCAGCGTGAAGGCCTTGCGCCGCTGGATGCGCTTCAGCCGCGCCAGGGGCGTGCCGGCCCACACGCCGCCCCGCGCTGCCGGCAGGTCGTCGTAGCCGATATCCACGCGCTCTTCGGCGACTTTGGCCGCGGAGTAACCCAGGGCGTCCATGATCCGGCCCCAGTTCGGGTAGTCACCGACCCAGGAGGTCTTGACCAGCAGCGAATTGGCCACCGCCCGCGCGGCCAGGTCCGCCTCGGCGTCGTTCCGCGCGCCGCGGACGCGGACGGTGACGAGTTTGGTGGCGCCCTCGCCATCGCGCGCCATCTTGATGGCGAGGTTGAGCGTCAGTTGACGAACCGCGGCGACCCAGGCGGGCCAGTCCGGGTGGCCCGGCTGCAGTGTCGCATTCGCCGCCGCGCCGTTGGCCAACATCAGCACCGTATCGTTCGTGCTGCGGTCGCCATCCACGGAAATGCGGTTAAAACTGTCATCGGCCGCGGCCGCGAGGCTGGCCTGCAGCGCCGGCCGGTACACGCGGGCGTCGGTCATCAGAAACGCCAGCATGGTCGCCATCTTTGGCTCGATCATGCCGGAGCCCTTGGCACAGCCGGTCAACGTCACCGTCCGGCCATCCACCGGCAGCGTTACGGTGGCGTGCTTGATGCGCGTGTCGGTGGTCATGATCGCCGTGGCGGCGTCCCGGCCGCCGCGCGGCGACAGGGCCGCGACGGCCTGGCGGATGCCGGGCTCAATGATCTCCATCGGCATCGGCAGGCCGATCCGGCCCGTGGAACAGACGAATACCTGCCGCTTGCTAAGGTTCAGCAATTCGGCCGTGAGCGCGGTCATGCGGTCCGCGTCACGCAAGCCGGCCGGACCGTTGCAGGCGTTGGCATTGCCGCTGTTGACCACGATCGCGCGCCCCACCCCGCCGGCCAGCCGCCGGCGGTCCAATTTGACCGTGGCGGACTGCACCTGGTTGGTGGTAAAAACGCCGGCGATGGCGGCCGGCAGGTCGGAGACGAACAGGGCCAGATCCGGGCGGCCGCTCTTTTTCAAGCCGGCCGCCACGCCCGCGGCGCGGAAGCCCTGGGGCAATCGGATGGTTTCGCGCACGACAATCTTCGGCTTGCTCATACTTTCCTCGCCGGCGGACGGCGGAACGGAGGCGGGCGGCGGGGTCGCGGGTCCACCCGCCGCGTTCGCGCGCTTAACGTTTCGAGAACTGGAAGCGCTTGCGGGCGCCGGGCTGACCGTATTTCTTGCGCTCCTTCATGCGGGAGTCGCGCGTCAGGAAGCCGCCCTTCTTGAGCGCTTCCCGCAGCGCCGCATCCGCGATGAGCAGAGCGCGGGCGATGCCGTGCCGCATGGCGCCGGCCTGGCCGTTGGGCCCGCCGCCCGTGATGGAGGCAATGATGTCGAACTTGCCGACGGTGTTGGTGGCCTTGAGCGGCTGCTCGATGTACATGCGCAAGGTTTCGACGGGGAAATACTGGGCGTAGGGCCGATGGTTCACCAGGACCTGGCCCGCGCCCGCCGCAAGGCGGACGTGCGCTGTCGCGGTTTTGCGGCGTCCGGTGGCCGCGAATTCAACTGCTGTGTGTGCCACGATCCGTTCTCCTTACTATAATGACCAGGCCAGCGCCTGGGGCTGCTGGGCGGCGTGCGGATGCGCGGCGCCGCCATAGACGTGCAGGCGCCCAAGCAGCGTGCGGCTGAGCCGGTTCTTGGGCAGCATGCCGTGCACCGCGTGCTCCACCAGGAAGGCCGGGTGCTTCGCCCGCACCGCGGCGGCGGTCTTTTCCTTCAAGCCGCCCGGATAGAGCGAATAGCTCTTGTAGAGTTTCTGTTCTTCCTTGGCGCCGGTCAGCTTGACTTTGGCCGCGTTGATCACCACGACAAAATCGCCCATGTCCACGTGCGGCGTGAACACCGGCTTGTCTTTACCGCGCAAAAGTTTGGCAATTTTCACCGCCAGCCGGCCGACGGGCTGATCCGCGGCATCCACCAGATGCCACACCCGCCGAACGTCCGCCACCTTCATGATCGTTGTCTTCATGCGTGCCCTTCTCGTGTCGAATCGCGGGGCGGACTTTAGCGGACGCGGAGACCGCTGTCAATCCTTTCTGCGCGATTTTTTGGACCGGGTCCACAGAGCCCTGCCACGGGCACGGTTGGCAATGCGCGGCGATGGCCCCGGCGCTTGAAATTCCACGACCATAGAATGTCCCTTCGTATCCCGGCTACAGCGGCGCCCGCCAACGCAAGCCGGGAAAGCGTGCGAAATCGCGGTCGGTGGTGATCCATTCGCAGCCGGATTCGATCGCGAGCGCGGCCAACCAGGCGTCCGCGATCAGGTTGCCGGCGGCGCCCGCCTCTCGGCACAGCTTGCTAAACAACTCCCAATGCCGCGGCCCGGGTTGCACCAACGTCGCGGCCGGGTGCGTCCGCAAAACTTCGGCGAAGGCGAGCGCCTGCGGGAGCGGCGTCGGCGGATCGAAGATGCGCGGATGGGTCACGATGCGCACAAATCCGGACAGAACGACATCCGTCACGCCAAACCCGGCATCGCCCGTCAGCACGCCCTGCAGCCAGCGATGGTACTCCCCATGGCGTTGCGTGTCCTTGCGATGCGCGTACACCAGCACATTGACGTCCATCAGGATCACCAGCGCCCCTCCATGCGGTCCAGCAATTCCCCGGTGCTGTCCAGATTCACGCCCGGTCGCACGCCGCGCCCGCCGAACACCGGCAACCGTGGCGGCGGGTGTTTCGGACGCGCCGCCTTCCGGGCACGCTCCCCGCGCAAGGCGTCTTCGATGATAGAGGCCATCGTGCGATGTTCCTCGGCCGCCCGCTGGCGGACATACTCCAACAGGTTCCCCGGCAAGCTCAACGTGGTTCTCATGCATCAAAACATATGGGCAAGGCATATGGATGTCAACAAAAGAAAAGCCCGTGCTGTGCGCCCGAGCTTGACTTTCCGCGCGCGGCTTTCAAAATGCCGGCGGAGAAAGCGAGCGAACGATGAGCACGAGCGTGGGCGTGATACCGGCGCGGTGGGGTTCCACGCGCTTCCCCGGCAAGAGCCTGCAGCCGTTGCTGGGCCGGCCGCTGCTGGCGTGGGTGCTCGAGCGGGCGCGCCAGGCGCGCACGCTCGACCGCCTGCTGGTGGCGACGGACGACGAGCGCATCCGCGCCGCGGCGGCGCACCTTGGCGCGGAGGTCGTGATGACGTCGCCG
The DNA here is from genome assembly GCA_026398385.1 of Kiritimatiellota bacterium. GTDB lineage: Bacteria > Verrucomicrobiota > Kiritimatiellia > CAIQIC01 > CAIQIC01 > CAIQIC01. Next base: position 26,294 of record JAPLSZ010000253.1, on the reverse strand, counting down.
CACCACCCCTCGGGCACGGACCGGATCGCGGAAGCGGTGCGCGCGATCCCGGCGGACGTGGTGCTCAACATCCAGGGCGACGAGCCGCTGGCGGATCCGGCGCTGATGGACGAGCTGGTCCGGGCGCTGGCCGGCTGCGCCGACTGGGACATGGCGACCGCCGCCGCGCCGCTCACCGACCCGCGCGACATCGCCAATCCGTCGGTGGTGAAGGTGGTGCGGGGCCGGGCGGGACAGGCGCTGTATTTCTCGCGGGCCGCGGTTCCCTGCCTCCGCGAAAAGGACGCTGGCGCGGCAGGCCCGGATGGCTTATATTACCGGCACATCGGCATCTACGCCTACCAGCGGGCGTTTCTGGAGCGGCTGGTGGCGACGCCGCCGTGCGCGCTGGAGCAGGCCGAAAAGCTGGAGCAGCTCCGGGCTCTCTGGCTGGGCGGCCGCCTGCAGGTGTTGACGACCAGCGCCGCGGGCGTCGGCGTGGATACGCCGGAGGACGTGGCGCGGGCGGAGGCGGAAATGCGGCAACGGGGCCTCGGCGCGGAAAGAAAAGGAGCGCAGGCGTAATGGTCAGGGTCGGAAGCAGCCGTGTGGAATCAGCGGCCGGTACGTCCCCGCGCCTGCCCACCACCCGCGTCATTCACGTCGGCACGGTGCGCCTCGGCGGCCGCCACCCGCTGGCGCTGATCGCCGGACCGTGCGTGATCGAGAGCCGCGCGGGCTGCCTGGCGCTCGCGGCGCGGCTCGCCCGGCTGGCGCGCGACGAAGGGATCCCTTTCATCTTCAAGGCGTCCTACGACAAGGCGAACCGGACCGCGCTCCACGCCTTCCGCGGGCCGGGACTGTCGCGGGGGCTGGACATCCTGCGGGAAGTCAAGGAGCGGTACGGCCTGCCCATTCTGACGGATGTGCACAGCGAAGCGGAGGTGCCGCTCGCCGCGCAGGTGGCCGACGTGCTCCAGTTGCCCGCGTTTCTCTGCCGGCAGACGGACCTCGTGCTGGCGCTGGGCGCGAGCGGCCGCGTAGTGAACATCAAGAAGGGCCAGTTTCTCGCGCCGTGGGACGTCCGCCACGTGATCGCCAAGCTCGAGAGCACGGGCAACCGGAATATTATCGTGACCGAGCGCGGCGCGAGCTTCGGCTACAACAACCTGGTGGCGGACCTGCGCAGCCTGCCGATCCTGCGCGCGTTCGGGTACCCGGTGATTTTCGACGCGACGCACAGCGTGCAACTGCCCGGCGGCGCGGGCGACCGCTCGGGCGGCGACGGGCGCTGGGCGCCGCACCTGGCGCGCGCGGCGGCGGCCGCGGGCTGCGACGGCGTGTTCGTGGAGACGCACGTGCGCCCGGCGCAGGCGCGCTCCGATGCGGCCAACGCCCTCCCGTTCGCCGCCCTGCGCCCGCTGTGGCGGCAGTTGCGCGCGATTGATCGGATCGTGCGGTGCGGGACGTCCCGATCTCTCGGAAGCAGCGGGATCGCGTCCGTAAGAGTTTTGCGATAGGCTTGAGCATGATGAACAGAACCGGCCTGGCGGCGGTCTTATTCTGGACGACGGCTCTGGGGGCGGCGGCGTGGCTGGCGCGGGCGCAGAACACGGATTTTCAAAGCGTCGCCGGCGTCCGCATCCCGTCGTACGACGAGCAGGGGCGTTTGAAGAGCCAGATGTTCGGCGACCTGGCGAAGAGCCTGCCCGACGGCCACATCGAGATCACGGGGCTGAAAATCGAGTTTTACGAGGGCACACAGGTGAACCTGCGGGTCACGGCACCGCTGTGCCTGTTCGACCGCGCGCGCAACACGGCCCAGTCGGAGGGCCCGGTGCGGATCACGCGGGACAATATGGTGATTACCGGGACCGGTTTTCAGTTCAACAAACAGGATGATCGGTTTAAGATCTTGAGCCAGGCCAAGGTGGTGCTCAAGGAAACCCAGCGGGGCCTCAGCAAAGGAACGCAGCCATGATACACATCCGCACGCGCCTGTTCGCGCTGGGCTTGGCGCTGGCCCTGCCGGCGGCCGCGGGGGCCGCCGCGGCGGAGCCCCCGGCCAAAGCTCCGGCGGCCAAAGCCGACGCCGGCGAGGACGTCACGGTCATCACCTCCGACAAGCTGACCTTCGACTATAAACAGAAATACGCGCTGTTCGAAGAGCACGTCGTCGTCACGGACCCCCAGTTGCAGCTTACGTCCGACAAGCTCACGGCGATCTTCGGCACGAACGACACGGTGCAGTCGCTCAAGGCCGAGGGGCACGTCACCATCCGGCAGGCCGACAAGCGGGCCACCGCCAACGTGGCCACCTACGACGTGGCGTCCGGCAAAGTCGTGCTCGCGGGCCAACCCCGCGCCTGGCAGGGCCAGAACATGCTCGAAGGCGAGGTCATCACGTTCTGGCGCAACGAGAGCCGGATGCTGGTGTATCCCCAGGCGCGCCTGTTGATTTATCCGGAGAAGGGCGGCACACGTGATCGGCTCCCATTTGGAAAGTAAGGAAAACACCGCCGCCCCCTGCCTGGCCGAAACGCGGGAGCTGGTCAAGATCTACCACCGCCGCAAGGTGGTCAATGGCGTCAACCTCAAGGTCCAGCGCGGCGAGATCGTCGGCCTGCTCGGGCCCAACGGCGCGGGCAAGACCACCAGCTTCTACATGATGGTCGGCCTGATCAAGCCCACGGCGGGCCACGTTTTCTTCCAGGGGCGCGACGTCACCGCCGAGCCCATGTTTCGCCGCGCCCGCCTGGGCATGGGTTATCTCTCCCAGGAGCCTTCGATCTTCCGGCGCCTGACGGTCCGGGAAAACGTCCTGGCCATCCTTGAGACCCTGCCGCTCTCCGCCCGCGAGCGCCGCGCGCGCCTCGACAGCCTGCTCGCGGAGCTCAAGATCGGCTACCTGGCGGATCAGCAGGCCTACACCCTCAGCGGCGGCGAACGCCGCCGGCTGGAAATCACCCGCGCCCTCGTCACCCAGCCGTCCCTGATCCTGTTGGACGAGCCCTTCAGCGGCGTGGACCCCCTGGCCGTCTACGACGTCCAGCAGATCATCATGAGCCTCAAGGCCAAGGGCCTGGGCATCCTCATCACCGACCATAACGTCCGCGAGACCCTGGCCGTGGTGGACCGCGCCTACCTCCTGTGCGAGGGCAAAGTGCTCCGGGAGGGCACCAGTTCCTTTTTGATTCACGACGCCGTGAGCCGCGAGCTGTACCTGGGCCCGCGCTTCAGCATGTAAACCACAAACCAACCAAGGGAGACACACGATGCAGATTAGCGTTACAGGACGGCACATGGTGGTCACGGAGGCCCTCCGGGATTATGCCCACGATCGGATCGCGCACGCCTTCGCCGCCTATCCCCGCATCGTCGGCGCGCATCTCATCCTGGCCATCGAGAAGCACCGCCACAGCGCCGAGCTGGTCGCACAGGGGCCGCACCACTTGCGCGTCGAAGCCAAGGCGGAGAGCCCCGACATGTACGCGTCCATTGCCGACGCCGTGGACAAGACCGCCAAGCAGATTGAGCGGCAGCTTGACAAGTGGCAGGACCACAAGGCCCGCGAACCGCTCTCCCACCTGGAGGCCCGCAGCACGGACGCCGGCAGCGCCGGAAGCTGAAGGCGCCGCGCGGAAGGAATGGCCGGCGGATTACACGGATAGGGCCAGCGCGAACCTCTGCGTGGGCGGGGCTTCCCGCCCCGCGGTTGTGTGGCGGTTGCGGGCGCGGGGCGGGAAGCCCCGCCCACGCGGCGGCCCGCCGCGGGCGTTGCGCCGGCTGAGGTTGGCGCGGGTGGCCTGGTTAAAAGAATGCTGGCTGAGCCGTTGCCGTTCATATACAATCGCCCGTGGCGTGACAAACCAGGACGAAGACGGCCAAGCCATGACGCTGCCCCTGACGACAAATTTGACTATTTTGAACCGGTTCGGCATCCATGCCCGGCCGGCGGCGCTGTTTATCAAGACGGCCAACCGTTTTCAAAGCGAGATCACCGTGGAAAAAGACAGCCTCAAGGTTTCCGGCAAGAGCATCATCGGCCTGATGACGCTGGAGGGTTATCAGGGCGCCGTGCTCCGCGTCACGGCCCTGGGGCCGGATGCCGCCGAGGCGCTGGCCGCGCTGGAGGACCTGGTCCGGCAGAAGTTTTTTGAGGACTGATCGTGACGGCCAAACCCCATGCCCCCGCCGCGGACGAACTGGAACTCAAGGGCGTCGGGGTGTCGCCCGGCGCCGCCACCGGGCCGGTGTTCCTGCTGGCCTCCGAGGACGAGACCGTGGTCGAGCGGGAGATCGGCGCGGCGGACGTCCCGCGCGAACTCCAGCGCTTTACGGAGGCCCTGTCCGCCACCCGCGAGCAGATCCGCGAAGTCCAACTGCGGGTCAAAGAAACCCTCGGCGCGGAAAGCGCGAAGATCTTCGAGGCGCACCTGCTGGTGCTGGAGGACCGCGGCTTCCTGGACGAGGTCACCCGCGCCATCGCCACCACGCGGCGCAACATCGAGGCCGTGGTCCGCGACGTGGCGGCCCGCTATGCGCAGTCGCTGGCGGAGTTGAACGACGATTACCTCCGGGAGCGCGCGGTGGACGTGCGCGACATCGGGCGGCGCTTGCTGCGGAACCTGACCGGCCACAGCGGCCGCACGCTGGCCAACCTGGAGTCGCCGTGCATTGTCGTGGCCCATGACCTGGCGCCCTCGGAAACGGCCGGTCTGAACAAGCACAAGGTGCTGGCCTTCGTCACCGACCTGGGCAGCCCGACCTCCCACACCGCCATCATGGCCCGGGCCCTGGGCATTCCCGCCGTCGTGGGCATGCACGACGTCAGCCTGCGCCTCGCCGCCGGCGATCCGGTCCTCGCGGATGGCTCCCAGGGCCTGCTGTACCTGCGGCCCACGCAGCAACGCCTGGCCCGGTATGCGCGCCGCGACCAGGCCCGGCGCACCATCCAGTCCCGCCTGGCGGTGCTCCACGACCAGCCGGCGATGACCCGGGACGGCTACGGCCTGATTCTCTCGGGAAACATCGGCCTGCCCGGCGACGTGGACGCCGTGCTGGCCAACGGCGCCACGGGCGTCGGCCTGTTCCGCACCGAGTATTTGTATCTGAACAAGCTGCCCGACGAGGACGAACAGACCGCCGTCTACGCCGAGGTGGCCCGCCGCGTCGCCCCCGCCGCGGTGATCATCCGCACGATGGACATCGGCGGCGACAAGTTCCTCTCGCACCTGAAAATGCCGCAGCAGGTCAACCCCTTCATGGGCTGGCGCGCCATCCGCTTCTGCCTGGCGCAGCCCGATATCTTCAAAACCCAGTTGCGCGCCATCCTGCGCGCCAGCGTTCGCGGGAACGTCAAGATCATGTATCCCATGGTCAGCCACGTGCGGGAAGTCGTCGCGGCCAACCAACTGCTGGCGGAGGCGCAGGCCGAGCTCGCGCAGCGCGGCGTACCCTTCGATCCGGACATCGAAGTGGGCGTCATGATCGAGGTGCCCTCGGCCGCCCTGACCGCCGACCTGATCGCCCCGCACGTCAAGTTCTTCAGCCTCGGCACCAACGACCTGGTGCAATACACCCTGGCCGTGGACCGCGTCAATGAGCTGGTCGCCGGCTTGTACGAGCCCACCAACCCGGCGATCATCCGGCTCATCCAGCATACCGTGGCGGTCGGCCACGAGCACGGCCTCTGGGTCGGCGTGTGCGGCGAAATGGGCGGCAACCCGCTGCTGGCGCCGCTGCTCATCGGCCTGGGCTTGGATGAATTCAGCGTCAACCCGCCCGCCGTGCCGCTGGTCAAGGACGTCATCCGCAGCGTGCGCTTCGCGCAGGCCGAGGAGCTGGCCCAGGCCGCCCTGCGTTCCGGCTCCGCCGGGGAGATCGTGGAGGCCTGCCGGCGGCTCTGCGGCCAAACCGCGCCGGAAATCCTTGAAATCCTCGACTGAAGCGCTATAGTGTGCGATGTTTTTGCAACCAAAGGAAACCCTCATGACTAAAGCGCGTTCGTTCATGTTCACCTCCGAGTCCGTCGGCGAAGGCCATCCCGACAAGGTCTGCGACCGGATTTCCGATGCCGTGCTGGACGCCTGCCTGCGCCTCGACCGGCGCAGCCGCGTGGCCTGCGAAAGCTATGCCAAGTGCAACATCGTCATCGTCGGCGGCGAGATCACCATTCCGAAGCTCGGCCCGCGGCCCATCGACAGCGCCATCAACATCGCCGCCGTCGTCCGCGAAGCCATCCGCGACATCGGCTACACCCACAGCGACGACGTCTTCCACGCCGACAAGGTGTTCGTCAACAACCTCCTCACCACGCAGTCGCCGGACATCGCCCAGGGCGTCGACGCGCGCAAAGCCCAGGGCAAAAAGACCGCCGAACAGGGCGCCGGCGACCAGGGCCTGATGTTCGGTTACGCCTGCGACGAGACGCCGGAGCTCATGCCCGCCCCGATCATGTTCGCCCACCGCCTCGGCCGCGAGCTGACCCGCATCCGCAAGTCCGGCCGCGTGCCGTGGTTGCGCCCGGACGCCAAGAGCCAGGTCTCCGTGGTCTACGAAAACAACCGGCCCGTCGCCGTCGCCAACGTGGTCATCTCCACGCAGCACGCCGCGGACGTCGGGCATGCCGCGATCGAACGCTTCTGCATCGAGGAGGTCATCCGGAAGGTGCTGCCGAAGAAACTGCTCACGTCCCGAACGCAATACCTGGTCAATCCCACCGGCCGCTTCGTCGTCGGCGGCCCGGCCGGCGACACCGGCCTGACCGGGCGCAAGATCATCGTGGACAGTTACGGCGGCATGGGCCGCCACGGCGGCGGCGCCTTCTCCGGCAAGGATCCGAGCAAGGTGGACCGCAGCGCGGCCTACATGCTGCGCTACATCGCCAAGAACATCGTCGCCGCCCGGCTCGCCCGCCGTTGCGAGGTCCAGGCGGCCTATGCCATCGGCCATCCCGAGCCGGTCAGCGTGTTCGTGGACACCTTCGGCACCGGCCTCGCCAGCGATCAGAAGATCGAGCGGGCCGTCCGCCGGGTGTTCGGCCTCAAGCCGGCGCAGATCATCGCGCAGCTCGACCTGCTGCGCCCGATCTACCAGGCGACCACCAACTATGGCCACTTCGGCCGCACCCGCCACCTCGACACCTTCACCTGGGAGCGCACCGACAAGGTGGACGCCCTGCTCGCGGCCGTCTGAGCGCCGCGCCCGCATGACGCTGGGCCAGGCCCTTGTGGGCGGGGCTTCCACGCCTGCCCCGAACCCCGGGTCGGGGCCCCGCGCTAGCCACCCAAGCACAACGCGGGGCTGGAAGCCCCGCCTACGCAGCGGTTTGCCCGGCGGCGCGCTGGCGCTGCGCATAACGCAGCAGCGGCGCCCCGCCGCCTCCGGCGGCAGCACGCCCTCTGCTTCCCGTCTGTAGGCCGGGTCTCTGACCCGGCGCTGGGCGACGCCCGCGGGTTCGGCAAGCTCACCGCAGGCGGGCGCAGCAAGGGGCGCATGGCGCTTCTCGCGACGTTGGGCCAATAAAACCGCAATGGCCGGGATCACCGATCCCGGCTACAGCGAAGCAAATGCGGCGTCTTGTAGCCGGGGTCGGTGACCCCGGAGAATGCCCCCGCAGAAGTGCTATGCGCCCCGTGTCAAAATATACCGAACTATTTTGTGGACACGGGCCGGAAACGGAGGTATATTGTCTGACGTGGAGGTGCGCCAATGAACAGCCATCAGCCAGCGGGACGGCGTGCTGGGTTGTGTTCCAAGGCGGCTGGCTTCACCCTCGTGGAAATGCTGGCCGTGATGATCATCATTGCGCTGCTCGCCGCGTTGACGCTGGCCGGCATGAGCGTCGCCTCCCGCACAGCGGACATCGCCCGCGCCCGGGCGGACATGGAGCGCATCAAGAATTCGGTGGCGGATAATCAGCTGACTGGCACCCCCGTCCTTAGCCTCACAGATCCGTGGGGGACTTCTTATCAATGTACTACCAGTACCAATGGATTGCTATCCGTCTGGTCGTATGGTCCGGACAAGACAAGCAACACGCCGGATGATATCATATATTGAACAGGTAGCCGCAGGTTGCCTGGAACGCAGGGGTTGAAGGTTGTGAAGAACGAGAAAGGCTTGGCGGGGTGATGCTATGAAAACACGACGAAATAAAGCTTTTACACTGATCGAACTGCTGGTCGTCATCGGCATCATTGTCGTGCTGGCCTCCCTGTTGCTGCCGGCGGTGATGAAAGCCATCAGCACTGCGGAAAAAACCCAGGCGCGCGCCGAGGTCAGGGCGATCGAACTCGCGCTCAAGGCCTATTTGACCGATTACAACACCTTCCCCAGCGTGGTGAATAAGGAGGTGGAAGTAACCCTGACCAAGGTCCTGCGCGGCATTACCACCAATACCGGCAATTTCCGAGCTGTGTGTTATCTGGACGTCAGCGAAAAGAGCATCGGGACGAATGCCGTGCCCGGCGGTGTAGACGGCCAACTGTACGACCCGTGGGGTCACACATATAAAGTCGCGGTGGATACGAATTCTGTTAACTCCGTATCGGCGGACGGTGAAACGGTAGCGGGCCGCAGCGTGGCCGTCTGGTCCTGGGGCCCCAGCAGCACCAGCGACAGTTCAACGGACACTACTCACATCCGTTCCTGGAGATGACGATGAGTTCCAGGTTCCAGAGGCCGAACGTTGGCTTGCGTAGCGCGGGCTGCCCGCCGCCGGTTTCGCGTTTTTGGCCGGCGGCCTTCCACCCTCAGCCTTCAGCCTTCAGCCTTCCACCCTCCGCCTACAGCCCTCAGCCTTCCGCCTTCCGCCGGGGCTTCACGCTGATCGAGCTGTTGGTGGTCATCGCCGTGATCGCGGTGCTCATGGCCATGCTGATGCCCGCCGCGCAAAGCGCCATGCGGAAGGGCAAGCTGGCCAAGTGCATGGGCAACGCGCGGCAGATCGTCATGCTGCTCAACCTGGCCGTGCAGGATCTCCGGCTGGTCTATCCCGACACCTCCGGCAACGACAACGCGTTCGCGCAGGATAACAGTCTGACCAATTACTTCAAGGACGTCACCCTGCTCCGCTGCCCGAGCGACAGCGGGGCGGCCGCGTACCCCGGCGGCGCCCAGTCGTGCTATAGCGCGAATGCCGGCCTGGCCAGCTATTGTTACGCCAAGAGCGACGTGGCGGCGGCCGGCGTCGCCGGAATGGGCGGCCGGAAGCTGACGATCTTCCGGTCGCCCAGTCAGAAGGCGGTGATTTTCGAGCCCACGCTGAGTTCCGCGAACTCGCGCAATTGGCACACCACGACCACCACCCCCCGCAGCGGCGTGGTGGGCTATATGGATACCCATGCCCTGTTGGCGCCGACCAATTACAGCGCAGCGCTCAGTCCGACCGTCGTGCCGGACCAGGATCGCCTCTATTATTGAAACGTGTGAATTTATGCCCGCCCTCCATTCAGACCGAACCGGCCGCCGGCCGCGCCCGCGCGCGGCGTTCACGCTGGCCGAACTGCTGGCGGTGATGGCCATTGTCGGCATCATGATCGCCGTGGCCGCGCCGGCCCTCGTCGGCCTGAGCCGTGGCGCGAGCCTGCGCGGCGCCACCGCCCAGCTCAAGAGCGGCCTGAGCCTCGCCCGCCAGTACGCCATCACACGCCGCCAGATGGTCTATGTGCTGTTCCCGGTATGGGCCAACGACTCGCAGCCTATCGATCCGTCCAGGTCCAAGGCTTTCCACGCCTATGCGATGTGTACGCTCAGCAATAATATTCCCTTTTTCCTTACCGACTGGACGTTCCTGCCGCAGGGGGTGATCATCCACACCAATTCTGACATCTACCCCGGAGGAGCCGCCTACACGTGCACGAATTTCCCCGCCAATCAGGGATTGCTCTCTCCCTCCAGCGTACCGGTTTTGCGCTTCAAAACGGACGGAAGTGTGCAGAGCGGAGAATTTTACATACACATCAACCTAAACGAAGGCTATATCACCAGCAACGGCACTCCGACCACCAAGTCCAATTCCTTTACCAATCAACTGACGGTCAACGGACTCACCGGAACCGTAAAGGTGGAATAAATCATGCCTGCGAACCATCTCCAACGTCGGGCCGGCTTCTCGATGGTCGAAGTCGCGCTGGCGATTCTCGTGTTGAGCGTCGGCCTGCTGGCGGTGTTCGGCCTGTTCGCCGACGGGCTGGGTGCCAACCAGAAGACCATTGAAGACACCCAGTCCGCCCTGTTCGCCGACGAGGTGCTCAACGGCTTTCGCGCTGCGGCGCTGACCAACGCGTGGGCCGCCCAGCCCAACATCACCATTCCGGAGATCTGGAAGACCCCCCGCGATATTTCATATGGCGTGCTAAATGTGCGGGACTATAAATACAGCAACAATGTGACAGCAGATTACACGTACCGGTATGGGCTCTCGACGAACGCCATGGGGAATGTGCAGGGCGTCACGCTGACCGTCTATCCCGGCATCGGGGGCACCACCACCAACGTGTTCTATACGGAAGTCTATAACTTCGGCATGTGACGTGGGCGGAAATTTTGCCGGCGGTTGGCTGTTAGCGGTGGTCAGCAGCCGAGGGGCGGAAGTACGACTATGAAACGTGACCTAAAAAATCAGCCAACGGCGCTGGGCTTGCCGCCTTCCGCCTTCAGCTCTCAGCCCTCAGCCTTCCGCCGGGGCTTCACCCTGATCGAACTGCTGGCCGCCATGACCGTGCTGGCCCTCATCCTGCTGATGCTCGGCCAGGTGTTCAGCGGCAGCACCAAGGCGTGGGAGAGCGGCACCCGGCGCATGGACCAGAACATTAGCGCCCGCGCGGTGCTGGATTTTATCGCGCGGGACCTCTCCGGCGCAATCATGGTGAATTTTTCCAACAGCACTCCGCACACCGCGCCGCGCTTTCTCACGCTGGCCGAGACGCCCGATGGCACACACCGGGAAGGCCGTATTGTGGAATACACCACCAATCCCTCTCACCAACTCATGCGCACCGTCGCTACCGCTGTCGCCACTATTAATTCAGCCTATACGGGCGGTCTGGGCAGTGGCGGCGGTTCGGGTGCCGTGGCCGCGAACGTCGCCGCCTTTGATGTGACTGGGTATGGTTCATCCAACGGTCTTCCGCGCTACGTGGACATCTTTATGAGCGTGCTGAGCGATGCCGACGCGCAGCGGCCGGGCGTGTGGGCCGCACCTGAAAAATACGAGAAGCGCTACACCACCCGCGTCTTTTTGCAGAACCAGAAGGGTTATGCCGAGCAATATCCATAGCATGGTCAATATTCGAATGTGAGGTTTGCTAAAATAATCCAGGCGTTTTAACTGTAGACGCGGCCTCTGGCCGCGTCAGGAGAACATCATGAGCGAAAACACGAAGCTCAGCATTTCTGAGCGGACGGGGGTGACGCGGAACACGCGCCGGCAAGGCATTGCGCTGGTCACCGTGCTCGGCATGCTCTGCCTGCTGGTGGTGCTGGCCGTGGCCTTCGCCATCGCCATGCGCACCGAGCGCATCGCCGGGCGCAGCTACCTGGACAGCGTCAAAGCCCGCCACCTCGCCCACGCCGCCTTGACCCGGGCGCTCGACGCCATGGATGCTGCCATGCCGAACAACATGTTGTACGCGGACGCCCCGATCTACTCCACGAACACGCCGAGCGCCAACCTGTACTCCGGTTCCGCGACCAATTACATCCCCTTGGGCGCAAGCTATAGCGCGGGAACCAACGCGGGCTGGGTAGTCATCAGCAGTTTGACAACCACGAGCCAAGTCGCCTATCTCGCGGTGAATTGTTCCGGTCTGCTGGATGCCAATGTCGCCGGCGGCGGCACGCGCAACACCGGCATGTCCGCCGCCGAACTCGTGCTCACCAACGCGTTATTGACCGACTACTCGGCCAGTCTTACCAACAACCGCGCCAGCGCGAAGCGCTTCGAATCCGTGGCGGAGCTGCGGCAGACCTGGGCCTTGGGTGCCAATTCCTCGAACTTTGTCGCCTTCTCCCGCTTCCCGCCCTTCAAGCAGAATTTCACCAACGCCCTGATCATGCTGGACGTCCCTACCAACACACTGATCGCCAACCAGGCGAACATCGTCGTCGCCCTTCAGCAATGTGGTCTCAACACCGGGACACAAGCCGCGGATGCATTTTCCAATCTGCTGGCCTATGCCGACACGTCTACGGATGTCCCGCCCGGCGGGACCACCAACTTCTATACGAAATCCGTGCCCATGCTCACCGAGGTCATCGCCTCCAATGTGGTATCTGGGGTAACTAACAACTGGACCAATCTCACGTCCGTGATCTATGAGACCTGGTATCCCTTCCCGATAGCCCCGGCGGGCAGTTACCAGGTGACACTCGCCAATCCACCCGCGATCACGCTCACAGCCCTTTCGGCGCCGTGGACGGCACCCGTTCTGGTTAGTAATGCGCCCGCGGCGTTCACACCCGCAGCTTATTCATTCAACACGAGTGTGTTCACCTATCAACAGACCTCGGCTGCCACCAACAACCTGGCCGCCTCGGGGCCCGGCGGCAGGCAGATCAACGCGACAGTTACTCTACCGGCCGCCTTTGTGGACAACGCCTCCGGCCAGCATGTGGATCACATGCCGGCCGGGCCGCCTCCTTTTTTCTCTGCGTATAAAATAACACCATTAACGTCCGCGCCGAGAGGCCTTGGCGTTATTGATCCACGGATCAACTGGAGACCGGAAGATTGGCAAGCGGAAAGCGCTAGCCTTGGACAAATAACGTTAGGTGCCATGAATGTCTCCGTTGCTTCCACGGAAGGCACTAATATGTTCGCCCGCACCACCGGGACTATCGCCAATGCGGCGGAACTGGGCTTCTTGCTCTACGATGCCACCCTGCCCTGGCGCACCATCAGTCTTTATGATGATGGCGTCAACCCCCTGCATCCGGTGCTCGATTACTTCGGCACAAGCACGCAGACCAACTCCGTGCAGCGGGGGCTGGTGAATATCAATTCGCAAAACACGAACGCCCTGGCCACGGCCTTTGTGAACGCCCCCATTCAGAACTACCCCGGCGGTCCGTCCAACACGGTGAGCGCGGCCGATGCGCAGATGATCGCCACGAGGCTCTTCACCCAAACCGGCGCCAATGGGACCAACAGCCTCGCGGTGGTGGGCCGGGCCGTAACCAATGCCAGTGTTTTTGCCAGCCTTGCCGACGATGGCGCCAGGGAATCGCTCGTCGCCAACAGCTACCGCCTGCTGAGTCCGCGGCAACAGCTCTTCACCATCCTTCTCGCGGCGCAGGTGGTCGGCAGCGGCGGCGTGTTGGCCGAGCAGCGCGCCGTCGCCGTGGTCTGGCGCGACCCCTATCCCGACACCAACGGCCGGCATCCCGCCTTCGTCCGCTTCTTCAAGTGGCTGACGGAATAGCGCGACGCCTTCCCAACGGTATAGGCTGGGTCTCTGCTGCGAAGTGGCGAAGCCCCTTCGCTTCCTGCGTCGCTGAGAAGCTATGCAGGACAAGACGAAGCACGAGCGACCCGGCGCTCCCCCGCACGCGGGGCCGCGGGGCTGGAAGCCCCGCCCACGGGATAGGCCAGCGCACAAGACGATTTGACAGGATTAACAAGATTCTACAGGATTGAAAGCTGTCGCCAAGCCAGCCTGTCCGTCCACAAACTAACAACCTTTCTGAAAATCCTGTTAATCCTGTCCAAACATTCTTGACTGCGGCTCGGCCGCGCCAAGCCTTGTCGTTTACCGCTTTATCCGTGGTCCGTGGTTAATTTCCGGCGCCCCTCCTGTTCTGCGTAATCGGTGGAATCTGTGGATAAAGTTCCGCCTCCCCCGCCTTCAGCCTTCAGCCTTCCCCGTCCCCGTCGCTGCCGCACCGCCTCGTACAGCAGGATGGTCGTCGCGGCGGCGACGTTGAGGGAATCGCCCTGACCCAGCATCGGAATCTTCACCTGCACGTCCGCGTGCTCCATCCAGAGCGAGCTGAGCCCGTACTGCTCCGCGCCGACGACGATGGCCAGGCCGCCGGTGAGGTCCGCGTCGGTGTATTCCCGGTCGGCGTGCGGCGGCGCGGCCAGCACCCGGAGGCCCCGCGCGCGCAGCCAGGCGAGCGTCTCCGGCGAACCGGCCTCGGCCACCGGCACGCTGAACAGCGTGCCCAGGCTGGCGCGCACGACGTTGGGGTTGTTGACATCCGTGCCGCGGTCGCAGACGATGACGGCCTGCACGCCGGCGGCGTCGGCGCTGCGCAGGATGGTGCCCAGGTTGCCGGGCTTCTCGATGGCCTCGGTGACGATCAGCAGCGACTGCGCGGGCACCCGCAGGTCGGCCAGCGTCCGGCGGACTTGCGGCGCGAGCGCGAGCAGGCCCTCGGGCCGGTCGCGGTAGGCCATCTTCCGGAACACCGGCTCCGTGCATTCGACCAGTTCCGTGCCGCCCGCCGCGGCGCGTTCGAGCAGCGCGCGCTCGTTGCCGCCCATGAACAGCTCAGGACAGTGAAAGAGCGTGGCGCACGGCCAGCGGTTGTCCAACGCGCGCTTGACCTCGCGATAGCCCTCGATCAGCAGCAGCCCCGCCGCGTCGCGCGCGCCGCGGTCGCGCAGCTTGACGACCTGCTTGACGCGCGGGTTTTGCAGGCTGGCGATGGTGGGGCGCGCGTCCGTCATGCGGGCGTTATAGCAAAACCACCCGGCCGCGGGGAAGCAGAGATAGGGTCGGACTAAGGAAAGCTTTATCCACAGATTTCGCAGATTTCACAGATCGGGCAGCAAAATCATTAAAGCTGCGGTGTAACTGTTCTGCCGGTAAGGTCTCCGCCACATGGGAGACCAGCAGCGTGGTGCATGCCATGATGAATTTGGCGTGGGCGGGGCTTCCAGCCCCGCGCTGGAGTTTGGCCCGTTGCCAGAGAAGGGCGACCATCCCGCAGCAGTGCCCTGCGCCCCCGGCCCCTAAGATTATTTTGTGGTTCTTGGGCGGTGGTTCTGCCAAGCTGCGGCTGGAGCATAACATGAGCGCGAAGCGGGACATCGTATCCGTGGTCACCGGCGGCGCCGGATTTCTGGGCTCGCACCTGTGCGATCTGCTGCTCGGCCAGGGCCACCGCGTGGTCTGCCTGGACAACCTGCTGACGGGCAGCGTGGCGAACATCGAGCACCTGGCGGGACATTCCCGGTTCCAGTTCATCCATCAGGACGTGACCGATTACCTCTACCTCCGCGGACCGGTGGACAACATTTTCCACTTCGCCTCGCCCGCCAGCCCGATTGACTACCTCGAGTTCCCGATTCAAACCTTGAAGGTCGGCGCGCTGGGCACGCACAAGGCCCTCGGGCTGGCCCGGGCCAAGCAGTCCTGTTTCCTGCTGGCCTCGACCTCGGAAACCTACGGCGATCCGGAGGTGCATCCGCAGCCGGAGACGTACTGGGGCCACGTCAATCCCATCGGCCCGCGCGGCGTCTACGACGAGGCCAAGCGCTTTGCCGAGGCCCTGACCATGGCCTACCACCGGTTCCACGGTTTGAACACGCACATCGCGCGCATCTTCAACACCTATGGCCCGCGCATGCGCCCGCGCGACGGCCGCGTCGTGCCGGCCTTCATCACCCAGGCGCTCCAGGGCGAACCGCTGACCGTCTTCGGCGACGGCCATCAGACGCGCAGCTTTTGTTACGTGGCCGACCTGATCGAAGGCATCGGCCGCCTGGCCCAATGCGATTATCATGAGCCGGTGAACCTCGGCAATCCGCAGGAAATGACGGTGCTGCAATTTGCCGAACGCATCCGCGCGCTCTGCGGCAGCCGCGCCGAGATCGTGCACCGGCCGCTGCCGGTGGACGACCCCAAGGTGCGCCAGCCGAACATCGCCCTGGCCCGGCAGCAGCTCGGCTGGGAGCCGCGCGTCAGCCTCGACGAGGGGCTGGAAAAGACCATCGCCTACTTTCGCGGCCTGCTGGCGCGGGGCCAGCTCTGATTTGGCTTGCCCATCGTCCCGCGCGGCGCTAAGCTTTCTTGCTTAGTAAGCATGAGGGCTTTATGCGGCTGAAGTACACCGTGGCCGACGGCAGAATTATCGTGGTGCCCCTGACCGAGGTGCCGATCACCATCGGGCGCGGCCACGAAAACGACGTCGTGCTGCCGGACGAGAAGGTCTCGCGCATCCACTGCGGCCTGCGCTGGTGGGATGGCGCCTACTATCTCAAGGACCTCCAGTCCCACAACGGCACCTGGGTCAACGAAGAGCGCATCGACGTGGTCCGGCTGCTGGCCGGGGACCACCTGCGCGTCGGCGGCACCGTCCTGACCTTCGAAACCGGCTACCAGGCGGGCACGGAAACGATCCTGTTGGAAACCGATCAGCAACTGGCCGCCGGCAAGGGCTACAGCACCATCCTGCGCGAGATCGTCCACGACCTCGAGGCGCCGGGCGCCCCGCCGCCACCGCCGATTCCGAAAACCGTCAAGATCCCCAAAGCCAGGGCCTGAGGGTTATCCCGCGGACGCCGGAGGCGTATGCACACGGTGTACACCACCACGATCACCCGCGCGGCCCGGCGCCGCGGCATCCGGGTGCGCGTGCTGGACGACACGCTGCCCGTTTTCGAGCTGCGGCAGGGCGGCCGGTCGGTCCGCTGCTACAATGCGCTCACCGATCGCGTCGGCGCCGCCACGTTCCACCTGGCCCAGAACAAGCATGCCGCCAACCGCCTGCTCCACCGTCACGGGTTTCCCGTGCCGGCGCAGGAGCTTTTCGTGGATTTCGCCCGGGCCCGGCGCTTTCTGGCCCGCCACCGCGCCCTCGTGGTCAAACCCGCCGCGCAGTGGGGCGGACGCGGCGTCGCCGTGGATGTCCGCACGGCGGCGGAATTGCGCCGCGCCGTGCGCGCCGCGCGCGGCTACGGGGAACCGGTGATCCTCGAGCAATGCGTCGCAGGCGAGGACCAGCGGCTGATTCTGGTCAACGCGCACTGCGTGGCCGCCATCCGCCGCACGCCCGCGGCGGTCACCGGCGACGGACGCCACACCCTGGCCCAGCTCATCCGCCGCCAGAACCGGCGGACCACGCGCGTCGATCCCGGCCATCGCATACCGCTCGACGCCGAGACCCGGCGCCAGCTGGCCCTGCTGGGCCGCCGCCTGGCCGGGGTGCCCCGCGCAGGCGAACGCGTGCAGGTCCGGCTGACCAGTAACGTCCACACCGGCGGGGACTGCGCGGTCATCACCGGCGCGATCGCCCCTGCGCTGCTCCGGCTGGCCGCGCGCGCCGCCCGCCTGTTCCGGCTGCCGGTGGTGGGGATTGATTTCCTGGTGGACCGGCGGCGGAAGAAATACTGGATCATCGAAATCAGCGCGGACCTGGCCATCTCGCCGCCCGAGGGCGACGAGGTCGCCCGGCATTTCCTGGACTTTCTTTTCCCCGGCGCCCGGGAGCGGCCGCCGCGACAGAGCCGATCCCGACATAGCGCGGCGAAACCGCCATCCGCCTGATGGACCGGCGTCCGACCGGCAGCTAGGTCCTGCTGATCTTCAGTTCGGCGCGGTGCTTCGAATCCACGTCGGCTGTGACGTGGTCGCCGTCCCGGACGGTCCCCTTCAGGATTTCCGTCGCCAGCGTGTCGAGCACCCGGCGCTGAATCACCCGCTTGAGCGGCCGCGCGCCATAGGCTGGATCGTACCCTTCATTCGCCAGCAGCGCCTTGGCCCCGTCGGTCACCGTCAGCGTGATGTTCCGATCCGCCAGATAGCGGTCCACCCGCTGCATCTGGATTTCCACGATCTGCTGGAGCTGCGCGCGGTGGAGACTGTGGAAGATGATGATCTCGTCGATCCGGTTGAGAAACTCCGGCCGGAAGACCTGCCGGAGCAGTTCGGTGACCTTGGCTTCCATCTGCTCGTAGGCGCTGCTGTCGCGGGAGGTTTCCGGATTTTTTTCCAGCATGTCGTGGATCGCGCCGCCGCCGATATTGCTGGTCATGATGCAGAGCGTGTTGGTGAAGTCCACCGTTCGGCCCTGGCCGTCGGTCAGCCGGCCGTCGTCGAGGATCTGCAGCAGCACGTTGAAAACGTCGGCATGCGCCTTTTCGATCTCGTCGAAGAGCACGACGGCATAGGGTTTGCGGCGGACGTGTTCGGTGAGGTAGCCGCCCTCCTCGTAGCCCACGTAGCCCGGCGGCGCGCCGATCAGGCGGCTGACCGTGTGCTTCTCCATGAATTCGGACATGTCGATCCGGATAAGGGCATGCTCATCGTCGAACAGGAACTCCGCCAGCGCCCGGGCGAGTTCGGTTTTGCCGACGCCGGTCGGGCCGAGGAAGATGAACGAACCCATGGGCCGGTACGGATCCTGCAGGCCGGAGCGCGCGCGGCGGATGGCCCGGGCGACGGACTCCACGGCGGCGTCCTGGCCGACCACCCGGCGATGCAGGCGCTCCTCCATGTGCAGCAGTTTCTCCTTCTCGGACTCCAGCAGGCGGCTGACCGGAATATGGGCCCAAGCCGAAACCACCTCGGCAATGTCCTCGGCATCCACCTCCTCCTTGAGCATCCGCTGCCCCGCCTGCAGCTGCGCCAGCTGATCCTGCGCGTGCTTGATCTCCCGCTCGGTCTGGGGGATGCGGCCATACACGATCTCCGCCGCCTGGTCGAGCTGGTTGGTGCGCTTGGCGCTTTCGGCCGCGGCGCGCAGCGCGTCCAAGGCGGCGGTCTGCTTCCGGATTTCGGCGATGTGGGACTTCTCCTTCTGCCAGTGCAGCTTCATTGTCCGGCTGCGCGCGCGCAGCCCGGCGAGCTCCTGCTCCAGCTTGCCCAGGCGCTCCCGGGCGGCGGCATCCTGGTCCTTCTTCAGCGCCGCGCGCTCGATGTCGAGCTGCAGGATGCGGCGCTCCACTTCGTCGATTTCCACCGGCAGGCTGTCGATCTCCATGCGCAGCCGGCTGGCGGCCTCGTCCACCAGGTCGATGGCCTTGTCCGGCAGAAAGCGGTCGGCGATGTAGCGCTGCGACAGCTTCGCCGCCGCCACCAGCGCGCCGTCCTGGATGCGCACGCCGTGATGCACCTCGTAGCGCTCCTTCAGGCCGCGCAGGATCGCCACGGTCGCCTCGACGGTCGGCTCCTCCACCCGCACCGGCTGGAAGCGGCGTTCCAGGGCCGCATCCTTTTCGACGTACTTGCGGTATTCGTTCAGCGTCGTCGCGCCCACGCACCGCAACTCGCCCCGCGCCAGCGGCGGCTTGATCATGTTCGCGGCGTCCACCGCGCCTTCCGCGCCGCCGGCGCCGACCAGCGTGTGCAGTTCGTCGATGAACAGGATGATCTCGCCCTGGGCCCCGGTGACTTCCTTCAGGAAGGCCTTGAAGCGGTCCTCGAATTCGCCGCGGTATTTCGCGCCGGCGATCATCGCCCCCAGGTCCAGCGCGATCACGCGCTTGTTTTTCAGCCCTTCCGGCACATCGCCGGCGACGATCCGCCGGGCCAGCCCCTCGGCGATCGCCGTCTTGCCCACGCCCGGCTCGCCGATCAGCACCGGATTGTTCTTCGTGCGGCGCGACAGCACCTGGATCACGCGCCGGATTTCGTTGTCACGGCCGATCACCGGATCGAGCTGGCCCTGCCGCGCCGCCGCAGTCAGGTCGCGGCCGTATTTTTTCAGGGTCTCGTACTTGTCCTCCGGGTTGGCGTCGGTGACGCGCTGGTGGCCGCGGACGCTCTGCAGCGCCTGGAGCACCGCCTCGGCCGTCAGGCCCGCCTGCGCCGCCAGCTTGGCGGCCGCCGCGCCTTTCGACTGGATGACCGCCAGCAGCAGGTGCTCGGCGCTGATATACTCGTCCTTCATCTTGGCCGCGAGCGTGCCGGCCGCATCGAGCGCGTGGCGCAGCGCGGCGGAGAGCGGACGCTCCGCCGTCGCGCCCTCCACCTGCGCGCGGGCGGTGAGCGCCTCGTCGAGCGCCCGGCGCAGCGGCTCCGGCGGTATGCCGAGCTTGTCCAGCAGCGGCGGCACCACCCCGTCGGCTTGTTCCATCAGGGCCAACAGCAGGTGCTCCACGTCCACTTCGCTGTGCCGGCGGTGCTCCGCCAAACGCTGCGCGGCCCGCAGCGCCTCCTGCGCTTTGATCGTCAATTTGTCCAAGGCCATGCGCTCAGCTCCCTTCGCCCTGATGGGCAGTATAGCGTTTTGACCGGGAGGCGACAGCAAATGTTCAACGCCGAACCATGCCTTGTCCGCCGCCCCGCATTGCGCTATATCTATGCGCCGATGAACCTGATCCGCACACTAGCCGCCTATCGCGACCTGGTGGCCAACCTGGTGGCCCGCGATCTCAAAAGCCGCTACCAGGGTTCGGCGCTGGGCTTCCTCTGGACGGTGCTGAATCCGCTGTTCATGGCGGCGATCTACATTTTCTTCCTGCGCCTGCTGGGCGGCCGCGGCATTGCCCTGGAGGACATCATCATCGGCGTCTTCGCCTGGCAGTTCACCACGCAGTGCGTCAACGGGGGCCTGCACGCCTTTACGGGCAATGCCACGCTGGTGAAGAAGGTGTTCTTCCCGCGGATCATCCTGCCGACGACCGTGGTGCTCGCATCGCTGGTGAACTTTCTGCTGACCCTGCTTGTGCAACTGCCGCTGGTGGCGCTGTTCCTGTGGTACAAGCACACCCTGCTGAGCGGCTGGACGCTGGCCCTGCCGGTCGTGATACTCTACCAGACGCTGTTCAACCTGGAACTGGCGCTGGTGGTCTCTGCCGCCAACGTGTATTACCGCGACACGTCGCACCTCGCCGGCCTGATCCTGAGCGCGTGGTTCTTCATGAGCCCGGTGATGTATCCGCTCGAGCTGGTGCGCAGCGCGGCGGCGGACATGCCGTGGGTCGGCGACCTGTACCTGCTGAACCCCATGGCGCTGATCATCACCGCCTACCGCGCGCTGCAGGTGCCCGGCGCGCCGCTGCCCATGACGGCGGCGGCCGTGGCGGGCTGGCTCTGGCCGCTGCTCGCGGGCGTGATCGTGCTGCGCGTATTTGAACGGAAGCAACGCTTTTTCGCCGACGTGTTATGACCGCCATCGAAGCCCAACATCTCGGCAAGTGCTACCGGCGGCAGAGCCTGGGCCTGCCCACGCTGCTCGGCGCGCTGTCGCGGGCGGAAGTGCGGCGCGCGGCGGAGATCTTCTGGGCGCTGCGCGACGTGAACTTCACGGTCGCGCGCGGCCAGACCATCGGCGTGGTGGGCCCCAACGGCTCGGGCAAGAGCTCGCTGCTCGGGCTGGTCACCGGCACCATCACGCCAACGGAAGGCTCGGTGCGCGCCACGGGCCGGATTTCCTCCCTGCTCGAGTTGGGCGCGGGCTTCCATCCCGATCTCTCCGGCCGCGAGAACGTCTTCCTCAACGCCGCCATCCTCGGCATCCCGCGCGAGGATGTCCGCCAGCGGTTCGACGCGATCGTGAATTTCGCCGGCCTGCGCGAATTCATCGACATGCCGGTGAAGCATTACTCCAGCGGCATGTACGTCCGCCTGGCCTTCTCCGTCGCCATCGAGATGGACCCGGATATCCTGCTGATTGACGAGGTGCTGGCCGTCGGCGATATGGCCTTCCAGATGAAGTGCCTCGACCGCATCCGCGACTTTCAGAAGCGCGGCAAGACCATCCTGTTCGTGTCCCACGCGCTGGACCTGGTCGAGGAGTTCTGCGACGAGGTCTTTCTCATCCATGACGGCCACCTGATCCAGCGCGGCAAACCGGGCGAGGTGATCTTTGCCTACCTGCGGTCCTATATGGTCCGCCTCGGCCAGCTCAATGTCGAAGAGCACGGCACCCGGGAGGTCGAGATCCGGCAGGTGCGGCTGCTCGATGCCGACGGCCGCGAGGCGGTCACCTTCGCCACCGGCCAGCCGCTGACCGTCGAGGTGTACTACCGCGCCCAGCGCCGTGTCGAAAAGCCG
Organism: Kiritimatiellota bacterium; assembly: GCA_026398385.1. GTDB lineage: Bacteria > Verrucomicrobiota > Kiritimatiellia > CAIQIC01 > CAIQIC01 > CAIQIC01. The sequence goes on along the minus strand of JAPLSZ010000253.1, from coordinate 4,365 downwards.
GTCTTCGGGTTCAATCTCAAGACCGGCAACGGCTTCTATGTCTTCGGCTCGAACACCCAGATCGCCCAATATCCGATCGCGGCCGTCGCGGGCGACGGCGTAATCCGCCTGACCATCAACCCGCTGACGCTCATGGCGGGCCGGTTTTTCCTGTCCCTGTCCATCCATTCGTGGGATCATGCCGTCCAATACCATCGCCAGGAGGATCTGCATCCATTCATCGTCAAGGACGCCTCGGAACACAAGGGCGTCTTTCACCTCAACACCGCCTGGGAGCTAAAACCCGCGCCATGAAAATCGTCATCGCAGGCCAGGATCGTACCGCCGACCTCGGCGCCGCCCTGCGGGCCGCCGCCGCCGGACGGCCCGCCGGCCCGAAGCCCGCCGTGCTGCCGGAGAGCATCAGCGCCCTGCGCCTGCGGGAATCGGCCTCCGAGGCCGACTACCTCGCCGAACTGCTGCGGCTGCTGCGCTACCGCGACAACGTGGACACGCTGCCGTTTGATATCCCGCGCCGACCGGGGCCCGCCGGCGCTGTCGCGGCGCAGATCAAGGCCGTGCTGTGGAAGGTGCTGCGCTACCAGCACAACCGCGTCACCGGCCGCCAGAACATGATCAACCATCTCTACACCAGCGCGCTGGAATTCGAACATCGGCAGCGCGATGCGGAACTGCGCGAATTGCGTCAGCGTCTCGCCGCTCTGGAACAAAAGAAAGAATGAATAATTCCTCTGCAACCTCTGTGGTAAGAAACAATTTATGCACCAGCCCCGCCTAGACCAGTTGCTCGCCGGCTATGCCGATGGCGACGCCATTTCGCGTCAGGCTGTCATCCTGCGCGACCTCTTCCGCCGCTGGGGCCACGCCGCGGACATCTTCGCCGATCCGGCGCACGTCTCGCCGACGCTCCGCGGCGACTGCCGGCCGCTGGCGGAATACGCCGGCGGCGCCGGCGACGTGGTCCTCCATCACTATGGCCTGGCCTCGCCGGCGGCGGACGCGTTCGCCGCCGTCGCCGCGCGCAAAATCCTAGTCTATCACAACATCACGCCGCCGGAGTATTTCCGCGGGTTCGACGACGACGTCGCCCGCCAGCTCGCCGACGCCCACGCGCAGGTCGCCGCGCTCGCCCGGCGCACCGACGCGGTCTGGGCCGTGTCGCAATACGATGCCGATGACCTGACCACGCTGGGGACGCCCGGCGTGCGCGTCTGCCCGCTGATTTTCGACCGGGCGCCGATGGATATCACCCCGGATTACCGCGTGACCGCCCTGGCCCGCGCGGCGTTAAAAACGCTGTTGTGCATCGGCCGCATCGCGCCGAACAAGCGCCTGGAGGATTTGATCTGGGCCTTCGCGTTTTATCATTACCGGATCAATCCCTTCAGCCGCCTGATCATCGTCGGTTCCAATCGGAGCTGTCCGCGTTATTTTACCATGCTCAAGATGCTGGTCGGCGACCTGGATCTGCCGAATCGCCCGCCGGCCTGATCGCGTACTACCGGCAGGCGGACGTGTTCGTCTCCACCAGCGCGCACGAAGGCTACGGAGCGCCGCTGGTCGAGGCCATGTACCACGGCGTGCCCGTGATCGCGCGCCACGCCGGCGGCACGCCCGAAGCGCTGGGCCAGGCCGGCGTGCTCTACGAGGAGCTCAAGGCCCCGGAACTCGCCGAGCTGATCCACCGCGTGCTCGACGACCAGCCGCTGCGCGCGGAAATCCTTCAGTCGCAGCAGCGCCGCGTGGCCGAACTGCTCGCCCGGCCGGTCGCGGCCGAAGTCCGCGCGCTGCTTGCCGACTTCCTGTCGGCAACGTAGGAGACCAACCATGCCCAAGCTCAGGCCCAGCGGCGGCTATCGCGAGTTGCGCAGCTTTCAAACAGACACTATCATCTACGATGCCACCTACTGGTTCTGCGAGCGTTACCTGGAACCGCGCTCGCGCATGAGCGATCAAATGGTCCAAGCCGCGCGGAGTGGCCGGCAAAATATCGCCGAGGGCAGCCGCGCTTCCGCCACCTCCTCGCAGACCGAGCTGCGGCTGGTCAACGTCGCGCGCTCCAGCCTGGAGGAACTGCTGCTCGACTATGAAGACTTTTTGCGGCACCGCCATCTGAGAAAATGGGAACCGGATGACCCCGAGGCGCTGGCCGTTCGCCGGATCGGGCAGCAGCATCCGGCCCATCCGACGGAGCCGGCCGATACGTCGGATCTCTCCGACGAACAGCGCCACGCGCTCTACGCCCCTTGGCTCGATCATGAGGACCCTGCCCTGCGGGCGAATGCCCTGCTCTGCCTGATCAACCAGACCAACTACCTGCTCGACAAACAGATCGCGGCGCTGGAGGCGCAGTTTGTCGCAGACGGCGGCTACAGCGAGCAACTGGCCACCGCCCGCCTCGCTGAACGTAACCGCAAGAAGAACGGTCATCCGTCGGATTCGACCGATCGGTCGGAGCGACCGGATTCCATTCCCGCGTGCCCCGCCTGCGGCCAGGCCATGGTGCTACGCACCGCCCAGAAGGGCCAAAGAGCCGGAAAACAATTCTGGGGCTGCTCCGGCTACCCCGATTGCAAGGGCCTGGTGGATATATAACGCGGGCCCGAGCCACCGGCGCCGCGCAGGGCCGGCGCAGCCCGGCCTTGAAAACGCGGCCGGGCGGGTTAGACTGCCGCGCGATGCCGCGCACCTACCACCTGTGGACCATCGGCTGCCAGATGAACGCGGCCGACACCCGCGGGCTGGCAGCGCAGCTCGAAAGCCTGGGCCTGACGCCCACCGATCGCGCCGAGGCGGCGGACGTGCTCGTCATGAACACGTGCGTCATCCGCCAGCAGGCCGAGGATAAAATCCTCCGCGTACTGGACAACTGGCGGGCGTTCAAACAACGGCGCCCGGAGCTGATCCTGACCGTGATGGGCTGCCTGGTCGGCCGCCAGGCCGGCCCGGCCCTGCGCGCGCAATGGCCCTTCGTGGATGTCTTCCTCCCGCCGTCCGACCCCGCGGCGTTGCTGGAGTTACTGCGCCCCCACGACCTCGACGCGGCGGCCCGCCAAGCCTTGCGACGCGTCGCGCCGGACGCCGACGCCGCGCCCGCGCTGCCGCCCTCCGCGCAGGGCCGCACCGTCACCGCGCAGGTGCCGGCGGTGCTGGGCTGCTCGCACGCCTACGCATTCTGCGTCATCCCCTACCGCCGCGGGCCGGAGCGCAGCCGGCCGCCGCAGGACATCCTGGAGGAAATCCGCCGCCTGGCGGATCAGGGCGTGCGCGAGGTGACGCTGCTGGGCCAGATCGTGGACCGCTACGGACTCGACCTGGGCGACGGCGCTGACCTCGCCGGCCTGCTGGCGGACGCCGCGCACATCGCGGGGATTTGGCGCATCCGCTTTCTCACCAGCCACCCCCAATGGGTGACCGACCGCCTGCTCGACGCCGTCGCGCGGATTGAAAAGGTCCAGCCCTATCTGGAAGTCCCCTTGCAGTCCGGCCACGACGGCGTGCTGGCGGCCATGCGCCGCGGCTACACGGTCCGGCAATTCCGGGAACTGGTGGCGCGCATCCGGCAGCGCCTTCCGGATGCCGGCATCAACAGCGACATCATCGTCGGCTTTCCCGGCGAAACCGAGGCGCAGTTCATGGACACCTGCCGGCTGCTGGAAGAGCTGCGCCTCGACTTCCTGCACATCGCGCCCTACTCCCCGCGGCCGGAAACCTACGCCGCGCGCCGGCTGCCCGACGATGTGCCGGCCGACGAAAAGGAGCGACGGCGCCTGCTGCTGGAAGACCAGCACCGGCGCATCCTGACGGAAAAGCACCAGGCGTATGTCGGCCGGACCGTCCGCGTGCTGGTCGAGGGCCGCGACGAAAAACGCGACCGCTGGTGGGGTCGCACGCCCCAGTACAAGCTGGTATACTTCCCGGCCACGGAAGATCTGCTCGGGCAGTTGACGGACGTCGAAATCGAATGGGCCGGTCCGTTCACGCTCGTGGGAGCGGCGGTGAAGCCGCAACCGAAGCATTTAACCGCCAAGGCTTAGCGCGGCAGCGCCGCAACCAAAGAATATTTGGACAGGATTAACAGGATTTTCAGAAAAGTGGTAAGTTTATGGACGGATTGGCTGGCATGGCGATGATTTCAATCCTGTAGAATCTTGTTAATCCTGTCAAAAAATCTTCGCGGAAAAACAAGCTTTGGGTGGATAGCACTGCGAAGATCGCCAAGTTTGGAATGAGGGGATGCGGGGGGGCTGAAGTGTCACGTCCTGATTTGCGTTTGACACTTTTTGGTTGTTATTCGACATGCTATTCACAGTGCACAGCAAGGTAGACCGCAACCCGAGAGGCCCCCAACGGGGGCCGTTGGCC
>JAPLSZ010000146.1 GCA_026398385.1 Kiritimatiellota bacterium | reverse complement strand
CCTCAAGGACGGCAAATCCGCCGGTGAGTATGCCTTGGCGCCCGGCGGATGGATTTTCTGGGGGCTGCCGACGGCCACGGATTATAAGTGGGTGGGGGGCGTGGCGGACCTGTATGGCGGCCTCCATGGCGGCAGCGCGCGGTCGTTCTACGCCATCTCGGGGATCCTCACCGTGCCGGCGGCCCATGAGGGCGGGGAGCGTAAACTGGCTGGAGCGCCCGGAGCGGTGGAATCCGTGGAACAGCGCGAAGCGCGCATGGCGTGGTTCCGTGATGCGCGTTTTGGCATGTTCATCACCTGGGGCCCCTATGCCGTGCTGGGCGGGGAGTATCAGGGCAAGCGCACGGGTTGGATAGCGGAATGGATCCAGCACGGCGAACGCATTCCGTTGAAGGAATACGAGGCCGTCGCGGCCTCGTTCAAACCCGTGAAGTTCGACGCACGGCAATGGGTCGTGAGCGCCAAGAATGCCGGCATGAAATACATCGTGATCACGGCCAAGCATCACGACGGCTTCTGCCTGTGGGACAGCAAGCTCACAGACTACAACATGGTCAAGTGGACGGGTTTCAAGCGCGACGCGATGGCCGAGCTGGCCCGCGCATGCCGGGAGGAAGGCCTCAAACTCGGCATCTATTACTCCGTGCGCGACTGGCATCATCCGGACTGGACCATGCGCTACGTGCATCTGAACGGGCCCGGGCCGCACTATGGCGGCCACTGGGCGTTTCCGGCCTCGCCTTGGACCAAGGGCGAAATCTACGACTGCGGCTGCACGGCGTGCCGCGAGGATCGTCCGATCACGCCGGAGGTGGATCCGCGCCCGATGGAAGGCGCAGACATGAACCGGTACCTGGATTACATGCGGGGGCAGTTGACCGAACTGCTCACCAGCTATGGGCCCGTGGCGCTGATGTGGTTCGACGGGCAGGACATCAGCGACCCCCAGCTCGGTCGCGTGGCGGAGATGACGGCCACGATGCGCCGCCTGCAACCCGCGGTGATCATCAACGACCGGATCGGCCCCGGCGACGCACCCTACGGCGACTACGGCGTTCACGAAGGTTCGGTTCCGGGCACAGGCGCGGCGCGCGCATGGGAGACCTGCATGACCATGAACGGCACGTGGGGCTACAGCAAGTTTGACGACCATTGGAAGTCGGCGACCGACCTGGTCAGAATGCTGGTGGACACGACCAGCAAGAACGGGAATTTCCTGCTGAACGTGGGCCCCGACGGGAGCGGCACGATTCCTCAAGCCAGTGCGGAACGGCTTAAAGAGGTTGGGCAGTGGCTGGCCGTCAACGGGGCGAGCATCTACGGCTGCGGGCCTGCCAGCATGCCCAAGCCGGACTGGGGCTGCATCACCGCCCAAGGGGCAACGTTATTCCTGCACGTGTTCCAGTGGCCGGCCGATGGCCGGCTGACGGTGGCGGGGCTTCCGGCGGCCGCCCAACGGGCGTACCTGCTGGCCGATGCGGAGCAGCGCGCGCTGCCGCTGACGCCGTCGGGCGCAGGGGTTGCCATCACGGTTCCGGCCCAGGCCCCCAGCGGCATTGACTCTGTGATTGTCCTGTCGCTTGGAAAGTGACGCTGAAAATCCACCCTAAGGATGCAACCATGGAATTCCCTGTTCAACAAGCCACTGACCGGAGGATGGGCCAGGATGGTCTGGCCGACGGCTTTGACCTGCGCGCGCACCTCCGGCCGCGGCGGCTGACGCTGGCGATGTGGGACCAGGCGTTCGCCTTGCGGCATGGGCCGGGCGGCAGCTTTGCCGATTACGACCGGGTGCTCGACGAGACGGTCGAGCGCGGCTACAACACCGTGCGGCTCGACCCGATGCCGCAGTGGATTGACTTGAGCAAGCCGGAGCGTGTTTTGAAATGGCCGGACCCGAAGATGCCGCTGATGCCGTGGTGCTGGAACAGCGCGGTCGAGGGACCGGTCGGCACGTGGATCATTGAGTTCATGGAAAAATTGCTGGCCCGCCCGTTCCTCAACTACACGTTGAGCGCGTGGTGGTTCTGCAACGTGCCGCCCGCCTTGAGTCAGCCGGGGCCGCCGGTGCTGCGTTTGCCCCGGAGCCATCAGGAAGGCGCGGAAATGTGGATCGTGATGTTACACGAGTGGAAGAAGCGGTTCGGCTTCGAGCGGCTCGTCTATCTGGACCTGGTGAATGAAGTGCCGTTCTTCTTCCCGGGATTTCGCGAGCGGCTCCAAGCGGAGACCGGCGCCGATTGGGAAGTGCCGGTGTTGTCGGCGGCGCAGATCCAGTTCGTGGCGGCGGAGTTGAATGCCGCCTTGCGCCTGCTGCGGCGTGAGTTCCCCGAATTGCGCTACACGTGCTCCATCCACGGCGATCTCCGGTGGCTGGAGATCCCGGTCGAGTTCGATTGCCTGGACGTGCACTTTTACGCCGATGCCGATCCGCGCTGGGCAGACCGGACGAAGTTTCCGGAGTTCATCAAGGACGGCTTGTTCACCAACGACGCGTGGCACGGGGAGTTTTCGCGGCGTTGTGGCCAGACGCGCGACGCCATCGCCCCGATGCTGCGCGCCCGGCAGCGTCACAAGCTCGCGCAGTTCGCCGCGTGGTCCCGGCAGCGCGGCGCGCCGTTGACCACGAGCGAGTCGTGGGCGTCGTGGTTCTATCTCGACACGCCCGATCTGGATTGGGGCTGGTTGTTGGAGTGGGCCGGCTGGTCGGTCGAGGACGCGATCGCTCACGGGATGTGGGGCTGGACGCCCCACAACTATGTGCAGCCGCAGTTTGCCAACTGGCAGGATGTGCCGTGGCACCAGCGGCTGACGCGAAGGTTTCTGGAGAGTTGAGTGGATCCGCGGGTGGGGCCGGGGCCGCCGGAGCGCGCTTAGGATGGCGCAGAAGCTGGCAGGGGTAAAGATATGCCCGACATCATTGAGAAAGAAAGCCGCGAGGAAATCCAGCATCCGCACGTGGACGTGCCCACCAGGACGCGCTTCCTGTGGGGCCTGGGGGGCTTTGCCGACGCGACGATCACGTACGGCACCGGCAGCCTCGTCAGCGTGATCTACATCAACGCGCTGAACATCAACGCGGTGTTGGTCAACTTGGCCTGCGCCATCCCGCGGTTCTTGGATATCGTGACCGACCCGATGGTCGGGCATCTCTCCGACAACACCCGGTCGCGCTGGGGCCGGCGACGACCGTGGATGTTGTTAGGGTTGATCGTCAGCGCCGTGTTGGGGTTGATGCTCTGGCATCCGCCGCGGTCGGCAGCCGGGGCGGCGCCCTCGGGCTTTGGGCCGTTGCTGGTGTATTGCCTGGCCAGTCCGACGTTCTGGTATCTCGCGGTGATGATGTCGGTGTTGTTCGCGGTGGGCTACGCGGCGTTCAGCATCGCGCATGCGGCGATGGGCTACGAGATGAGCACCGACTACAATGAACGCACCCATTTGTTCAAGTGGCGGCTGATCGCGTTTTCGGCGGCCGGGTTTCTGACGCCGTGGTTTCTGCCGCTGTGCATGTGGCTGGAAGGCCCACGCGCGCAAGTGTTAAAAGGTTCGCAAGGGGTGGTCGGCGTGAGCGTCATGGTGGCGGGGCTGATCCTGCTGACCGGGCTGCCGTCGGTGTTCTTCTGCAAGGAAAAGGTCGCGGAACACAAGGGCGAAGAGAAGATCTCCTTCTTCCACGCGATCAAGCTGACGTTGCACAACGGCCCGTTTTGGCTGCTGGTGGTCAGCAACTTCATCACCAAGTTCCTCATGAGCCTGACCGGCATTTTCTTCGTGTACATCTTCATCTACCACGTCGGCCAGGGCCAGCAGGCGGCCGGGTCGGCGTATCTGGCGATCTTCTACAATTCGATCAACATCGCCAGCCTGCTCGCCATGCCCCTGATCGCCACCCTCACCGACCGCATCGGCAAACGGACCAGCCTGCTGCTCCTGCTGACGATGAGCGCGGTCGCCTACGCCTCGCTGTGGTTCACGTTCGGCAACACGCCCGGCGCGTTCCTGCAGCTGAACCTGCCGTGGGGCGGCACGGTGGCCTTGCAGTGGCCGAGTCTTTTCACCGGCGTGCTGATCGGCCTGTTCACCAACACCATGCCGATGATCAAGAACTCCATGCTCGCGGACATCTGCGACCTCGACGAGTTGACCTCCGGCCACCGGCGCGAGGCGTTCTATGGCGCGGTCTTCGTGACCACGGACAAGATCGCGATGGCCATTTCCCTGGCGTTCCAGGGATTCCTGCTGGTGCAGTCCGGCTTCGACAGCCAGCTCGATATCCAGGCGGCGTCCACGATTCAATACTGGTTCAAAGCGCTGGTGTGTTTCGTCGCGCTCTGCTCGATCTTCTTCTACCCGCTCACCCGCGACCGCGTTCACGCCATCCGCGCCCAGCTCGACGCCCGGAGAAAAGCCCGGGGGCCGGCATGAGGACCCGCGGTTCCAACCACTACGACATTATTTTCCTGGGCCACATGTGCTACGACGAAATCACGCCGTACCAAGGCCAGACCAGGGTGGCGCCCGGCAGCGCGGTGCTGTGCGGCGCGTTGGCGGCGGTCAGGACCGGGAAACGCGTGGCGGTGGCTGCCAAGATGGCGCCGGCCGACGCGTCGATCCTGCAACCGCTGCGCGACGCGGGGATTGACGTCTATCTGATTCCCGCCGCCGAGACGACTTGGTCGGTGGTCATGCATCCCGTGCCGGACGTGGATGTGCGCCAGTTGATCCTGAAAAAAAGCGCCGGGCTCATCCGTCTCGAGGAAGTTCCGCCCCTCGAAGCCCGTTGCCTGCACTTGGCCGGCATCTCCGACACCGAGTTTGACCTCAACCTGATCGCCGGTCTCGCCCGTCGCGGCTATTCGCTCTCGGCGGACATGCAGAGTTTCGTACGCCAGGTCGATCCCGTCACCCGCGCCGTCGTCTTCAAGGATGTCCCTGACAAACGGGAGCTCGTGCGGCAACTGGCCAAGATCAAGCTCGACGCCGTCGAGGCCGAGGTGTTGACCGGCACCGCTGACATTGAGGAGGCCGCGCGCTTGTTCGAGATGTGGGGCTGCCCGGAAACCATCATCACCCGCGCCGACGGCGTCCTGGCGCGGGTCGCCGGCAAAACGTATTTCGAGAAGTTTTCCAATCGCAATCTAACCGGTAGAACCGGCCGCGGCGACACCACGTTCGCCGCCTACCTCGCACGGCGGCTGGACCATGGGGCCGCCGATGCGCTCAAGTTTGCCGCCGCGCTGGTGTCCATCAAAATGGAAACGCCCGGGCCGTTCTCCGGCACGCTGGAGGACGTCCTGGTGCGGATGAAGGAACAACCTTCAGGATCTAACGAGAGAAGCGCTTTATGAAGACCAAAATCGCGGATCGTTATTTGAAGGTGGATCCATGGCAGGTGATTGAGGAGGGCTTTGACCCTGCGCGCGGCCGGCTCTCCGAATCGATGTTCTGTCTGGCCAATGAGTTCATGGGCGTGCGCGGGTATTTCGACGAGGGCTACAGTGGCGACCGCCTGCAGGGGAGTTACTTCAACAACTTGTATGAGGTGATGCATGTGGATCATCCGCAGTTGTTCAAGGGAATCGTGACGCGCGTCTGCTTCGGCGTAAACTCGGTGGATTGGCTGTATACCCGGATCAGCGTGGACGGGGAGGTGTTGGATCTGGCCACCGCCAAGGTCAGCGGATTCATGCGCCGCCTGGACATGCGGAGCGGAGTATTGACGCGCGAGTTCGTCTGGACCACCGCCAAGGGCAAGCAACTCAAACTCACCTTCGTGCGGCTGCTCAGCATGGTCCGGCCGCAGTGCGGATATCAACGGATGCTGTTGGAGCCGCTGAATTTCTCGGGCCAGGTCAAGGTTCTATCAGGTCTTGATTTCTCGATCCTGCATGAAATCGCCGGCGGCTGGAAACAAACCGAGGCCACTGGCACCGGCGCGCGCGAACACGGCAAGAACTTCTGGACCTGCCCGCGCACCGATTTTCGCGACGGCCGCTTGTCCATGCTGGGCCAGACCCTCCGCAGCGGGCACTATTTGTTTGCCGGCTTCGACTTGGAAACCAGCGCGCCGATTCAGCCCAAGCTCGTCGAAGGAGACCAGCAGGCCTGCCTCGAATTCAGCTTGTCACTCACGAAAGGGCAAGTGGCGCGGATCGATAAACGCGTCGGCCTGCATTGGGAAAAAACCGCTGATGCGGCCGGAGTGTGGCAGCGCGGACTCATGGCCGCCCAGGCGGCGTCCGCGGTGCCGCTCGATACCGCTCTAACAGAACAACACGATTTCTGGAGCAAGGCCTGGGAGCATAGCGACATCGGCATCGAGGGCGACGCCGAAAGCCAGCAGGGCGTGCGTTTCTCGATTTTCAACCTGCAGCAGACGTATCATGGCTACGATGCCGGGCTGAACATTCCCTGCAAGGGCCTGACGGCCGAGGTCTATTATGGCGAGGTCTTCTGGGACACCGAGACCTACTGCCTGCCCTACTACATGTTCAACAACCCGCAGGCGGCGCGCCATTTGCTGCTCTACCGGCACAAATACCTGCCCCAGGCGTGCGAACGCGCCCGGGAACTCGGCCTCGAAGGCGCGCGCTACCCGATGTGCACGCTCGACGGCACGGAAAGCTGCGCCACCTGGCAGCATGGCGACTTTGAAATCCACGTCAGTGTCGCGGTGGCCTATGCCATCTGGCACTATGCCAAAGTGTGCGGCGACGCGGATTTCCTCCACCGCGAGGGGATCGAGATGTTGCTGCAGATCTGCCGTTTTTATGCGGCCCACGGCGCCTACAGCCCGCGCAACGGTGACTTCGGCCTCTACGGTGTCATGGGACCCGACGAGTACCACATGAACGTCAACAACAATTGCTATACCAACGTGATGGTGAAGAAGGCGTTCGAATACACACTGGCCGTGGTGGCGGAGATGAAAAAGTCTCAGCCCGAACGGCTGGCGGCGGTGGCGGCCAGGGTGGCGCTGCGCAAGAACGAATTGGGCGACTGGCGGCGGAAGGCTGCCCACATGCGCATCCCCTACGACCAGCAGCGGGATCTTTATGAACAGCACGACGGCTACTTCGACCTGCCGGAGGTGGATGTGAAGAACTTCCCCGAATCCGAGATTCCGGTCTACCAGCACTGGCCCTACGTGAAAATCTTCCGCTACAACATGATCAAGCAGCCGGACGTGCTCCTGCTGCCGTTGTTCTTCAGCGGCGACTACCCGCTGAAAACCAAGCGGGTCAACTACGAATACTATGAGGCCCGTACCATCCACGAATCGTCGCTCTCGCCCGGAGTGCATTCCATCCTGGCGGCGGAACTCGGCAAGACGCGGGAGGCGTGGGAGTTCTTCACCTACATGGTCCGCCTCGACCTCGACAACTACAACCGCAACACCGCGCAGGGCCTGCACGTGACCTCGATGTCGGGCGCCTGGCTCAACATGGTCTATGGCTGGGGCGGCCTGCGGACGGACGGCGATCTGCTGTCGTTCAATCCATCCATCCCGCGAAAATGGCAGGCGTTCCGTTTCCGGCTCCGTTACCGGGGCTCGATTCTGGAAGTCGCCGTGAACAAGAAGTCGGCCCGCTTCCGGATGGTCAGCGGGGCCGACCTCAAGCTCAGGGTATACGGCCGGCAACGCACGGCCACCACCTCCGGTTTTGTCGTGAAACTCTTTTCCGCTCGCTGACCGCCGCCAAGGCGGTATCATCCCCTGCGCTTGCTCAACCAGGAAAGGAACACACATGCCCATCAAAGTTGCCTTCATCGGCGCCGGCAGCGTCAGCTTCACGCGCATGCTCGTGCGGGATATCCTCACCGTGCCGGAGCTGGGCGACACGCAGTTCGCCCTGCAGGACATCAGCCGGCGTAATCTCGACCTGGTTGCGCGGATTTGTCAGAAGGATATCGCAGGCAACCAGCGGCCGGCCCGGCTCACCGCCTCCCTCGACCGCCAGCAGACGCTGGCCGGCGCCGACTACGTGATCAACTGCGCGCGCATCGGCGGCTTGGAAGCGTTCGCCACCGACATCGCTATTCCGCTGAAGTACGGCGTGGACCAGTGC
>JAPLSZ010000277.1 GCA_026398385.1 Kiritimatiellota bacterium | reverse complement strand
CCCCTCCGACGTGCTATATGGCCCATTCTCGGGGGGCGGAAAACCGAGCTGCCGCCAAGCCTCACGCTACGGCAGCAACCACATGAATAGGGGACATTTCTAATGAGTCCAGAATGGGGACATTTCTAACGAGTCTTGACAGGGCAAGGGCGCAGATTGACCAACGAGGTCTGATCGAGTAGTCTATCGGCATGGCATTGCTGGATGACATCCGTGGGATGGTCGCGGCGAGGCGGTACGAGTTCTCAAGACATGCCGTTGATCAGACGATCATCCGTAATATCAGCGTAGCCGAATTGGAACAGGCCATAGCGAACCGGAGCGCGGTGATCGAAGACTATCCCCAGGACAAATACGGCCCGAGTTGCCTGATCCTTGGTTTCACAAGCGCTGGCCGGCCGCTTCATATTCAGTGCAGCTACCCGACCCGGCTGCTCGTGAAGGTTGTCACGGTGTACGAACCTAATCCGAACCTATGGTTTGACCTCCGTGTCCGAAAGATAGATTGACGAGGTAATATAATGAAAGAAACGATGATTGAGACCGAAGTGACGTACACGCTGGAGCATGGTGGGAAGTTGTACCTTATCGAGCACGTGCCCGCGCGAGTTTGTCGTGAAACCGGTGAGCAGTACTTCGCCCCCGAGACCGTGGAGCACATTCAAGCGCTGATCAAAAGCAGGCGGAAGCCTGCCAAGACCATCGAGACTCCCGTGTATGAATACGCATGATGAAGGCCCCCCCCGTCTCGCCCGGGGCTCGGCTGACAGCACTTTTCTTATTAATCCGAGCACTAGAAGTCAAAGCGGCGTCGAGCCGCCGCAGTCCAAATAGCACAACTCACCGCCCGCTCTGGTAACCCCCGCAGAAGTGCCATGCGCCCTAAACACAATCCGGCCGGCTGCATTTAGCACGCCCCGGCCCTCCGCTCTGCCTCTTCAATCTGTGCAATCTGCGTAATCTGTGGATCCGCTTCCCCGCCCGCCTTTCATCCGGGCAAGGATTGCCCCCGGCCGCTGGCGCGGGGCTGGAAGCCCCGCCCACAGAAGGGCATGCTGTCCGGCCGTGGCGCCGGGCGCCCCGCGGGTCCGCGCCATGCGCGCGTATGCGGCCCCCGCTTCCGCGGCGCTGCGCTCCTTTTGACTCTGGCGTGCAGCCTGCGGAATTTCTTCCACAGATTTTCACAGATTGACGCAGATTTTCAGAACGCAGAAAGATCTTTAATCCTGTAAAATCTTGTTCATCCTGTCCCAACATTCCTGGGCTGCGGCTCGGCCGCGCTATGAATTTTTGCCGCAATAAATTCATGTGGTTAAAATTCTTCATCCGTAAGCAGTAACCGCAGAGGCCGCAGAGGAAAGCGGAGGGCACAGGTTCCCAATAGCGAATGACGAGCCCTGCCCCCTGCGGGAAACCTCCGTTGCCGAATTGTTATAAAATTGCCTTGTAGCATACGTTCTGTATGCTATATTGCACTTATGACATTCACAAATGCAGCGGAAATCGATGGGGCCTTGCAGCGGCTGGGGAAGCGGCTGCTGTACGAGTACGCAAAACCAATAGCCTTGCTCGTCTGTGGCGGCAGCGCGCTGAACGTGCTCAATATTGCCCGCCGGACCACGCGTGACGTGGACGTGTTGGCCGTTGTGGAGCAGACGGCCAAGGGACTCCAACTCCGCTATGACCGCCCGCTGCCGAAGGATTTCTGCAGTCTTGTAGCAGCGGTCGGCCGTGATCTGGGACTATCGGACGACTGGCTCAACATGGGGCCCAAGGACGTGCTCCAGGTGTACGGAGCACCGCCGGGGATGACCGACCGGTGGGCGCAGCGGGAGTATGGACCCGCATTGACTGTCTACTTCGTCAGCCGGCTGGACCAGGTGCACTTCAAACTCCTGGCCGCAGCCGACCCGAAGGCGGACCCACGCCACCTGGAGGACTTGCTGCTGCGAATCAAGCCGACGCCCGAGGAGGTTCGCGCGGCGGCGGGCTGGTTGCTGGGACGCGAGACGTCTGCGTGGTTCCGCGACAACGTGAGACGGGCGGTGGAGGCGATGGGCTATGACGACATCAATCGTGACATTCCGGAATGAGTTCACGGAAGGAGTGCTGAACTTCGTCTGGCGCCAGTGGTGTCGGATGGGCGTGGTCGGATCCATGGGGCCGAGGGCTCCGTGGGTCAGCGACCCCGAGCCCGTGCTGGCGTTCACAACCGAAGTGGCGCGTCATGATGCCCGCATGTTCGACGAGGTGCTGGACTGGCTCGCCAGGAATGGACACTGGCTCAATACCCAGCGGCTCGCCACGGTGATCAAGCAGGACCACGTCGGGGACCAAGCCGTACTCGGGGCCATCGCCTCCTGGATGGTCGAGCAAGACAAGTCTATGAAGTGGCGTGGCCTGGCGCAGCGGACGTTAGCCGCCGCCCGGACGACGAAGGAACCTCTCTTCCACACGGCCAAGGGGAAATCGCTCCGTCCGCCGGAGGGTGCGGATGCACATTTCGCGCGTTATGGACTGGTTCGGGAGACCGTGCGCCCACGCGGCCTGACGCCCTCCGTTAATATGAAGGACCCGGTGAACATCGTGTTCACGTGCCGGGCGGTCTTCGGCATCGGCATACGCGCGGACGTGATGGCTTTTCTGCTGACCACGGAAGGCGCTCATCCGCGCGAGGTGGCCCGGACGCTCGGCTACAACCACATGCGGGTGCAGAAAGTGCTGGTCGGCCTCGCGGAAGCGGGGGTCGCCCGGGTACGCCCGGCCGGCCGCGCCAAGCAGTACTGGATTGACCGCGACAAGTGGCGGAGTGTTCTCATGGGGGAACAGGCCGCCACGCCCCGGTGGGTGAACTGGCGGGCGCTGACGCGCGGCCTGACGGCGATCTGGCGGGCGGCCTGGGCCCTTGCGGAAGACCGGGCCGACGAGTACATCTTCTCCTCCAAGATGCGAGTCGCCGTGCAATCGGCCCGCACCGATCTGCTGGATAGCGGCATGGGGTTCACGATCGAAGACGACGCGGGCTATGTGGCCGAGGCCTATCTGCCGGTATTCCTGCGCGACGCGGCCCGCCTACGGCAGGTGCTGTCGGAGGAGGCCGGGGCCGCGGAATTTTAACCGCAGTAACCACAGAGGTCGCAGAGGTCGCAGAGGAAAGCGGAGGGCACAGGTTCCCAATAGCGAATGACGAGCCCTGCCCCCGCGGGAAACCGCCGGTGCGCAGGATCGCCGCCCAAGAAGATGGGACAGGATTAACAGGATTTTCAGAAAGGTTGTTGGTTTATGAACAGATAGGCTGGCCTGGCGACAGCTTTCAATCCTGTAGAATCTTGTTAATCCTGTCAAAACTCT
>JAPLSZ010000367.1:6254-7141 GCA_026398385.1 Kiritimatiellota bacterium | reverse complement strand
CTGGTCCGCGGCATCGGCGTGCTGGGCTCGATCATCAGCACCTACACCGTCAAGGCCGGCCCGAACGACACCTCGGACACAGCGCTGAAGAGCGTGCATCGTGGCTTCTGGATTGGCTCGGTGATCAGCGTGATCGGCTTCCTGGTGCTCGGCTTCTTCTACCTGCGCTTCGACGCGGCGTACCTGGCGATGAACAGCATGTCCTCCTTCGGTTTTCCCAGCAGTGTCCCCGGGGGCCTGGGCGACCCCACGCTTCTGCCGTGGTGGGCCAATTTCGGGTTCGCCAACCTGGGCCTCGATATGCGGCCGGCGCTGACCTGCTTCATCGGCATCTTCCTGGCGATCGCGCTGAACAAGGTGACCAGCTACTACACCCACACCAGCCACGCGCCGGTCAAGAGCCTGGCCAAGGCCTGCACTACCGGCCACGCCACCAACATCATCCAGGGCTTCGCGGTGGGCTACGAGAGCACCGTGGCGATGATCCTTGTCATCGCCGTCTCGATCCTGCTCTCCGTGCTCTGCTACACGGGCACGCCACCACTGTTCGTCGCCTACGGCGTCGCCATGACCGGCATCGGGATGCTGACCCTCACCGGCAACACCATCTCGATGGACGTTTTCGGCCCCGTGGCCGACAACGCCAACGGCATCGGCGAGATGGGCTACGACAAGGTCGCCATGGACAAGGCCCAGCCCGGCAGCTATAAGCGCTCCCGTCAGATTCTGTCCGACCTCGACGCGGTGGGCAATACCACCAAGGCGGAGACCAAGGGCATCGCCATCGGCTCGGCCGTGATCGCGGCCGTATCGCTGTTCTCCAGCTTCATCGCCATCATCGCGGTGGGCAGCGAGGACAAGATCAACCTGATGACCACGGCGCAGTA
>JAPLSZ010000367.1:0-6245 GCA_026398385.1 Kiritimatiellota bacterium | reverse complement strand
GCCGTATCGCTGTTCTCCAGCTTCATCGCCATCATCGCGGTGGGCAGCGAGGACAAGATCAACCTGATGACCACGGCGCAGTATCTCGCCGAGGCGGGCAAGCTGACCGTCGCCAATCCGATGGTGTTCATCGGCTTCCTGATCGGTGGCGCGGTGCCGTTCCTGTTCAGCTCCATGCTGATCCGCGCCGTCGGCCGCGCGGCGTACTTCATCGTCAAGGAATGCCGCCTGCAGTTCCGCGACAAGGAGATCTGGGCCGGCACCAAGAAGCCCAACTACGGGCGCGTGGTGGACATCTGCACCAACACGGCGCAGAAGGAACTGATCGGCCCGGGCTTCCTGGCGATCATGACGCCGGTGCTGGTGGGCTTCATCCTGGGCCCCTACGCCCTCGGCGGCTTCCTGGCCGGCATGATCCTCGTCGGCCAGTTGCTGGCGGTGTTCATGGCCAACGCGGGCGGCGCGTGGGATAACGCCAAGAAGATGATCGAGGACGGCATCCATGGCGGCAAGGGCTCCGAGGCCCACAAGGCCGCCATCACCGGCGACACCGTGGGCGATCCGCTCAAGGACACCGCCGGCCCGGCCATCAACCCGCTGATCAAGGTCATGAACATGGTCAGCCTGCTGACCCTCGGCCTCGTGTTGAACTTCAACGTGTTCAACCCGGCGAGCAAGTCGGCCAACGCGGCGCTCATCGGCTGGGCGGTGGTCATCGTCTGCGCCGGCAGCATCGGCTGGGCGGTCTGGCAGAGCAAGCGCGAGTCCGGCGACCTCGCCGAAGATCTGCCGTAGGACAAATTACTTCGATCGCCTCGACTCTACGCGCTGGGCTCGTCATTGACCACCCGGACCATAGCGGGACCGGCGGCCGGGGCGGTTGGTGCGCCGTCAGGTTCGGTAAGACCATGTCTGCCACCATAAAAAAATGAACGCGCCCGGCGTCGGACGGTCTAATTTTCATTCTAGCGGCGGTGTTCGGGGCCAGGAAGGGGTTACACGCATGATACAGGTGAAAAAACTATGGAAGCGCTTCGGTCACCGGGAGGCGGTGCGCGGCATTTCCTTCGAGGTCAAGCCGGGCGAGGTGCTGGGGTTTCTGGGCCCCAACGGCGCGGGCAAGAGCACCACGATGCGCATGATCACGGGGTTTCTGACGCCAACCGCCGGCACGGTGGTGGTGGATGGCTTCGATGTGGCGGTCGCGCCGGTCAAGGCGCGCCAGCGGCTCGGCTACCTGCCCGAGAACGCGCCGGTCTATGGCGACATGTCGGTGCTGAATTTCCTGCGCTTCATTGCCGAAATGCGCGGCTTTTCCGGCGCCGCGCGCGACACGCGCGCGGAGGCGGCGGTGCAGAAATGTTTCCTCGACACTGTGCGCCATCAGACGATCGACACGCTCTCGCGCGGCTATCGCCAGCGGGTCTGCTTTGCGCAGGCCATTTTGCACGATCCGCCGGCGCTGATCATGGACGAACCTACGGAAGGGTTGGATCCCAATCAGAAACACGTTGTGCGGGACATGATCCGGCAGATGGGCTCGCAGAAGGTCATCATCCTGTCCACGCACATCCTGGAGGAGGTGGAGGCCATCTGCTCGCGCGTGATCATCATCAGCAACGGCGTGCTCGTGGCCGACAGCACGCCGGCCGAGCTGAAGCGGCGCAGCCCGACCGGGCGGCTGGACGACGTGTTCCGCCAGCTCACGGTGACCGACGACGTATCCGATCTGACCCGGAAGGAGGTGGCCTGATGGAAGCCCTACAGCGCATCTGGACGGTGGCCAAGCGGGAGTGGCGGTCCTATTTCGACTCGCCCGTGGCCTATGTCTTCATAGTAATTTTCCTGGGACTCGCGGGCTTCTTCACGTTCTCGGTCAGCCAGTTCTACGAGGCCGGGCGCGCGGACCTGCGCGGTTTCTTCGTATGGCATCCCTGGTTGTACCTCGTGCTGGTGCCCGCCGTGGCCATGCGGCTGTGGGCGGAGGAGCGCCGCTCCGGGACGATGGAACTGCTGCTGACCCTGCCGGTGACGCCCTTACAGGCGATTCTAGGGAAATTCTTTGCCGCCTGGGGTTTTATCATCCTGGCGCTGGCGTTGACATTCCCGATGCCGGCGACGGCCTTTTACCTCGGCCGGCCGGACCCCGGCGTGATCTTCAGCGGTTATCTGGGCAGCGTACTGCTGGCCGGCGCCTATGTGGCGCTGGGCATGCTGACCAGCGCGCTGACGCGCAACCAGGTGATCAGCTTCATCCTGGCGGTCGTCGGCGGGCTGTTTCTGATCCTGGCCGGCTTCCCGCCGGTGACCAACCTGCTCGTCCGCTGGGCTCCGGCCTGGCTGGTGGAGGGCGTGGCCGCCTTCAGTTTCATGACGCATTTTGAAACCCTCCAGCGCGGCATCCTGGACCTGCGCGACTTCTTCTATTTCTTCAGCATGATGGCCTTCATGATCTTCTGCACCCAGGCGGTGTTGCAGAGCCGGGCCGCCAAGTAATCGCGAGGCACCATTTATGAAAAACCTGCTCACCACACGACGACTTCAGGGCGCGGTCGGAGTCGCGCTCTTTCTCGGCATCCTGATCACGGCGAATTTCCTGCTCGGCCAGGTGCGCCGGCGCACGGATATCACCCAGGACCGGCTCTATACGCTGTCCGACGGCACGGCGCGGATGCTGCACAAGCTCGACCGGCCCGTGACCTTGAAGTTCTACTATTCCCGCAGCGTCACCGACCTGCCGCCGCCGATCAAGAACTACGGCGACCGCGTGGCCGATCTGCTGAAGGAATTCGTCGCCCTGGGCAAAGGCCGGGTGGAGCTGGAAACCTACGATCCCAAACCGGATTCCGACGCCGAGGAATCCGCCCAGCGCTACGGCATCACGGGGCAGGGCCAGGACCTGCTGTCGGAAGAAGGCCGGATTTTCCTCGGGCTGGCCGTGGTGGCCGGCGCCAAGGAGGCCGTGCTGCCCTTCCTCTCGCCCTCCAACGAAGACCAGCTTGAATACCAGATCACCCGCGCCATCTTCGAAACCACGCGTGAGCGCCGGCCGCGCCTGGGTCTGTTGACCGCGCTGCCGGTGATGGGCGGCCAGTCGCCCATGAACTTCGGCATGCCGCCGCAGCGGCCGCAGCCGCCGTGGTTCTTCATGGAAGAGCTGAAGAGCATGTATGAAATCGTGACCGTCAGCCCTGAGGCGCCGGACATCCCCGCCGACCTGGACGCCCTGCTGGTTGTCCAGCCGCCGTCGGGCAACGACACGCTGCTGTATGCGCTCGACCAATTCGTGCGGCGCGGCGGGCGGATGCTGGCGTTTCTGGATCCCCAGTGCCTGGTCCAGGCGCAGTCCGGCAACCCGATGATGATGGCCGGCGGCACCGGTTCGGATCTGAACAAGTTGACCAGGGCCTGGGGGGTGGAACTCAAGCCCGGGAAGGTGCTGGCCGATCCCTACCTCGCCACGCGCGCTTCGCTCCGCAGCGGCCAGGCCCCGGAGAACAACTCCACCTGGCTGTCCTTGCGCGGCCAGGGTATCAACTCCAACGACGTGACCACCAGTTCACTGCGCACCATGCTGCTGCCCTGCGCCGGCGGCTTCACCGGCCAGGCGGCGGCCGGCCTGACGCTGACGCCGCTGCTGCAGCCGACGGCGTCTGCCGGCTTTGTGGATGCCATGGCGGCCAGCTTCGGTTCCGACAGCGCGCTGAACACCGTGGAACCCGTCAGCCCGCCGCCGCTGCTGGCCCTGCGCCTGCAGGGCAAATTCAAGACGGCCTTTCCCGCCGGCAATCCCGCCGTGACCAATCAGCTCGCGCAGACGGCCGCGCTCGGGGACAGCGCCACCAACGGCACCGTTGTGCTGGTGGCGGACGCGGACATGCTGTACGACGCCTTCTGCCTGGCGCGCGGCGACATCTTCGGCCAGCAGGTTTACCAGATGCGCAATCATAATCTGAGCTTTCTGTTCAACGCGCTCGAACAACTGACGGGCAGTCAGGACCTGATCGGCCTGCGCAGTCGCAGTTCTTACGAACGGCCGTTCGACCGCGTGCTGGCGCTGGAAAGCCGCGCTGCCGAGCAGTGGCGCGCCGAGGAAAAGCGCCTGAACGATGTATTGCAGGACGCCCAGCGCCGGCTCGATGAATTGCAACGGACCAAGGACCCGGCGCAGCAGGTCATCCTGTCCGCCGAACAAAAGAGCGCGATCGAAAAGTTCCGCCAGGAATCGGTGCGCACACGCCAGCAGCTCAAGGAAGTGCGCCAGAGTCTGCGGCGAGACGTCGAGCTGCTGGGCCTGCGCTGCAAGCTCATCAACCTGGCAGGCGTGCCGGCGTTGCTGGTGCTGTTCGGCGTGGCCCGGGCGCTCAGCCGGAGGAAAAAATAACATGAAATCGCGCAACTTGATGCTACTCGCCGCCGTGCTGGTGGTGCTGGTGCTGGCCGCCGTGCTGTCACAGCGCGCTCCGCAACGGACCGTCGTCGGCGGTCTCCGGGCCGGCGCCAGTCTCTTACCGGCCCTGGATGTCAACGCCGTGGCCGGACTGGAACTGCGGGACGGCACGAACACCGTGCGGTTGGCCCGGCAGGAGGGCCGCTGGGTCGTGACCTCGCTCTGGAACTACCCGGCGGATTTCGAGAAGCTGGCCGACCATCTGCGCACCCTCGCCAACCTCAAGGCGGGCGAAGTGATGGCCGGCGGCGACAAGTATCTCAAGGAATTCGGCCTGACGGCCGTGTCCAACAGGACGCCGCTGGAGCTCCGCCTCAGCACAGCCGCGGGTCAGGAGCTGGCCGCGTTGACCGTGGGCAGCGCGCGCATGCGGGGACAAAACTCCGAATACGGCGGCTACGCGGACGGCACCTATGTGCGCTCCGGCGCGGGACCGGTGGTGCTGGTCAAGGATGCGCTGGCCGAATGGCCGCGCCAGCCGGTGGCCTGGATCAAGTCCCGCGTGCTCGAGCTCAGCCGTGATGAAATCGCCCGGCTCAGCGGGACGGTGTCCAACCAGACCTGGGTCCTGACCCCGTCGAACAGCACCTTCCAACTGCAGGGGTTGGGCACCAACGAGGATCTCACCCAGGATGCGGTCGACGGCGTGGTCAACACGTTGACGGCCTTCAGCGTGGCCGGCGTGGCCGATCCCGCCCGGCCGGACGCCGAACTGGGCCTCGCTCAGCCGCAGCAACTGGACGTGACCACCCAATCCGGGTTGAACTATGTCTGCAAGCTGGGCGCCGGCGCGTCCACCGGCCGCTGGGTGCGGCTGACGGCCGCCTATCTCCAGCCCGCGGCGCCGACGAATTTTGTCGCGGCCCTGGCTTCCGCCACCAATGCAGCCGCCTCTAATCAGGTCGTCACACTGGAAAAAGAATACAAGGCCAAGGTCGCGTCCGACACCAAGAAGGCGCAGGACCAAAACGCGCTGTTCCGCCGCTTCGCCTATCTCGTGACTGACGAGGCCGGCGGCAAGCTCCTGCCCGCGCGCAACACGCTGGCCAAAGTGCGCCCGCCGCCCGCGCCGGCCACCAGCGTCGCCCCGGCCGCCATGCCCGAGAAATAGCCGCGTTGTGGCTTTACAACCGCCCCGGGCTTGCTACTATCGGATCGTGGCGGCGTTGCGGCAGCAGGAAGGGGGCCCGGCATGAAGGGCGCGGAAGTCCAGCACAGCAAATACCAGCGCATCCTGATCAAGCTCAGCGGCGAGGCGTTTCAGAATCCCGTGAGCGGCGAGCCCCTGGACACCGGCATCATCCGCGCGCTGGCCGGACAACTCCGCGATGTCAAAGAGCTGGGCGTGCAAATCGCCATTGTCGTCGGCGGGGGCAACATCTATCGCGGCCAGGAAGGCGCGGCGTGCGGCATTGACCGGACCACAGGCGACTACATGGGCATGCTGGCCACGGTGATCAACGCCCTGGCGCTGCAGTCGGCGCTGGAACGCGAAAACCTGCACACCCGGGTGATGACCTCCATCGCCATGTCGGCCGTCGCCGAACCCTTCATCCGCCGCCGCGCGCTCCGGCACCTGGAAAAGGGCCGCATCGTGATCTTTGGCGCGGGCACGGGCAACCCGTTCTTCACCACCGACAGCGCCGCCGCGCTGCGCGCCAGCGAGATCGGTGCCGACCTGCTGATCAAGGGCACCAAGGTGGACGGCATCTACAATGCCGACCCGCTGAAGGTCCCCAAGGCCCGGCGCTTCAAGCAGATCTCCTACACCGACGCCATCCGCCGGCAGTTACGG
>JAPLSZ010000336.1 GCA_026398385.1 Kiritimatiellota bacterium | reverse complement strand
GCGTTGGCCGCGGGCCAAGCCGAGGAAACCGTATTTATCGGCTGCGCGCTGACGCTGCTGTTGCTGCTATTCGCCCGGCGGCGCGGGCAGGTCCGCTGGCTGGCGGGTGGCGCGGCCGTCCTGCTGTGCGCGGGCCTGCTGCTGGGGTGGGGGGCGGCCTGGCGGCAGGAACGCAATCTGCGCCACTGGTCGCGCCTGTTGCCGCGCGACTCGTACCGCGGCGCGTTCGTCACGCCGCAGGCGCGCTATTTGTACGGCGAGCGGGATGGCCAGTTCCAGGTGCTCTGCGGCGAAAGCGTGGTCGAGACGTTCCCGAACGACGCCCCCGCCGCGGAGCGCGTGGCGCTGCTGCTGACGCAGCAGCCGGCGGCGCGCCGCGTGCTGCTCATCGGCCCCGAGGGGCCAGCCCTCGCCCGGCGCCTGCGGCTGCTGCCGCAAATCGGAAAAATAGTCTGGCTGCACCCCGATCCGGACTATCCGCGCCGCGTGCTGGCCGTGCTGCCGCCGGCGGAACGTGCGGCGTTGGCGCGCCTTGAGGCGCCGCCGTGCGACGCGCGGACCTACCTGGAAGAGCACGCCGCCGTGTTTGACGCCGTATTGTTGAATCTGCCCGACGCCACCACGCTGCCGGCCAACCGCTACCTGACGCTCGAGTTTTTCACACTGCTGCAAGCCCGTCTGACCCCGGCCGGCGTGGTGGGCGTCCGGCTGGCCGGCGGCGAGAATTTTTTGGGTCCTGAACTGGTACAGGTGGGCGCCTCGATGGTCCGGACCCTCAGCCGGGTTTTTCCCTGGCTGGCCCTGAAGCCCGGCGACGAGACCTGGCTGTTTGCCGCCCAAGGCGCGCCGTTGAGCGAGGACGCCTCCGAGTTGAGCCAGCGCTGGGCGGTGATTCCCGGCGCTGCCGAGTTGTATCCCGCTGCGGGGCTCACGGCGGCCTGGGCGCCCGACCGCGTCCGGTTTCAATGGCAGGCCTACCATGCCGCGCTGCGCGACAACGACCGCCTGCCAGCGGCGCCCGGCGGGTCAGTCGAACCGCGCGATCCGCTGTTGAATACGGACCATCGTCCGCTGGCGCCGCTGTTCAACTTGCTGCTGCTCGGCAAACATTACGGATGGTCCCTGCCGCTCCTGGCCGTTGTCAAGCCGGCCGGCCGCTGGCTGGGTTCCGCGATGTTGCTGGCGCTGGGCCTCTATTCTCTGCTGCGCATGAGTTACGTCATGCGCTCCGCGCCGCCGGCGGGTCGCGGCGCGGCGCAACCCTTCGATCATACCATGCTGATCTTTACCACGGGCTTGGCCGGCATGGCGGCCAACCTGGTGCTGATCTTCCTGTACCAACTGCGGTACGGCGCGCTGTTTCTGCACCTCGGCTTGATCTCGGCCCTGTTCATGCTGGGCCTGACGCTGGGCGGGCGGCTGGGCGAG
Source organism: Kiritimatiellota bacterium (assembly GCA_026398385.1). Lineage (GTDB taxonomy): Bacteria > Verrucomicrobiota > Kiritimatiellia > CAIQIC01 > CAIQIC01 > CAIQIC01. The sequence goes on along the minus strand of JAPLSZ010000336.1, from coordinate 6,214 downwards.
ACGCTGGCCGTGCGGCGGCCGGGCTGCTGGCGCGGCGTGCTGGCGATGACGCTGACTGCGCATCTCGGTCTCCTGGCGTTTGTCGCCGCCGGCGCCGCCGGGATCCAGGGTTGCGCCTTCGGGGTGCTCTTTCTCCTCGCGGGCGTCTTCCAAGGCGTTTATGTCCCGCTGGCCGGCGCACGGTGGCAGGCCGCCGGCCTTTCCGCGGCGTCCTCCGGCGCGGCGGTCGCTGCGTTCGACAACTTGGGTGGCGCCGTGGGCGGTTTGCTGACCGGCCTGGTGCTGCTGCCCCTGCTGGGTATGTCCGGTACCATCGTCGTCACGCTAGGCTGTGTGGCCGTCAATTTCGTCGCCGTGCTGCCATGGCCGGCGTCGGTTTCGATGGCGGCGTCCGGCGATGCCGGCGATCGCTGGGTGCGNNNNTGGGGCTGTTGCTGATGTCGGGTTGGATCCGGCACGCGGAACAGAGCGACGGATTGAGCGGTGAAAAAACAGCCGCAGCCTTGGCGGCCCTGGCGCATGCGTGGCTGCCGGATGCCCAGCTTCAAACCCGCACCTTGACGGCAACCGGTGTCCCGCCGACGACCTTTCTCGAACTCCAGCGTGGAACGGAGCATTTTTTCCTAATCCGCTCCGACCATCTCACACCCGCGGTGAGAGGCTATGGCGGTCAGATGGTCCTGGCGCTGCTGCTGCGGGCCGATGGGACCCTGGCGGATTTCAGCCTGCTGCAGCACCGGGAAACGCCGGCGTACGTCCAGCGTTTGTCCGGCTGGCTGGCGTCGCTCAAGGGGCGGAAACTGACGCCACCCGCCGCGCCCCTGCGTGTGGACGCGGTCAGCGGCGCCACCATCACCGCCCGCGCGCTGGCGCAAACCTTCCAGAGGGCGGGGGCGGCGTTTGCCATCCGGGTGTTGCGGCAGGATGCGGCCGTGCGTGCGGCACCTCGCGAACGCAATGGGCGCGCGTGGACCGATGGAGCTTTTGCCCTGCTGCTGGTCGTCGCACCGCTGCTGCGGCTGACCCCGCGGCCCGGGATGCGGCGGCTGTGGCGGCTGATGGTTCTGGCGGCGGGCGGTGCCTGGCTGAACGCGCAGTATTCGCTCCAAGGCGTTGCGGCGCTGGTGCGGGGGCAACTGCCTCCGGTCGGCCTGACGCTGCCGTTCCTGCTGGTGGTGGCCGTGCCCCTGCTCGTAGCGCTGCTGGGTAATTACTATTGCGGCTGGCTGTGTCCCTTCGGCGCGGCGCAGGAGTTGATCGGCTGGTTGCGACCGCGGCGCTGGCGGACCGAGCCGCGGCGGGCCATCGGACGTCATGGCCGACTGATGAAGTACGGCCTGCTGTTCGTGGCGCTGGCGTACTGCGCCCTGAGCGCGGACGCGCGCGTGGACCAGGCCGATCCGCTCGTCACCATTTTCAGCCGTTTTGCCGCGCCGCCGGTGTTGCTGCTCGCGTTGGCGTCGCTGGCCCTCGCGTTTATCTTCGGCCGTTTCTGGTGCCGCTACCTGTGCCCGGCCGGCGCCTTCCTTGCGCTGATCGGCGGTCTGCGGCTGCTGCCGCGCCGCTGGCGGCCGGCGATCAAGCCGTCCTGCTGCGATTACGGCGTCCGCCATATCGGTGAATTCGACTGCCTGTGCTGCGATCGCTGCCGGATGCCCGCCGCCCGGCCGGAGCTGGAAGCCGCCACGCCGCGGCTGTTCCGACGCGAAATCGTCTGGCTGCTGGCGGTGGTCTGCGCGACGGTGCCGTTTCTGGCGCTGTTGCGTGGCCCGGGTTGGCAAACCCTGGACCGGCCGCTGACGGCTGCGGGCACCGCGGGCCAGACGCTATCGCCACAGGTGCTGGCCCGGATTCGCGAGCTCATCCGGGAGCAGAGGCTCTCCGAACACGAGGCGAAGTATTACCATGCGGCCAGCAACGCCGCGCCACCGGTGGTCGCGGCCGCAACCAACGCGCCTAGCCAGCCGGGGCCAACGGCCGGATTCGGCCCATAGGCATCATCATACGTTGGTGGGCGTCCGTCGCGAAGGACAGCCCCGCGGTTGTGCTTCGCAGGCGACCTTTCCTCCTGTGGGCGTGGCATCCTTGCCCCGCGCCAGCGGGAGGACGCCCCACAGCACCCCCGTGCGATGGAGACCTACCCGGGACCTAACACTGGACATTCCGGCCGGAACATTTAATGTTAGGTCTGGATTTGTAGGGGGACATGATGACCGCGCCGCGTTTGAGTCTAATGCCAGCTGTTTAGGGCACCCGGCGCGCGCCCGGGGGTGGACAAAGCACTGCACGCCCCGCGGGACTGTGCTAAGCTAGCCGCATGAACTGGCAGCACGTGGGGGATGACGTGGCGGCGGGGCGCGTCTTGACGCGCCCGGCGGCGCTGGCGGTGCTGCAGGCGCCGGACGACGAATTGCTGGCCGTGCTGGACGCGGCCTTTCATGTGCGGCGGAAATACTTCGGGCGCAAGGTCAACCTGCACGTCATCCGCAATGCGCGCAGCGGCGGCTGCAGCGAGGACTGCGCTTTCTGCAGCCAGTCGGCGGTTTCCAGCGCGCCCATCGAGCAGTATCCGTTGCAGTCCGCGGACGAGTTGGTCGCCGGCGCGCGCGCCGCGGCGGACGTGGGCGCGGTGAAGTATTGCATCGTCACCAGCGGCCGGCAGCCGTCGGCGGAGGTGTTGGCGGCAGTGTGCGCTGCAGCGCGGCGAATCGTGCAGGAGCTACCGATCCGGCTGTGCGTGTCGCTGGGCGTGCTGAACGCCGGGCAGGCGCAGGAATTGAAGGCGGCGGGGGTGGCGCGCTATAATCACAACCTGGAAACCGCGCAGCGGTTTTTCCCGCACATCTGTTCCACCCATACCTGGTCTGAGCGGGTGGCGACGGTCCTGCGCGCCCGCGCCGCCGGCCTGGAAGCCTGCTGCGGCGGGATCCTCGGGCTGGGCGAAACGCTAGATGATCGCGTGGATCTGGCGCTGACGCTGCGCGAGCTGCAGGTGGAAGCCATTCCAGTCAACCTGTTCAATCCGCGGCCGGGCACGCCGCTGGCCGGCCGGAGCAAAATGCCGGCCTTGGAGAGCCTGAAGGCGCTGGCCATGTTCCGGCTGGTCAACCCCACGGCGGAACTGCGCGCCGCCGGCGGACGCGAAGCGTGCCTGGGGCAGTTGCAGCCGCTGGCGCTGTTTGCGGTCAATTCCATCTTCACGCAGGGTTATCTGACCACGCCGGGGCAGGGGCCGTCCCGCGATCTGGCCATGCTGGCCGAGGCCGGCTTCGAGGTCGGACAGGTCGAGGGTTGAGCGCACACGACGCGCGATCTGCGACAGGGTGGTAGGGCCGGACGGCCCGTCCGGCCGTGGCGGCCTTCAGCCGAAGGTTGCCGTTCTTTTGTGACCGACCGCTCTGTGGAGCGGCGCGACAAGGCTGTCACGCCCAATCCCAGACGCGGCATAGCCGTTTCACGAGGGGAATGTCGCACGGCACCACGGCCGAGATTACTACCGCTGCTTTTCCGACGAGGTGGTCGGGGCCGCTGTCGGACGGACGATCAGGAAGGATCTGGAAAGGCTGGCGGGCGCAGCATTGGTTCGGACCGCGGGCTGCGCACCGCTGCTGCGCACCAAGCCGACCGCCGGTCCGCCCTTGACGATATACGTGCGCGCCGGCAGCGGCTGCGGAGCGGTGGAAGACAACACCCCCGCACGCGCAGATGGGCTGTCCCTGCGCATCCAAACATTGGGCAGCGGGGGCAGAATCGTGACACCGGTTTTGGGCGGCACCGGCGTGGTGACGGCGGGCGGCGGGATGCAGAAGGGCGCCCAGCCCGTATAGGGAAGCTCCGGTTGATAGAGGATGACGGTCTGGCCATTGGGGTAAGCCACCAGTTTGCCGCGGGTGCGGTAGGCCAGCAGCGCAGGGGAGGTATCACGGTAATCGCCCGAGGACAAGGATGAGCCCGGCCCTAGAGCCCACGGATTGGGATAATACACCACGAAGTAGTACGGATTGAAACCGTAGAGGAAATTGTTCCAAGCGTAGTACCCGTCACCGTAATAGCCATCGCTCCAGAAGAACGAATTCCCCGAGGAACCGAATTGCACATATCCACCCGCGGCCCCGGCCTGGTTCCAGCCCGGGCCCGCGGTCCCTTGATACACGGAAATATTCACGCCGTCGGTTCGTACCGGCAGCAGCCCAAGCACCAGCGGCAAACACAGCGCTGCCATCATTCCGGCCGGGTCGCGCATACACATCCCTCCCGCCGTATCAACGAAACAAATATACAATACCACTTTACCGCGGCGGAACAAAAACTTATTTGCTGCACCCAGTCAGGAAAGGTATCAAGCGGGCCGGCTCTGCTCCAAATCATGGCGGCAGTAATTTGATTTTGTGGGCGGGGCTTCCAGCCCCGCGCTGGAGTTTGGTTTTGATCTAGCGGCGGGGCTTCCAGCCCCGCGCTCAGGTTGTAGTGCGGCGGATTTCGCGGGGCTGGAAGCCCCGCCCAGTGGGATTCCCTGCCGACGGCTCCTCGGATCCGTTTTTAATTGCGCCGCCATTCATGCGGACATGAAATCAGACTAGGCGTTACTGAGGTGGCCGGAGAAGTAGGCGTCGTAGGCGGTCATATCCTGCAGGCCATGGCCGGACAAATTGAAAAGGATGACCTTCTTTTCGCCGGTCTCACGCGCCTTGACCGCCTCGTCGATCGCCGCCGCGATGGCGTGGGCGGATTCCGGCGCGGGGACAATGCCCTCCGTGCGGGCAAACTGCACGGCGCTCTCGAAGACCTTGACCTGGTGATAGGCGACGGCCTCGATCAGGCCGAGCTTGTAGAGGTGGCTGACAGTCGGGGCCATGCCGTGGTAGCGCAGGCCGCCGGCGTGAATCTTCGGCGGCATGAAGTCGTGGCCGAGCGTGTACATCATCATCAGCGGCGTCAGGCCCTCGGTGTCGCCGAAGTCGTAGCGGAGCTGGCCCTGCGTCATCGAGGCGCACGAGGCGGGTTCGACGGCGATGATGCGGGTCTTCTTTTTCTCGACGATCTTCTCGCGGACGAACGGGAAGGAAATGCCGGCGAAGTTGCTGCCGCCGCCGACGCAGCCGATGACGATGTCGGGCTGTTCACCGGCCATGACCATCTGCTTCTGGCATTCCTGGCCGATGACGGTCTGGTGCATGCAGACGTGGTTAAGTACGCTGCCGAGCGAATACTTGGTGCCGGGATTGTGCACGGTGTCCTCGATGGCTTCGCTGATGGCGATGCCGAGGCTGCCGGGGCATTCCGGGTCGGCTTTGTGGACCTTGCGGCCGTATTCGGTCTGGTCGCTCGGGCTGGGGTAGACGCTCGCGCCCCACGTCTGCATCATCATTTTGCGATAGGGCTTCTGGTGGAAGCTGACCTTGACCATGTAGACGCGGCATTCAAGGCCGAAGAGCTGGCACGCTAGCGCGAGCGAGCTGCCCCACTGGCCGGCGCCGGTTTCCGTCGCGAGCCGCTTGGTGCCGGCGACCTTGTTGTAGTAGGCCTGTGGAATCGCGGTGTTCGGCTTGTGGCTGCCCGCGGGGCTGACGCCTTCATACTTGTAGTAGATGTGCGCGGGAGTTTGCAGCGCCTTCTCGAGGCGCACCGCGCGCAGCAGCGGGGTGGGGCGCCAGAGCGCGTAGATGTCGCGGACCTCGTCGGGGATCTCGATGTGCCGCTCCGGGCTCATCTCCTGCATCACGAGATTTTCCGGGAAGATCGCGAGCATGTCCTGCAGCGAGACCGGTTGTTTGGTGCCCGGGTGCAGCGGTGGCGGCATCGGCTCCGGCATGTCGGCGAGGATGTTGTACCACTGCTGCGGGATGTCCGCCTGCGTCAGATCGAAACGAGTTTTCTGTGCCATGGTGCGCTCCTGTTGTTGCTGAAAACGACGCGCAGTCTATGCAAACTCCCGCGCCGCGTCAACGCGCAGATTCTTGTTTTCTCCGTTGACGGGACACACCAACCCTATTAAAGTCACGGCGCTATCAAATCGCTGATGCGATTTAACCTTGAAAGGGAACCTATGCCAAACATCATGGCCGTGTTGAAACAGGAAATCGTACGGCTGGCGCGCAAGGAAGCGCGGGGCCAGACCGTCGTGCTGAAGAAAATGTCCGCACATTATCGCCGCGATATCGCAGCGTTGAAACGCCAAGTGGCCAAGTTGCAAAAACAGACCGCTGTCACGGAA
>JAPLSZ010000355.1 GCA_026398385.1 Kiritimatiellota bacterium | reverse complement strand
TCGCATACGCGCGCGCGGCGCGGACCGCGGGGCGCCCGGGCGCCACGGCCGGACAGCATGCCCTCCTGTGGGCGGGGCTTCCAGCCCCGAGCTTATGTTTCGGTGGCTTCGCGGGGCTGGAAGCCCCGCCCACGAAACGACCGGCTTCGCTGTCCGCACGCGGCTGTTCGGCCGCCGGCCACCGCCGGGCGCCGGCTCAGCCTTGATGGTTTCCAGGGTGAGGCACAGCCGTTCGGCGATTTACTTGCTGGTGTAGCCTTGGGCCACGAACGCGAGCACTTCCTTTTCCCGGCGCGTGAGCTGCATCGCCGGCGGGCCGACCCGACGGGCGAAGGACCGCACCACCAGCCGCGCAATGGAACTGGACATCGGCGCCCCGCCCGCATGCACCTCCCGGATCGCCCTGAGGATCTCCTTGGGCGGGGTGCGCTTGAGCAGGTAACCGCTGGCGCCCATTTCCAGGGCGCCGAAGATCCGTTCGGCGTCGTCATACACCGTCAGCATCATCACTTGGACGCCCGGCAGGAGGTCCTGGAGCCGGCCCGTGCATTCCACGCCGGAGATCTGGGGCAAGTTGATGTCCATGAGCACCACGTCGACGGGGTGGCGCGGCAGTTCGCGCAGCGCCTCTTCGCCTGAGGCGTAGGCGCCCGTACAGCAAAACCCGGGCGCACCGCTGATCATGCCGGCGAGGCTTGCCCGCAGGCGCGTCTCGTCCTCCACAATGGCCACCTTGATGGGCATGGCAGCTACTCCTCCTGCGGCAGCGGCACCACGAGCTTGACGCGCGTGCCCCGGCCCGGCGCCGAATGCAGCTCGATGCGACCGCCCAGACTGGCGAGCCGTTCCCGCTGAATCCGCAAGCCGTTGCCACCCGCCGGCAGCGCCTGGGCATCGAAACCGCAACCATTGTCCTCGATGCTGATGACGAGCGCCCCCTCCGTCAGGGACATCCGAAACCATATTTCGGTGGCCCGGGCATGGCGGACCGCATTGTGGCACGCCTCCTTGACCGTCATGAGCAGGTGATGGCACTGCTTGGTGGACAAAGGCCGGTGCGGCAGTTCCACCGGCACATCCAGGCGGCAGCAGATCGGCGTCTGGCGGAAGAACTCCGCGACAAACCGCGCCAGATAGTCGGCCAGTTGCAACAGGTTGTCATGTTGCGGGTTCAAGGCCCATACGATGTTGTCCAGTGTCTGCACCATCTCGCACGCCACCGCGGTGATCTGCTGCAAGGCGTTGTGCAACCGCCGCTCCCGGTCGTCTCCGCGGTCGGCGTCGAGCTGACCCAGCAGTTGGATCTGCGTCAGCCGCGCGCCCAGATCATCGTGTAAATCCTGCGCGATGCGCGCCCGCTCCTGGTCCAGGGCGCGCGCCCGCTCCAGCCGCTGCATCCGCACCCGCGCCCGCCGGCGCTCCACCAGCCAGAACGGACCAACGATGGCTCCCAGCAAGCCCATCACCGCCAGGGCAATAAACCACCCCCGCTGCCAGAGGTGCGGCGCCACAAAATCGTCGAACGTGGTGGCGATCGCCAGATCGCTGAACATCCAGCCCTCGCCGCCGCCGCGATGGCAGAGGTGCAGTTCGTCGAAAGAAGCATTGGCTTTGAAACGGGTGGTCCGAGACGGCGGTTGACTGAACTCGGTGTTGCCCGGAGAGAGATTCGGCTCAAACCAGACCGTCACCGCGTCGTCACCGCCGGGAACGTATTGCACGCGGAACAGGATGGTGCGCAAGATACCCCGGCGCGGCCTGTCAAGAGGACCTTGCGCGGAACCTGCGACCAGGGAATTCAAATCGTACTCACCTTCCCCAGTGGCAGACGACTGCCCCCAGAGCAGGCCGCGTCCCGAGGCATTGAACGCGCTGTAGGCATGGGCGACCAAGCCATTGCCCACACCGAGATGCTCCAGGTCGCGCTCATAGAGCACGAGCCCTGCCAGGTAGGGTGTGTAGGGATCTACGGTCACATCCGAAAGCGGATCCACGGTGAACTTGAAGTACAGCGTGCTGCTGGAGGTGTTGTCCTGGGGCTTGACCGCCCCGTGCAGCAGATCCACCCCGGCGCCGTTGTCATGGGCCAGCCGGGGACCCGGATCGCGCCACAACACCGCCCCCTGCGCGTGCAGCGCCAAGCCCAGCAGCCCGGCAAGCCACCATGACCGCCCCCACGGCCGATATGTGCGCTGCTTGTTCACGCGGTGTCGTGCCTCAGCGCGGCAAGTATAACAAATCCTCCGCCCGTCATGTGCAATGATTTTTCATGGCCCGCGCCGGGGGCGCATGGCGCTTCTGCAGGGGTGATCGCTGTACGCAAGTCGAAGGGGAGTCGAAGGGGTCAGTCCTTGCATTTGAGCAGTTTGGTTTTCAAGGCGCGCAGCGGCGCGGACCGCGGGGCGCCCGGCGCCACGGCCGGACAGCATGCCCTCCTGTGGGCGGGGCTTCCAGCCCCGCGCCGGCGGCCGGAGGCAATCCTTGCACAGATGAAAGGCGGGCGGAGAAGCGAAGAGATTACGATTAAGATTAGGATGAAGATTAAGAACAGGACCAGCCTTCTCATCCTACCTTCTGTAAAATATCCGTGGTTAAAATTCCGCGGCCCCGGCCTCCTCCGTAATCCACCAACCGCCAACCATCCTGTAAAATCCTGTCAATCTTGTCCACTCTTCTTGGGCTGCGGCGGAGCCCGCCCAAAAACAGCTCACCCCGTCCGCTGGTGACAGACGGGGTGGGCCACAAACCGAATCGAGACGATCTTATTTCCGAATACGGCGGCGCAACATCAAACCCGCCAGAATCAGCCCCGCGAGGCTCAGCGTGCTCGGCTCGGGGATAACCTGAAGGCCGTAGCCAGAGCCGTCGAGCACAATCTTGGCGTTCCCACCGGCAACCGATCCCGACCAATCACCCAGGGCTGCGCCGAGGCCCGATGCCTTCTTTTCCCACGTGGCGCCGCCGACGGTGGCGGTCCCGCCCACACTGCCGCCCCACAAGGTTTGCGCCGCGCTGAGCTGGTCGAGGCCGATCCCGCCGGTGCGTCCCAGTCCGTTGACCAGAGCGATCCCGGCGGCGTCGGTAGCGTTGTTGAAAACGCCCACGTCGTCTATCGTGCCGCCAAAGTCCCACCGGCCACCTTGATAACTCTCCGCACCGATCCAAGTAGCAGCACCCGAGCTAGTGGAATTGTAGCCGGACACCGATTTATCTAACTTGCCGTTGATATACAACTTGGTCGTGTTCCCGCTGGCATCGTTCGCAACATCGCCAGTTTTTACCGTACCATCACCGAGGGCCACTTCGAGAACGCGACTGTCCAGCGCGCGGTGGACGGCCATCTCACCGCCATGCTGGGGCGCGAGGCCGCCGCGCGCCGCACACGCCTGACGATGCAGCATATTTATTTGATGGCGTACCTGGCAGGAGTTGAACCTGCAACCCCCAGATCCGTAGTCTGGTGCTCTATCCAGTTGAGCTACAGGTACGTCGCAGTTGTTTTTTAACCGGCTGGCTGGCAGAATTCAAGCATGAAAACGAAGCCGTACGTAGTGGGTCAGTTACGGGGTGGTCGCGGCTCGCCGGAGTCTCGCCCTCCATCGGCAACACCGGCGTTTGCAGCGAATCTGGCGGGCGAGCGTCCACGCGAGCCGTGCCTTCCCGAAGAAGACCACCCCGTAACTGACCCATTACAGCCGTGCACGCCGGCCGTCCCGCGCATCGGCGGGGCTTTACTCTCCCTGCCGCTGCCTGGCCGTCACCGGCCGCTCGACGGTTTCTGGGTGCCCGGCTGGCGCCGGCAGGTCACGCTGCTCATCATCGTGCACGGCCTGGGCGGCAATTTTTACCGCTCGACGCTCAAGAAGGCATGGCTGCGGCAGGGCCCGCGCCACGGTTTCGACGTGCTCAGTTTCAACAACCGCGGGGCGGATCGCCAGGTGGCCAACGAGCGCTTCGGCGACTGCCTCGCCGATCTCGACGCCGCGTTGCGCTGCGGCCGGCGCCTGGGTTACCGCCGCTTTATTCTGCTGGGCCACAGCACGGGATGTCAGAAAATTACCTATTATCAGGCCCGTCGCCAGCCGGCCGACGTGGCCGTGCTGGTTCTCGTCGCGCCCGTGGACGACCTGGCCGTCTGCCGCCGCGACCTGGGCCCCCGCTACGCCTACTGGCTCCGGCGCGCCCGCGGGCTGGTGCGTCAGGGGCGGGGCAACACGTTGCTGCCGATGCTGTACGAGAAATTCTCCGCCCGCCGCTTCCTGAGCATCGCTGACCCGCGCAGCATCGAGGCGCAGATCTTCGATTACGACGGGCCATTGCGTTCCTTCCGCGCCATCCGTTGCCCGGTGCTGGCCTGCTTGGGCACGCGCGAGGAATTCGCCTGCCGGCCTGTGGCAGAGATGGGAACCATCCTCCGACAGATGACGCGCGCCCAAGCTTTTCATTTTTTCACCGTTCCCGGCGCCGATCACGGCTTCCACAGCCGCGACGCGCCCACCGTGCTGCGCGTGTTGCGCTGGCTCCGCTCACAGTGCACCTGAGCACCCCGTGGCGGTATTTGTCGCTTTGTGCAAATCGACAATCCTCAACGAAGCCAAACCGGCCGGGGGCCGCGCGCAGGGCACATCTGCGGGCATGTGTTGCGGTGTGCTACGCTGAGATCTGTGTTCGTCCCCCGCCCGGGTTCGGTATCGGAAGTCGGTATGGAAAAAGAATCCCTGGCGTGTGGATAGGCCGAGCTTATAGCCGGCCGCGGACGCCGGCATTCACCGGGATCGGTGATCCCGGCCCTTGCGGTTATTTTGGACGAACGCCGCACAGCACCTCTTCGGCGCCCGCCTGCACTGAGCTTGCCTGACCTGAGCTTGTCGAAGTGGTCGAACCCGCCCCGCAGAAGAACCATGCGCCCCTGACCGCGCGTACAGGATGACATTGACCGGGGCGCAGAGAGATGGCAAGCTGCGTGCCCATAAGCGTGAGGGCCTCATGAAAATCTCCAAAGCCGTGATCACCGCGGCGGGGCGCGAGCAACGGACCCTGCCCCTACACACCCTGGTGGACCGCGACGGCGTCCAGAAAACCGCGCT
>JAPLSZ010000200.1 GCA_026398385.1 Kiritimatiellota bacterium | reverse complement strand
GAAGGTGCCGTCGCCGTTGCCCAGCAACACGGAAGCGGTCAGGGCCCCACCGATGGTGGCGAGATCGGGACGGCCGTCCTTGTTGAAGTCGGCCATGGCGACATAACGGGGTCCGATGCCGGCCGGGAATTTCGAGCCGGCCCGGAAGGTGCCGTCCGCGTTGCCGAAGAAAATGGAAACGTTGTCGTCACCGCTGTTGGCGACGGCGAGATCGAGACGGCCGTCGGCATTGAGGTCGGCGACAGTGACCGACAGCGGATTGTTGCCGGCGGTGAACGTGGAGCCGGCGCGGAAGGTGCCGTCCCCGTTGCCGGGCAGGATGGTGACGCGGTTGCCGTCGGAGTGGGTCACGGCGAGATCGGGCTTCCCGTCGCCGTTGAAGTCGCCCTGCGCAAAGGAAGTGGGCAGTGTGCCGCCGGTGGGCGAGATGACCGGTGCGGCGAAGGTGCCATCGCCCTTGCCTTTCAGGAAGAAGATGTTGGCGGGGGAACCGGTGGCGGAGGCGGCGCCCAGAACGAGGATGTCGGGGATGCCGTCGCCGTTGAAGTCGCCGGGCAGCATGCCGGCACGATTGGCGGCGATGGAGATGCTGGTGACGGCCTTGAAGGTATAGTCTGGATTGGACCGGTAGACAAAAATGTTGGTGGAGGTGAAACTGTTCCAGACGGCCACGGCGGTTTGGTTGCCGGCGTCGGGCAGCACCAGGGTCGCTGCGGAAGCGGCACCGGCGGGACGGCTGAGAAGGAGAGGCGCGGGGACGGAGGGCGCGGGCTGGCAGGGAGTCAGACGGTCCTGGTAATTACTGATGGCGTGGAGGCGCAGATAGGTGCCGTAGGTCTCGTGCGGATACCCGGTATAGGTGCCATCGGGGCTGTGCACTAGAGGCGTCAGCATGCTTGCGCCGTAAAGGGACACCTCGGCGGCGTTGACGAAATTGATGGCCCGGATTTTCTTTTTCACATCCTGGGCACCATCGATTCTACACCCGGCGGCCTTCGATGCGCGCGGGCGCGTGGCCGGCGCCGTTCGGCGGCAGCGTGGCTGGGGAGCCGGCCGCAAGAATCGTAGATGAACCCGCCGCGAAGACGATATGATGGGATCTGCTTTGGGAGAGTGTTTGCACTGCCGTCTTCCGTGATACTACTGCATGAGTACCCTCTATGAGTGACCACAGAATGGGGCTCTCTGTCGAGCCGGCCCGTTCCGGGATAGTGCGCCATGTTTTGACCGGCGCATTGATGATGGCGATTCTCTCGTGGGCGCCTCTGTTCGGCCAGTCCCCGGCGCGACCGGCGGGGCCCGCCACCGTTTTAATCGTTTACGACGAACCGGGAAAGCTGAAGGACCGGGCCTACTTGCACGCGCTGAATCTGGACAACCTGCTGGGCCACTTCCAGTTGAAGGGGCACTTGGTCGCCATGGACTCTTACATGCCCGGCCAGCTAGCCCGCTATCAAGCCGCGTTTTTCATCGGTGCCGGACTCCACGCTCACGTTCCGCCCGCGTTGCTCAACGATATCCGCGTGAGCCGCCGTCCATTCGCGTGGTTAGGCGGACACGTGGGGCAACTGCTGGCCACTGAG
>JAPLSZ010000262.1:27148-31360 GCA_026398385.1 Kiritimatiellota bacterium | reverse complement strand
CCTACAAGGTGGTGGAGTTGAACGGCCGGCTGGTCCCGGAAAACCGGCCGGGGGAAAAGACCAAGCAGGTCATCTATCTGGCGCTGACGCACTATTTCGAGGCGGCGGACGCCAGCGCGGAAGTGAGCTACCGCCATTACCGCGACTCGTTCGGCATCAACGCCAACACCTGGACGCTGTCGTGGTATCAGAAGTTCGGCGAGCATTTCGTGCTCCGGCCGATGGTGCGCTACTACCAGCAGGGCGCGGCGGATTTCTACGCGGTGCGTTTCAGCGATGCGCCGGAGTTTTACTCCGCGGATTACCGCCTCTCCCAACTGCGCGCCATGGGCTACGGTCTGAAGCTGATCTGGAAGCCCACTTCGAACTTATCCTTTGATGCGGCGCTGGAACGGTACGAACAAAGCGGGCGGGATGGCGTGACGTCGCCGGACGCCTATCCGTCCGCCACGGTCGTCATGCTGGGGTGCTCGGTATGGTTGTGAACACCGACCAAAGGTATCGGCAGATGGCGGCGGCACCGCTGAAGGAAACGGCGCTCTGCTGCTCCGGCGACTACCAGCGTTTCGTCGAGATCGGCGGATGTCAAACAACTGCGGCAGAAGATCGAACAACTGCTGGCGGAGGAGCAAGGGGCCTACATGAAGAAGAATCGAAAAATCAAAAGGGTCATCAAAAGCAAGCCCGCCCTCGAAGGCGCGGGCGTGCGCCTGAAACGGGCCTTCGGTTTCGGCGAGGAGTCCCTGTTCGACCCCTTCCTGCTGCTGGATGATTTCCGCGCCGACAATCCGCGCGATTTTTTGCCGGGCTTCCCGTGGCATCCGCATCGCGGCATCGAGACGATCACCTACGTTTTGAGCGGAGACGTCGCGCACGGCGACAGCCTGGGTCACCAGGGCGTGATCGGCTCCGGCGACGTGCAGTGGATGACCGCCGGCAGCGGCATCATCCACCAGGAAATGCCGCAGGGCGACGCCCAGGGGCGGATGGCGGGGTTCCAGTTGTGGGCCAACCTGCCCGCCCGGCAAAAAATGATGGACCCGCGCTATCGTGACGTACGCCGCGATCAGATTCCAGAAGTCGCCCTCGGCGGCGGCATCACCGTCCGCGTCATCGCCGGCGCCGTCCAGGGCATCCGGGGACCGGTGCGTGACATCGTCATTGATCCGGAATACCTCGATGTCTCCCTGCCGGCGCACGCCGAGTTCGTCCACCCGACCAAACCCGGGCACACGGTCTGCGCCTACGTGATCGGCGGCCGGGGTTCTTTCGGCACGGAGGATAAACCGGCCGCCTATGCGGCGGAAACCGGGAGCAACAGCGACCTCCAGCGCGATTCGTTCGTGGGCAATACGCGCCTCGTGCTCTTCGGCGACGGCGGCCAGATAGTGGCCCGCACGGAAAACGAGCCGGCGCGTTTCTTGCTCATCTCCGGTCGCCCCCTCGGCGAGCCCATCGCATGGCGTGGTCCCATCGTCATGAACACCCAGCAGGAGTTGCAGGTTGCCTTCGAAGAATACGAGAACGGCACGTTCCTCAAACACCGGCCGGCCTGATCGTATCGTCCGCGAATCGCCTGGCGATATTCGCCGAGCCCCTGATTTTCGAGCTCGCGAAGGCCGAAGGCGGACGGCGTTTATTGGTCCAGCGAACTTCTTCCTGCGGATCACGGCATGGACCGCGCCACCACGCGGATCGATGGACAGTGCTTTACTGGGGAAAACCCATTGCCACACCCATTCCCGGCCTGCCTGCGGGTACTTCACCGCCAAGGCATCCGGCAGAAAGACCGGGCCAACATCCGCCGCCCGGTCCTGCTCATAGAGCTGCTTGACCCGTTCCAAGTGGTTCCGTAAATCCGGTTTGACCGCCTCGGCCAACAGGGTGGTACGGTCCTTGTCCCCTTTGCCGCGCACAGAAATCAGGTTGTTCTCGAAGTCGAAATCTTTGACCCTGAGCCGGCAGCACTCCATCACCCGCAACCTTGACCGGCGCGACCTGGCTGGCGTGCCAGTCGGACCTTTTCTGGAAATTGTGGAAGTACAAGCGGATCGCCTTTTCCGCCTGCTCCACCTGCCAGTCGGCCACGTTGCTGGTGGACCGCAAGCGGTTAAGGAAGGTCTGCATAAGGCCTAATTCATTCCCCTTGAATTCGTTATACATGCTACGCCTCCTTTTATTCTGATAGGTAACGCGCACATAACAGCCCAAATACTGGGTAATTGTAACGAATAGCGTTTTATCCCCAATGCTGCTCGAATTTGCTTGCGCCACGACGCCAGCGTTGTACGCTCGCAGCACAGGGGATAAAACGCTATTCGTTGGGCTATAATTACGGATGAAATCGGAATGAAATATGCGCGCACACTGACGAGCGTCGCTGTCGCCACTGCAATGATCTCGTGCATGAGCACCGAGCGGCATGCAGCGGAATACAGGCAGCAGTACTACTTAGCCGAGGATGTTAACCTCTACAAAACCAGCACATTTACAGGATTCTATTCGATGTGGATTAGCGGGCCGCAGTGGGTCGAAACCATCTGTTCGTCCACGATATCCGTCGCGAGGGCCACATCGCTCAAGAAGGGCTGCCCCGTGAGAGTCTTGAAGTGTTTCAAGATACATGCCGTTGACGCGTCCTATAGCGACGCAAAACTGCAAGTCGTCGACACGGACTCCATGTCTACGCACATTGTCTACGTGAAATGGCCTGGTTCAAAGTCGCTACTTACGACAGATGCGCCAAATCGGTAACAACAAATGCCAGGAAATGTGGCCCAACAACCGGCTGGTGCTTATCTTTTTCCGCGGGCGCGCGAAACAGATCAAGGCAAAGTTGTGGACCGCGGAAAAAGACGGCACAGCCGTGACGATGAGTACACCGCGAAGTCGCAAGCGATGTGCGCCTTGAACGTGGTGGGCAGCCGTGAGAGCAAAGCTGACGGGCTGCAGGACCTTGTGACCGCGATCATGGTTGACGTGCTGCGGGAGGTGAACCCAGCGTGCGGCAGGGCCTATCCGCCGGGCTGGTGGCAACCAGGCGTTTGCCCACAGATCCCAAGAAGATTGGCTTTGACAAATCCTTCCGGTTCGTGTTTTATCCAGCGCACATGACGACGGAACAATTCATTTCCAGCAACACCGAGGTAACATAATGACCATATTCTTCCGTAATGCGCGCGTGCTAAGGGCTGTGTTCGGCGTGGTCTTCGGACTGTGCGCCGTGGGCTGTGAAAAGTATGTGGAGAGCGATTCCACGGACACCAGGATCGCTTCGCCAGATGCTACGACGACCGTTCCGGCGCCGACCAACACGACGGATTCGGCGGAGCCTGCGATAACCGTCCCGGCGCCGACCAACACGACGGATGCGGTGCTGAATGATGATCCGAACTGTGAGCTTGTGCTCAAGTATCAGGGCCGTGATGTCCGCAATGTCGGCCAAGTTCACTATGTGAATCGAGTCCTTACCTCTGATCCGTTCGAGTCGGCAAATCCGGTCTGCGTTCAGTACAATGACACCCAGTCCGGCGATGTGAATGTGTGGAAGGATCTATCCAGCACAGGCCAACGGATCGACGTACTGCCCAGCGATCGCGGCATTGACAAAATCGTCGTGTGGTACAACTAACCGCGGCCGGTCTGTTCGGTCAGGCGGCGCAGGCGCTGCTGCAGCGCGGGCGTGAGCTGGCCGGAACGGTAACGCCAGCGCCAGTTACCATCCGGCCGGCCGGGTGTGTTCATCCGGCCCGCGGAGCCCAGGCCCAGCACGTCCTGCAGCGGCACGATCGCGGTGCGGGCGCGAGTGCGGAAAGCCATCTCGATAAACGCCCAGTGCAGGTCGGCCTCATCGCCCCGCCCCAGGACCTCCCGAATATATTGCCGCTCGGCGCACACCGCAGCGGCGGAGCGGGTGTCGTCGGAGCCCGGGGGCGAACAAAACCAGCCGCGGATGGTGTCGTTGTCATGCGTGCCGGTGTACACGACGCTGTTTTCGGGGGAAAGCTCCGGGAGCTGTTCCGGTTCCCGGCCCAGGCTGCCGAAGGCGAACTGCAGGACGCGCATGCCGGGCAGGCCGAACCGTTCGCGTAGGGCCTGCACCTCCGGCGTGATAAAGCCCAGGTCCTCGGCGATCAACGGCAGCCCGCCCAGCCCGGCGCGGACGGCGTCGAAGAAGGCCGCGCCGGGGCCGGCGACCCAACGGCCACGGAT
>JAPLSZ010000262.1:0-27104 GCA_026398385.1 Kiritimatiellota bacterium | reverse complement strand
TCTCCCAATATTTTTCAAAGCCGCGAAAATGATCGAGCCGGATCACCTCCACCAGCTCCAGCGCGCGGCGTAGGCGCGCCAGCCACCAGGCATAGCCGGTGTCCCGGTGGGCCGCCCAGCGGTAGAGCGGATTGCCCCAGAGCTGACCCGTGGCGGAGAAGTAGTCGGGCGGCACGCCGGCGACCGCCACGGGCCGGCCGGCAGCGTCCAACTGAAACAGTTCTGGATGCGCCCAGACATCGGCGCTGTCCTGCGCGACGAAGATGGGCGTATCGCCGATGATGTGGACGCCGCGGCGATGCGCGTAACGGCGCAACGCCTGCCATTGCCGGTCGAAGAGGAATTGCTGGATTTTCACGTCGCGAATGGCCGCGCGACCGGACCGGCGCGCCGCGCGCAGGGCGGCGGGCTCGCGGGCGGCGAGCTCCGGCGCCCACTCCGTCCAGGGCCGTCCGGCGTGGCGGCCCTTGAGCGCCATGAACAGCGCGTAGTCGTCGAGCCACCCGGCGTGCCGGTCGCAAAACGACTCGTAGTCCTGCCGCATCCGACGCGGCGCCCGGCGCGCGAAGGAACGGCTGACCGCGCGGAGCACCGCCAGCCGGGCGGGAATCACCGCGCCGAAATCCACCTGGTCGTCGGGGAGCTGCGGAAACCGGCGTAACGCGGAGCGGGTCAGCAGCCCTTCGTCGCGCAGCCGGTGGAAGCCGATCAGCAGCGGGTTGCCGGCGAAGCTGGAGAAGGACTGGTAGGGCGAGTCGCCATAACCGGTCGGCCCCAGCGGCAGGACCTGCCACAGACGCTGGCGCATGGCACGCAGCGCGCGGACCAACGCCTCCGCCGGCGCGCCGAGCTCCCCGATGCCGTATGGACCCGGCAGCGAGGTCGGGTGCAGCAGAATGCCGCTCTGGCGCAGTGATGGCAGGACAAGCCTCGGCCTCAGATGGCGATGAAGTACTAACCTTCCCATAATAAACCCGTCCTTTTTTTGCCTGTAGACGCGGCCTCTGGCCGCGTTCAAAAGCGGCGAGACACTGCTTCTACGTCAAGCGCCGGGTCGGAGACCCGGCCTACATCCTGCCAGCGCCGATGTGGGCGGGGCTTCCAGCCCCGCGTGGGGGGGGGCGGAGGTTGTTGCGCCGGGTCAGCGACCCGGCCCAGAAACCCAGCCACCATCATCCCGGAACGCCGGGTCGGAGACTAGCGCGAAAAGACCAAGAATTTACGTCCCAGGAAGTTGATGGCCAGCGAGGCCCCCATGTTAGCGAGGTAGGCGGTAGCGGCCGTCATCCCAAACCCGTTGATCAGCACCCAGCCCAACCCCGTGCCGATGGCAAAACTGGTGAACGATACGACAAAAAACAGCGCGAACTCCATCCTGCGCGAATGCCGCCCCGGATGAAACACCCAGAGCGCATTGACGATATAGCAGGTGGTGTTGGAAAACAGGAAGGCGATGATCTTGCAGATCACGTAGTGCAGCGCGCGCTCGGCATCGGACAGGGCGATTACCTGCAGGTGGAAGTGCTGAACCAGGAATTCGGTGGCTTTGAGCGCCGGAAACACCTTCCAGGCGAACAGGAAAAACGCGGTCATGTCCACCACCGTAGCGACACCGCCCGCAAGGGCATACTTGATGAACTGGATGCCCGGGTGCGCCTCGCGCTGCGCAAACTGCCTCAGGATATGTTTCATGCCGCGTTCTTACCTTGCCCGATCCGCATCGTCTCGATCATCCGCTGCGCACTTTTCCGTCGGCCCCGTCCATCCACGCCCGCACGGCGTCGGGCAAACCCGTCACCTCGGCGAGCACGCAGGATCGCTCGCCCTGTTCCGACGGCACCAGCAGGGTGTCGCCCGGCCGGTGCCCTTCCACGGCGCGCGCCATGCCGGTGTGGCACGAGATGATGCCCAGGGGCTCGTCGCGATCCCACTCGCCGAGAATGACGAAGGTCTCCTGCCGGCCGTCGGGATACCGCAGCACGACCCGCGTGCCCAGCCCCGCGCGCTCGGTCGGCAGGTCATGAAAGTCGCTGGGCCGTACCGCGTGCAGCATCTGCTCCAATTCGGCCTGCCGGCGTGCCAGCACGGCCTGCATCTCCTTGGCGGCCTTGTACTCGTGATTTTCGCTCAGATCGCCATAGCTGCGGGCGACGCCGATTTCGCGCGCGATGCGCGGGATTTCCACGCTGGCGATGTGTTGCAACTGCGCCTGGCGCTCACGATAGGTGCGGAACGAAGTCACCGCCGGACGATCCGGGGCGGCCGCGGCCGCCGCGGCTTTCGCCACCAACACACCGGCAAGTTCCGGGTACAGATGAACCATCCGGCCCAGCACGCCGCGCCGGTCCACCAGGGGCCAAGCCGGGGAGGTCTTGATGCGCTCCATGAACAGGTGGCGCTGGGCCTCGTTCATGGGCGCCATGACGGTCCGCAGCCAAGCCACCTGTTCGGTCAGCTCGCGGAGCTGGTTCTGGGCCTTGAGCCGCTCGCCGCCGGCTTCCTTCTCCAACTCCGTCACGACGAGGTTGGCCAGCACCGGCCAGGTGCCGGGTACCCAGGCAGCGAGACGCTCCGGATGCCGGAACAGCCAGAACAGGTATTCCACCCCGGCCGTCTGCATGTTGACGCTCCGCTGAAAGATACGGGTGCAGGCTTCCTCCCGGCCTCCGGCCAGCAACAGGTCCAACGCCTCGTTGAGCGCCGCTTGTTCAAGGCGGGGCAGCACTGCCAGCAGACCGTCCAGGGCGGCGGCACCCGCCTGGGCGCCCAGCCATTCGAGGAAGGGCGTCACCAGCCGGGCCGGCAAGGCATGGAGGGTTTTGACCAGCAACTCCGGCTGGACAAACGCGGTCACCGCCGGCACGTACTCGTCCGCCGGCAGGGTCAGTCCCAAAGCCGCGGCGTTCATCAGGGCGCGCGCCAACTGGTCGAGATGCCGCGTGCCCGCGCCCTTGGCCGCAAAAGCCAGGCGCCCGGCCACGACCGCCCGCGCGCCTTCCGTCCACGTCACGGAGACCGCGTTCTTGATCAGTTCGTCCGTGCGGTCGAGGATGTGTTTCACGCTACGCTCCCCGGCCAGCGCGTCGAACCAGTCGCCATCCCGCGCCAGTGCCCGGTCGAGCAGCCGCAGTTGCTCGGCGCGCTTCGCCGGCACGTAGACCAGCGGATCGCCCTTCAAGCCTTTGCGCGCCGCGTCCCAGAAGCGCTTCCAATCGCCGGCGGCCACGATCCCCGGCAGCAGCCGTTGCTGGAGTTGGTCCACGGTCATGGCCCCGAAGCTGCGCAGCGCCAGACGCACCACCTCGGCGGGTTGCGCCTGCACGAGTTGGCGCAGGTCGTCCGGCCGCCGGTGCTGGCGCGCCAGCAGGTGGTCCTCGGTCAGCAGTTCCAGCGCCTCGGCGGTGTAGGCCAGGGACATTTCGTGACTGCGCTTCTTTTCGAAATCGATCGTCACACGGCCGTAGAAGGTGTCCACCTTTTGCACAACGCCGAAGCCCCAGGTGTTGTCCCGGCACAGCACGCCCGGGGCCAGGGCCAGCAGCAACCGCAGCCGGCGGAAACATTCCGGCAGGGGGACGGCGCCTTCAAAACCCGCGTGCGCCGTCAGCGCCTGCTGCTCCCGCGAGTCCTGCAAAACGCCTTGCGCCAGCTTGCGCCACAACGCCCGCTGCACCGGAGTGTCCGGGTGCCAGGCGGCGCGGCGCGCGATCGTAGCGAAGGCCTCCGCGCGCTGTCGCCGGCCGGCCAGCGTCTCCAGCAACAGCTCCGACCAACTGTCCGCCTGCGCCAGGCGGCCCGCCGCCGGCAGGGCGTCGAGCACAGCCCACAAGGGCTGCAGCGGCAGGGGCTGCAGCTCCAACTGCAGCAGGAACCATTCCTCTTGTTGGGCCGGATCCACGGGCGCGAGGCTGTGAGCATTCATAAGTTCGTTATTTTCCACGCCGGCGGGCGCCGGATACGGGGCCACTACATAGCCCCGCCGGCGCCCCAGTGCAAGCGCCATTTTCGACCCGGATTCTATCCTTGCGGAAAACGCCGGTTGGGTGTATGGAAAGCAGGCTCGCGGGACGATCGCCGGCTCGGGCCCAAGCGGAGAAAGGAATCATGAAGGATATTCCGATTGCGGATGTGCGTAATTTCGTTTACCTGGGACATACGGGCAGCGGCAAAACGCAACTGCTGGACGCCATACTTTACAAGCTGGGCGTGAATGACCGGCTGGGTTCCCCGGCGGACGGCACCAGCATGGCGGACTGGTCGGACGAGGAAAAAGCGCGCAAGATTACCATTTGGTCCAAATCCTTTAACGCCACGTACCCGGCCGACGGCCGGAAAATCCGCCTGGTCATGCTCGACACCCCGGGCTATGCCGATTTCTACGGCCAGTTGGTGGCCGCCAGCGCCATTGCCGACGCCGCGCTGATTTGCGTGGACGCCGTGGCCGGCCCGCAGGTCGGCACGCAGCGCGCCTGGCGGCGGTGCGAACAGCTCGGCCTGCCCTGCGGCATCGTCATCACCGGCCTCGACCGTGAAAACGCCGACTTTACCAAGATGCTGGCGACCTTGCAGGGCCTGTGGGGCAGCAAGTGTATTCCGGCCGTCCTGCCGGGCCCGGGCGGCCAAAGCGTGACCGCCGTGCTGGGCGGCCAGCCGCTGCCGGCGGAGGCGGAGCCGTGGCGCACCGCCTTCATCGAGGCGGCGGCCGAGACCAGCGACGCGCTGACGGAGAAATATCTCGCCGGCGAGGCGCTGAGCGCCGCGGAGCTGGCGGCCGGCCTGCGCGCAGCCGTCAACGGCCGCAAACTGATGCCGGTCTTTGCGACCGTTGCCAAGGCGGGCGTGGGCGTGCCGGAGCTGCTGACGGGCCTGGCGCAGTTGTTCCCCTCGCCGGCCGACCGCCCCGTGCAGGACGCCGCGGGCCAGGCCGTGGATATCACGCCGGCAGCGCCCTTCTGCGGCCTGGTCTGGCGCGCCATAAACGACCCGTTCATCGGCCAGCTCACCTTCCTGCGCGTGTATGGCGGCACGCTCAAGCCGGACAGCGAGATCTACGACGCCAGCAAGCAGTCCCGGGAGCGCATCGGCGCGCTGCTGTCCCTAAACGGCCGCAAGCAGGAGCCGATGGCCGAGGCGCACGCCGGCGACATCGTGGCGCTGGCCAAGCTGAAAACCACCGTGCTGAATAATTCGCTCTGTGCCGCCGGCCAGGCGATCGTCTTCGCGCCCATCAAGTTCCCGGCGCCCGTCATGGCCGTGGCGGTCACGCCCAAGACGCAGGGCGACGACGACAAGCTCGGCACGAGTCTGCACCGCGCGACGGACGAGGATCCGACGCTCAAGGTGGAGCGCAACGCCGAGACCCACGAAATGATCCTGTCCGGCATGGGCGACATCCACCTCGACGTCGTGCTCAAGCGCATGAAGACGCGCAGCAACGTGGACGTCCTGCTCAGCACGCCCAAGGTCCCTTACAAGGAAACCATCACCGGCAAGGGCGAAGGCCACTACAAGCACAAGAAACAGTCCGGCGGCCGCGGCCAGTTCGGCGAGGTCTATCTGCGCGTCGAGCCGCTCAAGGCCGGGGACGCCGAGTGGTTCGTGGACGACGTGGTGGGCGGCGCGATCCCCGGCAACTTCCTGCCGGCGGTGCGCAAGGGCCTCGAGGAGGGGCTGACCCGCGGCGTGCTGGCCCATTGTCCGGTGGTCCACACCAAGGTCAGCGTGTACGACGGCTCCTACCACGAGGTGGATTCCTCGGAAATCTCCTTCAAGATCGCGGGCATGCGCGCGTTCAGCGACGCCATGGCCAAGGCCAAGCCCGTGCTGCTCGAGCCGATCATGAAGCTCAAGGTCCTCTTCCCGGACCAGTACATGGGCGACATCACCGGCGATTTGAACCATAAACGCGGCCGCATTCTCGGCATGGGCGCGGAAGACGGCATGCAGTTCATCATCGCCGAGGTGCCGCAGGCGGAGGTGTTCAAATACGCTTCCGAACTGCGCAGCATCACCCACGGCCGCGGCTCTTTTGAAATGGAATTCCTGCGCTCCGACGTGGTGCCTCAACACATTGCGCAGAAAGTCATCGCGGAGGCGCAGAAGCACAAGACGGAGGAAGCGGATTAGGCTGAATTAACATTTAGGAGCAGCGATATGAGCGGACACAGTGCCTGGGCAAATATTAAACATAAGAAGATGGCGAACGACGCCAAGAAGGGCAAGATCTTCAGCAAGATCGCCAAGGAGATCATGATCGCCGTCCGCATCGGCGGCAAGGATCCCTCGTCGAACATCACGCTGCGCACCCTGCTGCAAAAGGCGCGGGCGGCCAACATGCCCACGGACAACATCGAGCGCGCGATCAAACGCGGCGCCGGCGAGGTGGAGGGCGAAACGTTCGAAGAGGTCGTGTACGAGGGCTACGCCGCCGGCGGCGTCGGCCTGATCGTGCAGGTGCTCACCAACAACCGCAACCGCGCCGCCGCGGAAGTCCGGCACACCTTCACCCGCTACAATGCCAGCTTCGCCACCCAGGGGAGCGTCATGCGCTCCTTCCAGCGCCGGGGCGTGATCCTGGTGGACGCGGCCAAGGTGGACGAGGAGAAGCTGATGGAGCTCGTGCTGGAAGCCGGCGCCAGCGACCTGGTCCGGGACGGCGACCAATTCGACATCGTCACCGATCCCGCCCAGTTCAACAACGTCGTGGACGCCCTCAACAAGGCGAACATCCCCCCCGTGAGCGCGGAGGTTTCGCTGGTGTCCGACGTCGAGCTGCCCGTCTCCGATCCGGATAAAGCCAAACAGATCATCAACTTCATTGACGCCCTGGAAGACATGGAAGACGTCCAGAACGTGTACACCAACGCCGACATTGACGCGAAGTTGGTGGAAGGCTAAGTCGTCCGTGTCACGGGTCGGTGGTCGCGGTGGCTGGTGCCACCACGGACAGCACAGAACGGACGGCTGACCAGCGCATGCGCATCATCGGCATAGACACCAGCCTGCGCTGCTCCGGGGTCGGCGTCATCGAGCGCCGGTCCGGACGGCTGGCCGCCGTGGAATTCGGCCTGATCCGCAACGCGTCCGCCGCGCCGCATTCCGCCTGCCTGGCCAAACTCCAGCGGGAACTCGCGGCCCTGCTCGCGCGCGCCCAGCCGACCGCCGCGGCGCTGGAAGGCGGATTTTTCTTCAAGAACCCCAAAACGGCGCTGATTCTCGGCGAAGCGCGCGGCGTGGTGATTGCCACCTGCGCCACCGCCGGCGTACCGGTGTTCGAGTATGCGCCGCGGCTGGTCAAGCAGAGCCTGACCGGCTTCGGCGCCGCGCAGAAGGAACAGGTCGCCCGCATGGTCATGACCATCCTCGGGCTGCGCGAAACGCCGCCGGCGGACGCCGCCGACGCGCTGGCCCTGGCCATCTGCCACCTGCATCACCAGACCGGAATCGCCGCCCTTGCGGCTCAGCCCCTGTAAGATCGTGCTATGCCTGCTGCGCTACCAGGGAAGCAGGGCTCGCGGCCATGGCCAGCCGCCACGGCTGGTTTTTTCTTCCGCCGGCGGGCCTGCTGGGTGCCGACGTGGCGCGGCGGGCTGGCTGTGCTGCTGGCGCTCGCGCTGACCGTGGCGCGCCTCGCGCGCCACATACACGCCGTTCTCGCCGTCACGGATTCGCGCCCGGGCGGCGTGCTGGTCGTGGAAGGCTGGGCGCCGGACGATGTGCTGCAGGCCGCGATAGCGGAATGCCAGCGGCACTCCTACCAACGCTTGTTCGTCACCGGCGGTCCGATCGAGAAGGGCGCCCCGCTGGTCGAATACCGCACCGTGGCGGAGTTCACCGCAGCCACGCTGCTGAAGCTGGGCATGGCCGCCAACATGGTCCAGGCCGTCCCCGCCCCGGAGACGCGCCAGGACCGCACCTATGCCGCGGCGCTGGCCTTGCAACGCTGGCTGCTGGCGCAGGGGGGCCTGCCGGCGCGGTGCAACATCGTGACCGTGGGCGCCCATGCGCGCCGCACCCGCCTGCTGTACGCCAAGGTCTTCGGTCCCGCGGTCAGCCTGGGGATCATCGCCGTGCCGGATCGCAACTACGATGCGGACCATTGGTGGCGCTCCAGTGCAGGCGTGCGCACGGTGCTGTCGGAAAGCATCGCGTACGGCTACGCCCGTTTCGTCTTCCGTCCGCCGTCCGTATAAGCCGCTCAACAGCTTCGGATGGGCGGATGGCCGGCGAGGCTTCCTGCGGGTTTTTGAACATTCCTTCTGACCTTATGGACAGGGAGCGCGGGCTTCCAGCCCGCGCTTGCCGGCATCTTGCCGGCAAGCCTTGCTGCGTGCACTGCTGCTCCTTGTCCAACGAGGCAGGATGCCTCGTTATGGGCGACACCACAAGTCGTGCGGCTCTTGGTCGTTGATCTGCTTACTCCCCGGTGTCGGAGCTTGTCGCGGGCGGGGTGTTGGGTTCGGCGATGCCCGCCGCGGGCAGGTCGTCCTCCGGCTCCACCGTGGTCGCGGAAACCAGCTTGTCGCCCGCCGCCAGGTTGATGAGCCGCACGCCCTGCGTATTGCGGCTGATGACCCGCAGGTCGTTCACCGCACTGCGGATCATCTGGCCGCCGCTGGTGATGAGCATGAGCGCGTCGGTCTCGCGCACCGCATGCGCGCCCACCACGTTGCCGTTGCGCTCGCTGGTCTTGATGGTGATGACGCCCTTGCCGCCGCGGCTCTGCCGGCGGTATTCGTCGAAGCCCGTGCGCTTGCCATACCCGTTTTCCGTGGCGACCAGCAGCGTGGCGTTGGCATCCACCACCACGACACTTTCGACGCGGTCGTCCTTGTCCAAAGTGATGCCCTTGACGCCGATGGTGTCGCG
Organism: Kiritimatiellota bacterium; assembly: GCA_026398385.1. Classification (GTDB taxonomy): domain Bacteria; phylum Verrucomicrobiota; class Kiritimatiellia; order CAIQIC01; family CAIQIC01; genus CAIQIC01. The sequence goes on along the minus strand of JAPLSZ010000262.1, from coordinate 18,236 downwards.
GCCCTGGTCGCGCAACTGCGCCTCGTTGAAGCGGATGCTCATGCCCTGGCGCGTAATGAGCATGACGTCGTCCCCGCCGCCGGTCAGCTTGACGCCGATCAGGCGGTCGTCCTCCTCAATCGCGATGCCGATAATGCCGCCGGCGCGGACATTGCGAAACTCGCTGAGGTTGGTCTTCTTAACCGTACCGTGCTCCGTGGCCATCACGAGGTGCTGGGTCTCGGCGAACTCGCGGACGCTGATCAGCGCGGCGACGCGCTCGTCGGCGCCAACGTCCAGCAGGTTGACCATCGCCTTGCCGCGGGCCGTGCGGCCGCCCTCGGGCACCTCGTAGACCTTCTTCCAGTACACGCGGCCCTTCTTCGTGAAGAACAGCAGGGTATCGTGGGTCGAGGCGGTGAAGACGTTTTCGACATAATCCTCGTCCTTGGTGTCCATGCCGACGACCCCCTTGCCGCCGCGCTTCTGCTGGCGGTAGGTGCTGACCGGCACGCGCTTGATGTAGCCGGTGTGGCTGATGGTGATGACGCAGCCCTGGTCGGCGATCAGATCCTCGACGTCCAGTTCGCCCTCGTCGGGGACGATGTCGGTGCGGCGCTCGTCCTGGTAGGTCTTCTTGAGCTCGAGCAGGTCCTCCTTGATGACGCCGAAGAGCTTGCGCTCGTTGGCCAGCAGGTCGCGCAGATAGTTGATCAGCTTGATCAGCGCCAGGTACTCGTTTTCGACCTTGTCGCGCTCCAGGCCGGTGAGCTGGTAGAGGCGCAAGTCGAGAATGGCGTTGGCCTGCAGTTCGGAGAGGCCCAGCTTGGACATAAGTTGCGTACGGGCGGCGTCCCGGTCCTCGGATTCGCGGATGATGCGGACGACGGCGTCGAGGTGGTCGAGCGCGATTTTGAGGCCCTCGAGGATGTGGGGTAGATGTTGTTCAGCACCACCCGCGGGGGCACGCCGCGCTTGAGCTCGACGACGATGCGGATGCCGTCCTTATCGGACTCGTCGCGGAGGTCGGAAATGCCCTCGAGTTTTTTCTCGTGGACAAGCTCGGCCATCTTCTCGATCAACGTCGCCTTGTTCACCGTGTAGGGCAGGTCGCTGATGATGATGCTGTCCTTGCCCTGCGCGCCCTCCTCGATGCCGGCGCGGCCGCGCACCTTGATCAGACCGCGCCCGGTCTCGTACATGTCCTTGATCGGGCCCGCGCCGCAGATGATGCCGCCGGTGGGGAAGTCCGGACCCTTCACGAACTTGCGCAGGTCGGCGACGGTGGCGTCGGGATGATCTATCAAGTGGACCATGCCGTCCACGATCTCGCCGAGATTATGCGGGGGCATATTGGTGGCCATGCCGACGGCGATGCCGGTGCTGCCGTTGACCAGCAGGTTGGGCAGGCGCGCGGGGAGCACCTTGGGCTCCTGCAGCGTCTCGTCGAAATTCGGCTGCATGTCCACGGTTTTCTTCTCGATGTCGGCCAGCAGCTCCTCGGCCAGGCGGTCGAGGCGGCACTCGGTGTACCGGTAGGCGGCGGGCGGGTCGCCGTCCACGCTGCCGAAGTTGCCCTGCCCGTCGATCAGCAGGTAGCGCATGGAGAAATCCTGCGCCATGCGCACCAGAGTGTCGTAGACGGCGGAGTCGCCGTGCGGGTGATAGTTGCCGATGACCTCGCCGACGACCTTGGCGCACTTGACAAAGGCCTTGCTGTGCATCCAGCCGCGCTCGCGCATGGCAAACAGGATGCGGCGGTTGCCGGGCTTGAGCCCGTCGCGGGCGTCCGGCAGGGCGCGCCCGATGATCACGCTCATCGAGTAGTCGATGTAGGCCTTCTGCATCTCCTCTTCGATGTTGATGAAATCCAAACGTTCGTTCTTGGTGTACACGCTCTTCTCCTGAAAACCCGAAATCCGAATTTATTTCGGATTTCGATATTCGTATTTCGGATTTTCCTAAATATCCAGATTCCGCACATTCAGCGCGTTGTCCTCGATGAACTTGCGGCGGGGCTCGACCTCGTCGCCCATCAGGATGTTGAAAATCCGGTCGGCCTTGAAGGCGTCCTCCAGCATCACCTTGACCATTTTACGCTTGTCCGGATTCAGGGTGGTTTCCCAGAGCTGCTCCGGGTTCATCTCGCCCAGACCTTTGTAGCGCTGGATGGTCAGACCCCGCCGGCCAATGTTGCGCACGGCATCCAGCAGTTCCGGCAGACTGCGGACGGGCAGCGGGCGCCCTTCCGCGTCCGTCACCACGCTGATCGGTTCCACGCCCGGCGCCAGGTGGGCCACGCCGAAGCCCCGGGATTCCAGGAAGGCAACCTGCTTGGCCAGGGCCGGCGCGGAATAGATCTCGGTCCAGCGGAACGCGTGCCGCTCGCGCTCGGCGGCTTGTTCGGCGGGCTCCGTGAAGATTTCCAGTTGGTAGCCCAGCTTCTTCTCGGATTCCTCGCGCAGCTTGCGCAACTCGGCCTCATTGGCGGCATAGTGATATTCCGCCTCGCCGTTCTGGTTGATTTGCACGCGGTATTGCGGGAATTGCCGGGTGCGGGGATCGCGGTGGCGCAGGTAGTCCTCGAAATTGATGCCTTTCCGCTTAAACAGTTCGACGATGCGCTCGATTTCCGTCAGGCACTTGAGCAGTTCGGGCAACTGCTCCTTCTTGAGCGCCGGCTGGCCTTTGATCGGCGCCACGTCCAGCTCCTCCAGCCCCAGGTCCAGCAGGATGCGGGTCAGCTCGGCGTCGCTGTCGATGTACTCCTCGCGTTTCTTGCGCTTGATCTTGTAGAGCGGCGGCTGGGCAATATAGATGTAGCCGTTTTCGAGCAGTTGCGGCATCTTCCGGTAAAAGAAGGTCAACAGCAGCGTGCGGATGTGCGAGCCGTCCACGTCGGCATCGGTCATGATGATGACCCGGTGATAGCGCGCCTTGGCGATGTCAAACTCCTCCTTGCCGATGCCCGTGCCGATGGCCATGATCATCATCCGGATTTCATTGTTGTTCAGCATCTTGTCGTCGCGCGCCTTTTCGACGTTCAGCACCTTACCGCGCAGCGGCAGGATGGCCTGGAAGCGCCGGTCGCGTCCCTGCTTGGCCGAGCCGCCGGCACTGTCGCCCTCGACGATGAACAGCTCGCACAAGGCCGGGTCGCGCTCGGAGCAGTCCGCCAGCTTGCCCGGCAGCGAGCCGGAATCCAGCGCGCCCTTGCGCCGCGTCAGGTCCCGCGCCTTGCGCGCCGCCTCGCGGGCACGCGCCGCCAGCACCGCCTTTTCGATCGCGCGGCGGGCGACCGACGGATGCTCCTCGAAGTATTGCGTCAACTGCTCGTTGACCACCGAGGCGACGATGCCCTCGACCTCGCTGTTGCCCAGCTTGGTTTTGGTCTGGCCCTCGAACTGCGGGTCCGGCACCTTGACGCTGAGCACCGCCGTCAGGCCTTCGCGAATGTCGTCGCCGCTCATGACGTCGCTCTCGTCCTTGAGCAGCTTGTTGCCCTTGGCGTACTGGTTCACGGTGCGGGTCAGCGCGGAGCGGAAACCGCTCAGATGCGTGCCGCCCTCGATGGTGTTGATGTTATTGACGAAGGAAAAAACGTTTTCGGAGTAGGAATCGTTGTATTGCAGCGCGATTTCGACCTGGACGCGGTCCTGCTCGCGGGCAAAGTAGATCACCTTCGGGTGCAGCACGTTCTTGTTCTGGCTGAGGTGCTCGACGAATTCGACGATGCCGCCCTTGTAGCAGAAGATTTCCTCGCGGGCGGGCTCCTCCTGCTTCAGCTTGATCTCCAGGCCCTTGTTCAGGAAGGCCAGTTCGCGCAGGCGGTTGGCCAGGATGTCCCAGTTGAACGACAGCGTCTGGAAAATCTCGGCGTCCGGAAAGAAGGTGATCTTGGTCCCTGTACCCTTGGTCTGGCCGATGGTTTCCAGCTTGGTGGCGGGCACGCCGCGCTCGAAGCGCTGGTGATACACCTTGCCGTTGCGCCGCACCTCGGCCTCCAGCCACTCGCTGAGGGCGTTGACGCAGCTCACGCCCACGCCGTGCAGTCCGCCGGACACCTTGTAGCTGTTGTGATCGAACTTGCCGCCGGCATGCAGGACGGTCAGCACCACCTCGAGCGCCGGGCGCTTCTCCGTGGCGTGCATGTCCACCGGAATGCCGCGGCCGTCGTCGTTGACCGAGCAGGAGCCATCGGCGTTGAGCGTTACCTGGATGTGCTGGCAGTGCCCCGCCAGCGCTTCGTCCACGCTGTTGTCCACCACCTCGTAGACGCAGTGATGCAAACCGCGCACGCCGGTGTCGCCGATGTACATCGCCGGGCGCTTGCGCACGGCATCCATGCCGCCCAGCACCGTGATTGAGCCGGCGTCGTAGCTGCCCGGCGCCGACGTGGGTGGGCCGTTTATGGCCGTTGCGGGTTCGTCCGGTTTCCGGTCTTCCGCGTCCTTTTTTTCGCTTTTCGCCATAGCTGCCTTGTGCTCCTCAATTATGGCAAAATCCTACCAGAAAACGCCGCGCAAGACAAACTATTAATCTATTTGTATATCATTTATGGATAACACTTTATATAAATAGCGAAAACTATTCTTTCGAGACAGGCAGAGCGCCCGGAAAACAACGCCGAAAAAAACTTCCGCGCGGCGATTATTAGCTTGCTTTCCCGCGGATCAGGAGGTGAAAAACCGGGCTGCCGCCAAGCCACACGCCACGTCAGCAACCCCATGAACAGGGGACATTTCTAATGAGTCTGGACAGACGCAATATTTGTCCTTGTCAGGCGGTGCGATGTCCAACTACGCTTTAACACGCGATGGAGCGGTGTCTGCGATACGCTGCAGGTCGCGGAAGTTTACGGGGGCACGGCGGCGGAGTTGGATTTCATCCTGAACGACGACATCAAATACCGCCTCGGCCGCGACATCGAAATCGAGGCGGAATAAAAAGGAGTGCCATGAGCGATCAACGGCCCGTCCCCGCCGCTACCAACACCTTCGAGCGCCTCAAGCGGTTGAACCCGGATGGCCACGAATCCTAGTCCGCGCGCGATCTCGCCCGTGTGCTCGAATACTCCGAGTTCCGCCACTTCCTGCCCGTCATCGAAAAAGCGCGGGAAGCCTGCCTGCACAGCGCGCACCGTATCGAAGACCATTTCGAGCAAATCCTCGATATGGTCAGCATCGGCTCGGGCGCGCAGCGTCCGGTCGAAGACTGGAAACTTTCCCGTTATGCCTGCTATCTGGTCATCCAAAACGCCGATCCGAGCAAACCGCTGGTGGCGTTGGGGCAAAGTTATTTTGCCGTGCAGACGCGCCGGCAGGAAGATAGCCGATATCCTTCACGATCACGCGAACGTTTGGGCGCGATTCGTCGCCGCCCTCGCCGATGAAGTCTGGATCGCTTACATCGCCCCCGGCGGCCAGATGGAGCAACTCGCCGCGAAGTATCGTTAGCCGATCAGCGCCGCGAACGGCCGAGGCTTGACAGAGGCGTCCCGCGCAGCGCAAGCTGGGCGCAGGAAACTGCGGGGAGCGCCATGAAAGCAGGGATCACCCGGGAATTCATCCGGCAACTGCCGAAGACCGACTTGCACGTGCATCTCGACGGCTCGCTGCGGTTGTCCACGCTGATCGAGCTGGCGCGCGCCGCCCGGGTACCCCTACCCTCCCGCACGGAAGAGGGTCTGTGCCACAAGGTGTTCAAAAAAACCTACGCCGACCTGGCGGACTACCTGCGCGGGTTCGCCTACACCTGCGCCGTGCTGCAAACCGCGGAAAAGCTCGAGCGGGTCGCGTATGAGCTGGCCCTCGACAACCTGGCCGAGGGCGTGCGTTACATCGAGGTCCGCTTTGCGCCGCAGCTCCACTGCCACGACCGGCTGACCATCGAGGCCAGTGTCCGCGCGGTCTGCCGCGGCCTGGCGCGCGCGCAGCGCGCGCACAACCGCCGGCCCGACGTGCCACACGGGCCGGACCTGCCCTTCCACTGCGGAGTCATCCTCTGCGCGCTGCGCTCGTTCAACGAGGCGATGTCGCCCTACTATGCCCAACTCCTGCGCGTCATGGCCTACGCCCCGCGCAAGCAGGTGTTCGCCACCGCGTCGCTGGAGGTCGCCCGCGCCGCGGTGGACCTCGCCCGCCGCGGCGGCCTGCCGGTGGTGGGCTTCGACCTGGCCGGCGAGGAAGCCGGCTATCCGGCGGTGCGTCACGCGGCGGCCTACCAGTTCGCCCACAGCCACTTCATCCGCAAGACCGTCCACGCCGGCGAGGCCTACGGCCCGGAATCCATCTTTCAAGCGATCACCGAATGCCACGCCAACCGCATCGGCCACGGCACCTTTCTCTTTGCCGCCGACATGCTCCGCGATCCGACGGTCGGCGACCCCCGGGCCTATGTCCGCCACCTGGTCGAGTATATCGGCAGTCAGCGCATCGGCCTCGAAGTCTGCCTGACCAGCAACCTGCAGACCACGCCCGCGCTGAGCCTGTCGAACCATCCGCTGCGGCAGATGCTGGCGCACAATCTCTCCGTGAGCATCAACACCGACAACCGGCTGGTGTCCCATACCACCGTGTGCCGCGAACTGGAACTGGCGGCCACCCACTTTGCCATCACGCGCCACCAGTTCCGCAACCTGATCATCGCCGGCTTCAAGGGCAGCTTCTTCCCCGGCAGCTACAACGCCAAGCGCGCCTACGTCCGCCGCGTCATCAACCGTTACGAGGAGCTCGAGCGCCGGCTGCTCCCGCCGGCCCGGAGGGCCTGAGCGCGGTAGACGCGCGCCTTCTTGCCGCATGTGTCCGGAGCGGTCGGCGAGGGCGCCGACCGGCACACGCGCGGGGGGGGGGGCGCTCCCCGAAGCGAAAATAAACGGGTTGCTAATTTTCCCATAATAGGCTGGATGGTAGCGCATGACGTAGAAGCGGCGTCCCGCCGCTTTCGAACGCGGCCAGAGGCCGCGTCTACGGGCTATACTGCCCGGATTATACGGGAGGGTTAGTACGTAAGAGCATGAATCAGCCGGCGGTGGGGGGGCCGGGCGCATGGCAGTTCTGCGGGGCCTTCACAGGGTCAACGACCCCGGCCTGCCGGAGGCTGCCTTGATTGCGCTTTAGCCGCGATCGGTGGTCGCGCCAGGGCAGAGCGCGACCACCGGTCGCGCCTACAGCGGAAGGCAGAGGTCTGCGCTGTAGCCGGGATCGGTGATCCCGGCCATTGAGGTTCTTTCGGCCGAACGCCGAGGGCAGCGTATCTTCGGTGCCCGCCTGCACTGAGCTTGTCGAAGTGCCTGCCCTGAGCTTGATAAAATCCCTGAGCCTGTCGAATGGGTCGAAGTGGTCGAACCCGCCTGCGGTGAGCGTGTCGAACCCGCCCCGCAGAAGCGCCATGCGCTCCCTGTCGCCCTGCCCCCTTCCCGGAAAATGGCATTGACTCGCTCCTGTCCCGGTGGGATAAAAGGCCGGTGCGCAGCGTTATTAAAACCCAGGTCAGGCCTCGTATCCTGTTGGTCCTGCTGCTCGCCCCGCTTTGCCTCGGGCTGTCCGGCTGCAATGGCAGCAGTGCCGACGACGGTGCCGGCACGCCGGCGTCGAGCGGCACCAACCAGACCGACAGTTCGCAAAGCAGCGACGGGACCATGGAACATTTCCCCGACGGACTGCATCCGGACGGTGTCGCCAGCGACGCTATCGCCGCCGCCTTCAACGATGCGCTCGGCGGAACGCCCGCGGCGGCCACGGACCCCAACCTGATCGTGTGCCTCGGCGACAGCATCACCGCCGCGGGCTATCCCGACGCGCTCGCCGCGCGGTCCGGCAAGGGCACCATCAATGCCGGTCATGGCGGCGAGGAATCCGGCGGCGGCGCCGCCCGCGTCGGCAGCTTATTGGCGGCCAACAATCCCGGCTATCTCTGCATCCTCTATGGCGCCAACGATATTCACTCCCATCTTTCGCTGGACTCCGTGATCAATAATCTCGCGGCCATCGTTCATGCCGCCCAAGCCAAGGGCACCGTGCCCATCCTGGGCACGCTGACCCCCATGTCCGGACCGCGCTTCGGCGTATATCAGGCCACGGTGGAAGAACTGAACAACCGCATTCGCGCTTATGCCTCCGGCGCGGGCGTGCGCCTGGCCGACGTGGCCGCCGAGTTCTGAGCCCGCAGCCCGCCAGGCCCGGGCCTGGCAAGTGCCGCCTTCCGCGTCGGAAAATGATTTTGCGCTAACGCTCTTAATTCCATGGAGGGCGGCGGGGTTCCGTCACCGCCATCTCGGCGGTCGAGGCCCTTCGACTCCGCTCAGGGCAGGCCGACCGGCTACCGGCGCCGGCTGGCCCATTCCTCGCCGCGCACGATGCCGCGCAGGGTTTTGTGGATTTCCAACGCGATGCGCTCCAAGCCGGGTTGCGCGCCGGGCGGCGCCGGTTGGGTCATGCCGCTTTCCGTGGTGTAAAGATCAAAATGAATTTGATCGTAGGAAAAAAAGCGGTCGCAGGCAGGATCGGCGAACAGCGCGGCCTTGCGCGCGGGCCAGAGGCCGAACACGATGCCCACCAAAGCGGAGAAACCAAACGCCAAGACGACTGCCATGTTGCGGATTTCAAAGGGGCTTTCCTGCGACGGCGGCACATAGTGCCGACGCCGCATCACCTCCAGCACCCGCTCCTGGGTCGCCGGAATGGCTGCGCTATCGTTGACTGCGATCGTGAATAATCCGGGCTAATGTGCTTGCAGGTTGGGGGGCGGCGGCGTAGAAGAAGAGCCCAACCAAGCCGAAGGCAAAAATGTCTGGATTATTATGGGGCGGCTGGTAAATCCCTGGACCGCAAGGTCGCGCGGATGTGCGGCCCGGCGCGGGCCCCGTGGCCTGCGCCGCCTGCGCACCACACTGGTCCGAGGGCGTGGCCAGCTAACCTCGGGGGGGTGTCATGCCTGCTGAACCGTCGGAACGCTTTATGCTTGAGCTGCCGGATATGGATGAACAGCACCGTTATCTCTATGAGCTCTTTGACCGCCTGGAACCAAGGCCCGCGGTCAGCAACGCCGCCGCGGCCCAAAAGCTCCTCACAGCCATCGAGCAATATCTGTTGTACCACTTCGCCTGCGAAGAGCATCTGATGCGGATGTATCAATTCCCGCACTTTGCACGGCACAAGACAGACCATGAGAGCGCCGAGAACAAGCTGGCGCAATTCCTCCATGATTTCGAACACCGCCGGATGAATCCGGCCAGGTTGCGCCTGTTCCTGACCGGCTGGCTCATGGAGCATAGCCGGACCAGCGATGCGCAATACGCGCCGTGGGTCAAAAAGTGCCGCGCTGAGCTGGCGGCTGCGGTGGCCCCGCCAGCGGCGCCCTGAGCGCCGCTGCGCCGAGCCGTCACAGGTTGATGTGCACGACCTGGGCGGGCGGGAAGCCGTTGAAATGGGTGCTGGAGGCGTGGCTGTAGGCGCCGATGTTCTGGCTGTAGACCAAATCGCCCAGATTCAAATCCGGCAGTTCCTCGGTCAGCGAGAGGGTGTCGAGCGCGTCGCAGGTCGGGCCGAACACGGCGGACATCCGGGTCGGTCCCTGGCGGAACGCCCGCACCGGATATTTGCAGTGGTCGAAGATGATGCCGGAATAGGTGTGGTAGACGCCGTCGTTGATGTAGTAGCACCGCTTGCCGTCGCGGTCGGCCTTACCGATGACCTGCGCCACGGAGGCGCAGGCCGTGGCGACCAGGAACCGGCCCGGTTCGGCGAGCACCGCCACGTCCTTCGGGAACAGGCGCCGGATCTCCGTTTTCAGCAGCTTGGCCAACTCGCGCAGGGGTTGCACATTGGCGTCGTAGGGCGCGGGGAAGCCGCCGCCGATATCCAGTTGCTTCATCTGGGTGAAGCCGCGCGACCGCGCCTCCTTGAAGATGCCGGCGGCGAGATGCAGCGCTTGCACGTAGTTCTGAAAATTCGTCGTCTGGCTGCCGACGTGAAATCTCAGCCCCGCGACCGTCAGGCCGGCCTGCTGGGCGGCGGCGATCAAATCCACCGCCTCACCCGGAGCGGCGCCGAATTTCGACGACAGCTCAACCATCGCGCCGGTGTTGGGCACCTTGAGCCGCAGCAGCAGGCCCGCCTGCGGCGCGTACTTCCTGACCTTCCGGATTTCCTCGAGGTTGTCGTAGGTCACGAGCGGTTTGTACTGGTCCAGCGCCACGAGCGTCTCGGGGGCCTTGATCGGATTGGCGTAGATGATCTTGTCCCAGATGTAGTCCTGGCGCGCCTGGGCGGGCAGGCCCTGGATGTTCTCGTGCACCCGCAGGAATTCCGGCAGGGACGCCACATCGAAACTGGCGCCGGCCCGGTAGAGCGTGCGGACGATTTCCGGCAGCGGGTTGGCCTTGACCGCGTAGTAGGGCTGTACGCGCGGCAGCCAGCGCTTGAACTCGGCCAGATTCCGGCGGAGCTGTGCATGGTCCACCACAAACAACGGGGTGCCATGTTTCCTGGCCAGCTTCTTCAATATCGGTTTGGCGATCATACTGTGTCCTTTGCAAACTACCGCGCTGCGCTGCTCCCGGGCCCGCCGCCTCAGTCCTGAATCAGGAAATTCTTGAATTGCCAGGGATCCTGCCGGTCGCTGTCCGGCGCGTTGTATTTTCCAAAGGGGCGCTGCTGGCGCCGCAGCGGCGTCCAGTCCACCGGCAGCGACAGGTTGTGCCCCAGATACGGATCGGCGATCGCCAGGATGGCGTCGTGCGGCAGGTCATCCGGCTCCAGCACGCCCTGGTCCGGCTGATCCAGCATCCACAGCACCAGGCGGCGGCTTTCCGCGATGCTCAACTGGCTGCCGGTCCACCAGCCGTTATAGGCGTGCCCCATCAGGAAGGCGCCCAGAATATCGTCCCCGCCGGTGATCTCGTCGGTCATGATCCGCAGTTTGGGCTGCAGTTCGTAGTTCCGTCCGCGCAATTCGTGCAGGGAGCTGATGGCGGCGTCGCAGGGGCAGTAGGCGTAATGCACCGTCGGCCGGTACACGGCCTTGCCGTTCCGCCACACCGTGAGGCGGTCGGAAATCGTGAACGCCTCGCCGTGGCGCACCACCATGCCCTGGATGTCGTAATGCGGCACCCATGTCCGCACGCGCGTGTTCATGCCCATGCGCGCCAGGCAGATCTGGTTCTGCGGGCCCGCCGGATGTGCGCAAGCCAGCGCGGGCAGCTCCCGCTCGTGGGTGCCCCACCCCAGCTCGGCCGTGGTGATGCCCTCCTCGCGAAAGCCCTCGATGCTCCAGGTGTTCACAAACTCATCCACCGCCTTGGGCCGATCGCTGACCTGCGTGTCGCGCTCGCTGCAATGGATGACCTTGACGCCCAACTGCATCGCCAGCCGGTTGAAGACGCGCATCCGGAGGGTTTCCCGGATTTCCTCCGCCGCGCGCCCCCGGACCTTGCCGTCCGCGAGCAGCCGGCGGGCAATGTCTGTCAACCCGCGTTTGGTCCAGTGCGAGATGAGCCCGGGGTTCGCCCCGTGCTCCAGCACCGCCGTCGGGCCCGGTTCTCGCCAGCGGGCGGTCAGGCGCCGGATCTGCATCTGGCGCCAGTACAGGGTCTTTTCCGTCGGATGCTTCCGCGCGGCGCCCGCATAAGGATCCCACAGCTCAATCGAAGTGTTGATGTAGAGCACGCCCTGCGCGTGGCACCACTGCAGGATTTCGCAGCAATCGATATTCCAGGCGAGGTCCACCAGCAGGTCCCCGGCGGACAGGTGCCGGCCCAGCAGCGCCCCCAGGTTTTCCCGCGTCACGCGCCGGCGGACGAACCGCACCCCGCGGGCCAGCCAGGGCTTGAGCACATCGCGCCGGTCCTCGAAATCCAGTACGGTGATTTGACGGCAGGGGATTTTGGCCCGCTGCACCAGCAGGGGCAGGGCGCAGCGCGCCACAAATCCATAACCCACCATCAACACCCGGCGTTTGTTTCCGGTCATGCTTTCAGCCCCTTCCTCAGCGCGCCATCCGGCGGAATGACAAACAGGAATATTCCGTCTGCGCCGCCGCTTGTCTATCTTTTTCTGCGGCGCCGTCACGTCAGCCGCCGGCGCCGCGGCGGATGGAGTCCATTTCCGCGCGCAGCAGTCCGCCGGCCCACGCTGGCCATCGTATTGCGCTCATGTCAAATGGCCGCATTCAGCGAATCCCGGATGTCCCGGTAGAGCTCGCGCAGGCTTTGTTCCAGCGGGATCTCCGGCTGCCAGCCGGTGTCGCGGCGAATTTTATCGATGGCCAGCACCGCCGGAAGGTCGGCCGGCCGCCAGCGCTCCGGATCCGCCTCGAGGCGCGGCTGCACGCCGGCCTCGCGGCACAGGATCTCCAGGATGGCGCGGATGCTCACCAGACGGGCCGCGGCGATGTTATAGGCCTCCCCGGCGCGGCCCCGCTCGAGCAGCAACCGGTAGGCGCGCGCCACGTCGCGCACGTCGGCGAAGTCGCGCTCGCTCTCCAGGTTGCCCACGCGGAGCACCGGCTCCGCCCGGTCCCGCACGAGGCGGGCCAGTTGCTCGGCAAAGGTGGCGGCCACAAAATGACGCGCCTGCCCGGGACCGATGTGGTTTTTTGGCCGCGCCACGAGCACGGGCAGGCCGTGATGGCCGGCATAGAGCAGCGCCATCTGCTCGGCGGCCGCCTTGGACACGGCGTAGGGGGTGAGCGGTTGCAGCGGCGACGCCTCGGTTAGCCGCTGACTCCCGGCGGGACGGCCATAGACCTCGGCGCTGCTGACCACCAGCAGACGCGCCCGCGGCGCTTCCAGCCGGAAGGCCTCGAGCAGGTTCAGCGTGCCCAGCACGTTTACGGAAAAACATTCCACCGGCTGCGCCCAAATCCGGGGGACAAACGAGAGGCCGGCCAGGTGCACGGCGACCTCCGGCTGCAACTGGCGCACGGCCTGGCGGATGCCCGCGGCGTCCCGCAGGTCGCCCGTCCAGCCGGTGAACGACTCCGCGCCGCGCGCCGGCGCCACGTCCTGCAGCAGCGGCGCGTGCCCATGCGCCAGCAGCTCGGCGACCACATGCCGGCCCGCAAAGCCGCGGGCGCCGGTAATCAAAATACGCATATCAACTCCAGATTTCCCGCAACCAAGCCTGCGCCTGCCGGAGGTCCTCGGCGGGCTCGGCGGGCGACGGCTCCAGCACCCGCAAGACGCCCGCCGCCGTGGCAAAGGGCCGCAGCCCCTGAAAGTCCACCGCGCCGCCGCGCGGCGGCATCACGTGATCGTGCGCCGGCGGCCGCACGTCGTGCAGGTGAAAGCCGGCGATATACGGCGCCAGCCGGGGCAGCCAGCGCTCCCCCCGGATCTGCAGCAGATGCTCGCGGATCCAGGCGTGCCCGACGTCATACCAGCACCGGATGCGGGGCGACCGGAAGTGTTGCATCAGCGACTCCATTTCCATCTCGGTGGGCACCGTCTCCCACCACGGCAGGATCTCGATCGCCAGCACGACCCCGGTTTCGTCCAGCACGGGCAGCAGCTGTTCCAGGCCCTGCCGGAGCCAGGCAAGGTGCGGCGCCGCGCGCCGGTCCCGCGCCGCCTGCAGCCGCAGCTTGGCTTTTTCATAGGCGGGGCTGCCGATTTCACCGCGCTCCGCCAGGACCGCCAGGTCACGGGTGGACGGGGCGATCTCCACGTAGCCGGCGTGGAGCACCACCACCCGCGCCCCCAGGCTCGCGGCAAAGCGCACCGTGGTGGTCGTATGGCGGACCGCCGCCGCGCGGACGCCCGGATCCGCGCTGGTGAAGGGAAACAACTCCGGGCTGCCCCTGGACGCGCCTACGGGCAGCGGGCAGAAATTGTGCACGCTCTCCACGCGCACAACACCCGCGCGCACCAGGCGCTGCACGCCGGCCACCAGGTCCGCACGCAGATCGTAGCCCAGTTCGACCCGCGTGAAACCCAGCTCCAGAATTTCCTGGAGCATGGCCTCGCCGGAGGTGTGGCGTCCCGCATTCCAGCGGGTTGTCAGCGCGCAATCCATGCGACCCGCTCCCGTGCGCCGACGACAGCGGCCGGCGCGTCAGCGTCCGGCCGCGACACAGCGCGTAAAGTTAGAATGCGCGCAGCCGCGCGCGGGCCGCCTTGCGGCGCCGCTTCTCGCTCGGTTTCTCGAAATGCCGGTGCGCGCGGATTTCCCGCATGACGCCTTCCTTGTCCATCTTCTTCTTCAGGCGCCGCATGGCCTTGTCGACCGATTCGCCTCGTTTGATTTTTACTTCCGCCACAGTTGTTCCTTCCTCCCTCGCTGCCGCCTCGAACCCCACGCACTCCCTGTGGCGCTGCCCGCCGCACCGGAGCCGGACCAACGCTAGAGCAACGGCGCGGGCTTGTCAATCCGCCCTTGCACAGTGTCAATGTTTTGTCTTGTCGCGGCGCGGCCCCTCGCGTATAGTTCCGCGCCACGGGAGGGGTTTTCTCATGGCATTTGTCTGTGAAATTTGCGGCAAGGGTCCGCGCAGCGGCAGCCGGATCACCCGGCGCGGATTGGAAAAGCGCAAGGGCGGCATCGGTTTGCATACGACCGCCATTACGAAACGGCGGTTTCTGCCCAACCTGCAGAAAATCCGCGTGCGGGAGGGCGGCACCGTGCTTTCACGCCGCGTGTGCACCGCCTGCATCAAGGCCGGCAAAGTGATCAAGGCCTGAGCCGCGCGCCCTCCGCCCGCCGCGCAGGAGGAGGATCGCGCCCAACGCGCGTCCAACTCCGCGCGCCCAAGGGCAGGTGCCCATCGAAAGCAGCCTGCGGGCGCGTCGAAAAGATTTGCGCTCCCGCCCGGATGGGTTAGACTGGGTCGCAGTTGGGGTGGTCGCGGGGCCGCCCGACGGGACATAAGGAGGAAATCGTGCGATGAAAGCTTTCGTATGGTTGTTGACCGGTTGGTTGACCTTCCTGGGCGCCGCGTTCGGCGCAGACCAACCACAGCCAGCAGACAACTTAACGCTGGATAAACCAGTGGTGAATAAGCCGCCACCGTCGATCAACTCCGTCGCGATCAAGGGTCAACTCGTCACAGCCAAGGATTCGAAGAACCCCAACGCCAAACCAAAACAATTGATCATCACGGTCAACCGGATGTGCAAAGACGACTTGGGCGACTGTGTCGCGAAATGGAATGTGATCGGCCTGGATGTGACGGAGCGCAAGCTGGAGTCAATCGGCTCGGGCGAGCTGCCCGTCACCCTGACCAACCGACTGCCGCAATGCGTCACCAGTTCGCCCCCGGTGACCATCTCGTATACCCCCGCCAATCGCGGGCAACCCGGCAAGGTCATCCACGCCTCCGGCTACAAGTTGAGCGGTTGGAGCGTGCAGGTTTATCAGGGCTCGGCGCTCGTGGGCGAGAAGTATGAACCCGTCAGCCTCAAGGCCGAGATGGCCAAGCAGGCCAAGGGGGACAAGTAATCCCCGGATGAAGGGCTTGCAATGACCGCCAGCCCGCGCAGGGCAAGGGTTCAATGATGAAATACCGAGTGTTATGGGTCGCCGGTTGGTTGACCTTCCTGGGCGCCACGTTCGGCGCAGACCAACCACAGCCAGAAGACAACCTGCCGCTGGATAAACCAGTGGTGAATAAGCCGCCGCTGTCGGCCAATTCCGTCATGATCAAGGCTCAAATCATCGAGGCCGGAGCCAAGTCCGAGCCGCCGCCCAGGGGCAGTGGGCTCCTCCATACGAAGGACCAGAAGCGCGACCCCAACGCCCCGAAATCCAAACAGTTGCTGATCACGGTCGCGCGGATCTGCAAGGACGACCTGAGCGATGCGGTCGTGCAATGGCGCCTGTATGCGACGGATGTGGAGACCCGCAAGATGACCGTGGCCGGCTCCGGCGAAATACCCGTCGCCCTGACCAACCTGGCGTCACAAAGCGTCACCAGCGATCCGCCGGTGACCGTCAAGTATATCCCCGTCAAGATCGAGCAATCCGGGGGTAATCAGCAGGCCGGCCGGATCATCCGGGCTTCCGGCCAGCGCATCAGCGGCTGGGCAGTCCAAGTGTTTCAGGGGACCACGCTGGTGGGCGAGAAGTACAGCGATTCGAGCCTGAAAAGCGGGGTGGAAGGCAAAGCTGCGCCCAAGAGCACCAGCACCACAATAGGCATCATGGAGCTGCCCAAGAGCACCAGCACGTCCATGGGCATTGTGCCGGCCGATAGATACAAGCCCAAAGCGCCGAAAAATTTCAACTAGCCTCCGGGCGGCTACGCACAATCTGCTTTACCTTTGGGCTCCGGGCGGCCACACTGCGCCGCGCGGATGGGCCAGTAGCTCAGGTGGCAGAGCACGAGCCTTTTAAGCTTGTGGTCGCGGGTTCGAGTCCCGCCTGGCTCACCATCCAAAAACCCCATATAAACCAATAAAATCAGGCATATTCTCACCATCAGCCTGAAAACGCCATGTTGCCAGTGAAAGCCCATTTGTTGCAAATATAGACACTTTTTTTGCAACAGATTTGCACAACCCTACCGCACAAGCCCGGCGTGGAGCGTGTCCCGACCGGGTACATGTCGGCATAGCCACCGGGATAATTGCGCCAAGGCGGAGCGTCTGGGTGCCTCGGCGGGGCGTTTAACGGCATCGCAGGCGCTACCGTGCGTGGATCTGCGGTAGGTGGATCGACCATGGTTTGATCGTCCCGATGTTCGCCTTTGCCCAGCCGCACGGCTGGTAGTGCAGCGGATCTCCGTTCCCCGTACATGCTTGATGTGTTCCCGTCACGCCTCCAGGGTCATGGAAGGCCGCTCGGGCGCCACGATTATTTAAGCTTGACAAAGTTATCAAAGAAGAGTATATGACGCGCTATTGATTTGGTTAGCAATATGGACTCGGAACCTGTCAGCGTTGAGCAAGAGGGCAAGCCGGAAGGGACTGGCCGGCCAGCCGCGAAGCCGTCGGCGCCGCGATCTCGTGTGAACACGCCCAGGTATCCCGGCGGTCCTCGCCGTCCTGGTGACCGGGTCTTCCGGGGTGCCGGGATGGACCCAAGGCTCAAGCTGAGGATCTGGATTGATTATTTCGAGGGCGAGATGAACAGGGCCGAGATTGCCACCAAGCACCAGATTTCCCAATCATCCTTGGATCAGTTGATGACCAGGGAGCATTGGCCGGCTCGCCGTCGTGCCTTCGAAAAGGAGCTATTCGACGATTGGCATTATAACATTCAGCGCCTGCAGCAACGGCATGTTGTACAGGTTGTGGCCCGACAGATTGCCAACGCCCAAGCTTTCGCCGCCAAGATTATGGAGATGCTGTCCAGCGCAGTCGTAAACTGCAAGGATATGCTTAGCTTGGCCCAAGCCTTGAAGGCCATCAGCGATGTGGCGGCCCGTGCCGTCGGATTGGACCGGATGGGCGTTCTCGATCGGCAGGAACAGCCGAAAAAGCTTAGCATGGCGGTTCAATACGATTTGATTGTCAGCGACCCCGACGATCCGTCTGTCCAGCTGTCGTTTGAAACCCCAGCCGAATTGCCTGCATCGACCGGCAATGACCAGCCATGCCTGCAAGAGCACCCTGCCCAGCTATCGCCAAGGCCGTTGTCAACATCGTGACAGCCTTGGGCGCCGAGCCTGATCTACAGGCTATGGATCGGCGATGAGCCCATGCCGGTATAGGTGAGCGAAGCGAATCCGCTGAGGGGCATGGTGGCGACTGCTACCGAGGTAAAAGCGAATCCCCGACCAACGCGCAATGTAAATCGTGCGAAGTGCGCCAGTAGGCCGCCGGTGCGGCCCGTCCTCGGGCGCATCAAGAGGGTGCTCTGCACGCTCTTGAAGGCGGCTTTGAAAGCCGGCGCTGGTGTGGCGTATGCCGCAGTCGCCTAGAGTGAAGCGGTGGTACTGCACGGTGGAGGGCGTCGCCTGGACCGTAGGGCGGAGCGGCGGCGCGTCTTCAAGCCGCGAACGGTCAGCGTCTTCGCTGTCCGTTCAGCGAAGCCGCTTGGCGGTCAGGCGTCGCCCGACACTGAACGGCCAGGGCGAAGCAAGAACCGCGAACGATAGGCGCAAGGCATGGCCACACGAGCACCGGCGGGGTTGGGGATTGGAGAATGTATGGCCGCGCAAAGCGCGTCCTTTGGCCGCCGCAAAGCACAGGGCCGGGATGGACGCCACAGGTGCCCAGGGGGTCCCATGCCTAGCCCGTACACTCCCGGCGCTGTGCCACGGCGGCCATCTTGAAGCCGGTGATGGTGAGGCTGTGCCGCGGCGTCGGATGGACGCGGTGA
>JAPLSZ010000149.1:21320-41230 GCA_026398385.1 Kiritimatiellota bacterium | reverse complement strand
CGCAGCTCGACACCCGGCACGGGCAGAGCGTGCGGCTTACCGATTTTCACGTGGGCACAACCTGTTCGCCCTCCCGCGCATCGCTGATGACCGGCCGTGCCATCAATGCCGCGGGAGTCTGGCACACCGTCGCGGGCCGTGAACTGTTGCGGGAAAACGAACAGACGATGGCCGAGGTATTCCGATCCAACGGCTGGAAGACCGGCATCTTCGGGAAGTGGCACCTGGGCGACGGCTACCCGTTCTCGCCCCGTTTCCGCGGGTTCGATGAGTCCGTCATCCACGGGGGCGGCGGCGTCGGGCAGGGCCCGGATTACTGGGGCAACGATTACTATTCCGGCGTGGATCGCAACGGCAAACCGAACCCGGCCGACGTGTACATGGAAAACGGCCAGCCGGTCAAAGCCGACCGGTTCTGTACCGACTACTGGTTTGATCGGGCCAAGCAGTTCATCCGGCAATGCGCGAAGGAGAAGAAGAGCTTTTTCTGCTACCTGCCCACGAATGCCGCCCACGAGCCGTTCAACGCCCCCCGCGGAGGCAAAGGCGGGTTTGACGGGCTCATCGAGAACATCGATGCCAATATGGGACAGCTCGACGAGTTTCTGGCCGCCGAGGGCCTGAAGGACGACGTCCTCCTGATCTTTACCAGCGACAACGGCACCACCGGCGGCCGCCGGGGCGGGCTGCGGGGCAACAAAGGCAGTCTCTACGACGGCGGGCACAACGTGCCCTGCTACTGGCGCTGGAAGAACGGCGGCATCGGTGGATCGGCCGCCGCCGCGCGCGACGTCAAACCCTTGACCGCCGCCATGGATTTCCTGCCGACCTTCATCGAGCTGTTCGGGCTGACCCGGCCCGCCGGCGGCCGGCCGCTGCATGGGATCAGCCTCAAGCCGATGCTGCTGGATCCCGCCTTCGTGCCGGCCGAGCGGGCCGTCGTGGTGGATACCCAGCGCCTGGCCGACCTGAAGAAGTGGCGGCTCGCCTGCGTCATGCAGGACGAGGTCGCCGGCGGCGCGATCGCACACAAGTGGCGGCTGGTCAGGGGCTCGGCCGGCTCGAAAGGCGAACTCTATGATTTTCTAACGGATCGGGGAGAGGATACCAACGTGGCTGCGGCCCATGGGGCGGTCGTGGCCGACCTCACCGCGAAATATGAAGCCTGGTGGGCGGACGTGTCGCCGGGCGCGGAAGCCTATCCGCCGTTCGTGCTCAACCCGGATCGGGAAGCTGAATTGACCCTGTTTTCCCATAGTTGGATCGGCGGGGACTTGTCGCCCTGGAGCCAGCATCTGGTCAGCAACGCGGCCGAGGGCACCCGCACCCACGCCGTGCGGTTCGATCGCGCCGGCCGTTACCGGTTCGAACTGCGCCGGTGGCCGCGCGAGGACGGCGGCGCCATCACCGGGCCGAATTCCGCGGGCGGCGGCAAGGTCGTGCCCGCGACGAAGGCGCGGCTGGCCGTGCTGGGCGTGGGCGCCATGACGAACACCCTCCACGCCGGCGATGCCATGGCCGTCTTCGAAATGGACGTCCCGGCCGGCCCCCCGACCCGCCTGGAGACGGCGTTGCTGGACGCCGACGACCAGGTGCTGGCGGGCGCTTATTACGTGTACATCCGCCGGGCGGCCGCGGACCAAGCGGCCGGCGAGTTGCCGCCCGGGCGCAAGGCACCGCCGTGAGGCCATCGCCCGCGCGGCGCCGGCGGGCCGCCAGGCATTAAACCGGAAAAGAAAACACGAAAGGGAAACACATGCGGCGCCGGGAATTTTTGAAGACGGCGGGGCTGGGCTTGAGCGCGTATGCGTTGCTGCCGGGCTTCCGGGTGTCACGGGCGGATATTCCGTCCCGGAAGGGGCGAAGCATTCAAGGGCGCAAGCTGAACATCGCCTGTGTTGGGATCGGAGGGCGAGGCAAGCAGGATGTTGACGGAGTCAAGCGCGAGAACATCGTCGCCCTGTGCGATGTGCATATGACGGAGGTTCTACAGACGGTTGCCGCGAGTCATCCCGGCGCGAAAGTGCACCGGGATTATCGCAAAATGCTGCGGGAGATGGACGAGCAGATTGACGCAGTGGTCGTCAGCACTCCGGACCATATGCATTTTCCCGTGGCCATGCTGGCCATGCAGATGGGCAAGCACGTTTATGTCGAGAAACCGATTGCCCACACGGTGGCCGAAGCGCGGCAGATGACCGAGCTGGCGCGCGCGCAGCAGGTCGTGACCCAGTGCGGCAACCAGGGGCGCGCCAACGAAGGGTCCCGGCTCTTGGTGGAGTGGGTCCGGGCCGGCGCGATCGGCGGCGTGCGTGAGGTGCATTGCTGGACCAACCGCCCGATCTGGCCCCAGGGGCTGGACCGTCCGACGATGGTGGAGGCCGTGCCGGACACGCTGGACTGGAACGGCTGGCTGGGCGTCGCCCCGGAGCGTCCGTACAACGCCTGCTATCTCCCCTTCAAATGGCGGGGATGGTGGGATTTCGGTTGCGGCGCGTTGGGCGACATGGGCTGCCATATCATGAATGCCCCGTTCTGGGCGTTGGACCTCAAGTATCCGACCAGCGTGGAGGCGGTCTCCTCCCCGGTCAATCGCGAGACCGCGCCGAAGTGGTCCATCGTGACCTACCAGTTCCCGGCGCGCGGGGCGATGCCGCCCGTCAAACTGGTGTGGTACGACGGCGGCAAAATGCCGCCGCGGCCGAAGGAACTCGATGCGGAACAGCGCCTGGGCGGCAACGGATGCTACCTGATCGGCGACCAGGGCTGCATCCTGAGCCCGGCGATCTACTGCGAGAGCGTCCGGCTGGTGCCGGAGACCGCCATGCAGGCGTTCCTCCCGCAGCGGCCGGCGAAAACCATACCGCGGATTCCGGGCAGCAACCAGTGGCAGGAATGGATCAAAGCGTGCAAGGGCGAAGGGCCCCCGCCGGGGTCGAACTTTGACTATTCCGGCCCGCTTTCCGAAACGGTGCTCATGGGCAATCTGGCGCTGAAGACCGGAAAGAAGGTGGAGTGGGACGGCCCGAACATGCGCTGTACCAACCTGCCGGAAGCCAACGAGCTGGTTAGGAAGAAGTACAGGGAATACTAGGAGGGCGGTTATGAGAAAGCTGATGGCAGTGCTCGTGTTGGCGGCGACCGTGACGGCCGAGGCGGGGAGGAAGGACTGGAAGATTGGCCTGCAGTGCTGGACGTTCAATGGCAAGAGCCTGGTCAGTACGATTGACTACTGCGCGCAGAACGGGATCCAGCATCTCGAGATCTACCCCGGACAGAAGATCGGCGAAGGGTTTGCGGGCAAGTCGGGCCACACGATGAGCGTGGAGGAATGCGGCAAGCTGCAGGCCATCCTGAAACAGAAGGGGGTCAGCCTGCTGTCGTACGGCGTGGTGCGGGCGGGGAATGAAAAGGAGTGGCGTGAAATCTTCGACTTCGCGAAGCGGATGGGGCTTCAGACCATCATTGCGGAGCCCGGTCAGAACCAGATGGAAATGCTGGACAAGCTGACCGAGGAGTACGGCGTGAAGGTCGGGATTCATAATCACGGCGAGCCGACGCCCGACCAGGTGGCGAAGCTGCTGGCCGGCCGGAGCAGCCGGATCGGCATCGCGCCCGACAACGGGCACTGGAGCCGGCGTGGATTCGACAACCTCGAAAGCCTCAAGCGCTTCGAGGGGCGCATCCTGTCGATCCACCTCAAGGACCTCAACGCGGCCAAGCGGGATGTGCCCTATGGCGCGGGGACGGTTCCGGTTGCCGGAATCCTGGCGTACCTGGACCAGGCGGACTACAAGGGCCCGATCATCATCGAGTACGAATCGGGGAACCAGGAGGCCGAGGTCAGGAAATGCACAGGCTACCTGAAGGCCTTCATCGAGACGGGCAAGCGATAGCAAAAGTCCTCGATGATCAGCCCACGGCGGTGGGTGCGAAAGGCGCGAGGTCGAACGTAACGAACGGGATTGAACGATGAGAAATGGCGCAGTGATCAAGAGTGCGCTGGTGGCGGGAATTTTGTTGGCCCTGGCAACGGCGGCGTTGGCCGCCTCGCCCAAGCGCGAAAAGCCGGCGTCTCGGACGGAAAGCGTTCGGGAGGTCAAGATCACGGGCAAGTACATCCTTTTCCCGGTTTCGAACAGGGTTCCGAAGGGGCAGAGCGGCCGGATGACGATCACCGTCGGCGAGCGGCTCGTGCACAACCTCGACTGCGATTTCCCGCCGAACAAGGACGCCATCGACTGGTGGAGTTACCTCGATATGGGAGATTACAAGGGCCAGACGGCCAAGGTCGTCGCCCAGGCGACGACGGAAGTCCTCGCGATGATCGAGTCGAGCGACGAAATCCGTCACCTCCAGCCGCTCTACGACGAAGCCCTGCGGCCCCAGTTTCACTTCAGCCAGATGCGAGGCTGGAACAACGATCCGAACGGGATGTTTTACTACGACGGCCAGTACCACCTCTTCTGGCAGTGCAACCCGGCCGGCCGCAACTGGGCCAACATGTACTGGGGACACGCCACCAGCCCGGACATGGTCCACTGGACCGAGCAGGACCGCGCGCTACGGTCCTTCGGCGGGGATGTCAAGAACCGCCACCCGAACATGGCCGTAAAAAACTGCTACTCGGGCAGCGGGAATGTCGACAAAGACAACACCGCCGGCTGGCAAAAGGGCGACGAAAAGACCCTCGTCGTTGTGTTTACCGACACCGGCTGCGGCGAAGCGTTGGCCTATTCCACCGACCGCGGCAAGACATGGACCTACTATGACGGCAATCCCGTCATCCGGCACAACGGCCGCGACCCGAAACTGATCTGGTATGAACCGGGCAAGCACTGGGTGATCGCCGTCTTCGACCAGAAAGGCGGGAAAGGCATCGCGTTCTACACGAGCAAGGATCTCAAGGCGTGGGAATTCGCCAGCAAGATGGACGGATACTTCGAGTGCGCCGAGATCTTCGAACTGCCGGTCGACTCCGATCCCGCGAACAAGAAATGGGTCATCTTTGCCGCCGACGCCCGGTATGCGATCGGATATTTCGACGGGAAGAAGTTCACGCCGGAGCACGAGGGCAAGCACCAGGTGCACTGGGGGCCGTACTACGCGTCGCAGTGCTTCAGCGGCGCGCCGGGCGGGCGCGTGGTGCAGATCGGGTGGGCTCGCATTGACATGCCCGGCATGCCGTTCAACCAGACGTTCAGTGTGCCGACCGAACTGACGTTGCGCACGACCGCGGACGGGATCCGGATGTTCGCCACGCCGATCAAGGAGCTGGAGACGCTGCGCAAACCGAACCCGCTGACGGTTGAAAACAAGGAGCTGACCGCCGAGGCGCCGGTCGTCCGGTTCGAGGCGGAGGGCCAGCATTACGATATCGTCGTGACCCTGAAGCAGGGAGCCGCCCGAATGACCGTTCTCCGGTGTGGGGGCGATGCCGTGTCCTACGACTTCAAGAGCCAGAAGCTGGATGAAATGCCGCTGAAAATGAAAGACGGCAGGGTCACGTTCCGCGTGCTGATCGATCGTTCGATCTGCGAAGTTATCGGCGGCGACGGCGCCTGCTTCAAGACCAGTGGCCGCCGCAACATGGGCCAGCCGCTGGGCACGATTTCATTGACCGCCGAAGGCGGCGGACTGACCGTCGAGTCGTTCACGGCTTACGAAATGAAATCCGCGTGGAAGCAACGAGGTGAAAAATGAGTGTGGCGCGGCAGGAATCCATCGTCGGGGCCGTGGAGGCCGGGGGGACGAAGTTTGTTTGCGCCATTGGGTCGGGCCCGGGGGCGCAACTCCTGGACAGGGCGCAGTTCCCGACGGGGGACGATCCTGCCGGGGTGCTGCGTAACGTCACGGCGTGGCTGCAGGAACGGCAGGCCGAGCATGGCGCGCTGACCGCCCTCGGTGTCGCGTCGTTCGGGCCGCTCGATCTCGACGAGAGCTCTCCGACGTACGGCTTTATCACATCAACTCCGAAAGCCGGCTGGGCCAACACGGACATCGTCGGCCCGTTGCGCGCAGCCTTCCCGGGGATCCCGATCGGGTTCGATACCGATGTCAACGGGGCCGGTCTGGGCGAGTGGCGTTGGGGCGCCGCGCAAGGGCTGGACGATTTTGTCTACATCACCGTTGGGACCGGGCTCGGCGGGGGCGGGATGGCGCGCGGGAAACTGCTCCACGGCCTCGTTCATCCCGAAATGGGGCACATGGGCATAACCCGGATCGCGGGGGACGATTTCGAGGGCGTCTGTCCCTTCCACGGCCGTTGCTGGGAAGGACTGTGCTCCGGACCGGCGATCGAGAAACGCGCGGGCCGGCCCGCCCCCGACTTGCCGCCCGATCATCCGGCGTGGGATCTCACCATTCAGTACATGGCCTATGGCCTGGTGAACCTGACGTGCGTGCTATCGCCGAGAAGGATCATCCTCGGGGGCAGCGTCCGGAAGGCGGGGCGGCTGGGCGAGGCCCGTTTTTTCGAACGGGTCCGCGCCGCGTTCCGCTCCATCATGGCGGGATACATCGTATCGCCGGCCCTGACCGAGGCGGGGCTCGCGGAGTTCATCGTTCCCCCGCGCCTGGGCGACAATGCCGGAGTCTGTGGCGCCATCGCCCTGGCGCAGGCGGCGCGGAAGAATGGTCCTGCTCGAAGGGATGGCAACAAGTCAAAGAACACAAGAAAGACGAGGTAAGCGCGATGCATAACATGAAACTGTTCTTCTGGGCGTTAACGTCAGCCCTGGCCGGGTTTCTTTTTGGATTCGACACCGTCGTCATCTCGGGCGCGGAGCAGACCATCCAATCGCTCTGGAATCTCAGCCCCGGCCTGCACGGCATGGCGATGGCGGCGGCGCTCTACGGCACGGTGCTCGGCTCGCTGCTGGGCGGTTGGCCCACCGACCGGTTTGGCCGCAAAGCCACGCTGATCTTCGTCGGCTTGCTCTATATCATCTCGGCGGTCGGCTGCGGCTTCGCCTGGGGTGTTTCTTCCTTCGTGGTCGCACGCTTCATTGGCGGCCTGGGCATTGGCATCTCCACCGTGGCCGCGCCACTCTACATTTCCGAAATTTCGCCGCCGGCTTATCGCGGACGGCTGGCCGGCATGTTCCAGTTCAACATCGTCTTCGGCATTCTGGTGGCGTTTGCCTCCAACGCCGCGCTGGCGGGGGTTGGCGAAAACGCCTGGCGTTGGATGCTGGGCGTCGCGGCCTTTCCGTCCATCATCTACACGGTGATGTGCTTCGGCATGCCCGAAAGTCCGCGCTGGCTGATTGGACGCAAAGGCGACCGCGCCGCGGGCTTGAAAGTGCTCAAGCTCATTGAACCCGACACCACCCCCGCCCAGCTCGAGGCCCACGCGGACGAGATTCTCGCGGCGTCCTCGGAGCGCGTCACCTCTTCGCATTTCTGGACGTGGAAACTGCGCATCCCGATACTGCTGGCCTTCCTGATCGCCTTCTTCAACCAACTCTCCGGCATCAACGCCGTCCTCTATTTCGCGCCGCGCATCTTCGGCCTCACGGGCAGCGAAAACGCGCTGGCGCAGTCGGTGGGCATCGGGTTCACCAATCTGGTCTTCACCTTTGTCGGCTTGTGGCTCATTGACCGGCTGGGGCGGCGCACCCTGCTCTTCATCGGCTCGTTGGGTTACATCCTCTCGCTCGGTCTGTGTGCGGTGGCGTTCTTCACCTGGGCGCCGCAGTTCAAAGCCGCATCTGCCGCCGTGGACGTGAAGGCCGCCGTGGACAGCCTCAGCACGGCCAATCCCGCCCGCATCGCCGCGCTCACGGAGGCGTTGGCCGCGAAGAGGACGGCGCTCGTGGCCGCGACCGCCGTCGCCGCCTCTGGCGCGCAGCCCGTGGCGTTTTCCGCGGACGCCAAGCTGGATTCAGTGAAGGCCACCGCGAACACCGCCTTGCAGCAAGCCTCCCAGGCCGCGGGCTCGGGCGGTTTGATGGTGCTCATCTGCATTTTCGCCTTCATCGCGTCGCACGCTGTCGGCCAGGGCGCGGTCATCTGGGTGTTCATCTCGGAAATCTTCCCCAATCGCCATCGCGCCGAGGGGCAGGCGCTGGGCAGCGCCACGCATTGGGTCTTTGCCGCGCTGCTGACGACGTTCTTCCCGCTGATGATGGCGGCCTTCGCGCCAGGTTATGTGTTCTGCCTTTTCTGCGGCATGATGGTTCTGCAACTCATCTGGGTGAAGACCATGGTGCCCGAGACGAAGGGTGTGCCGCTGGAGCAAATGCAAAAACAGCTCGGCATCGAATAAAGGAAACAATACGAAACGAAGCATCGTCGCCTTGGCCGTCTTGATGGGTTGTGGCGGGCCGGCGGCGGCTGGGGCCCCGCCGTCGCTGGACGGACCGCGCCGTGAGGTGTTCAACTCGGCCCAAGCCGGCAAAGTTATCCAGGTAACGGATTTCGGCGTCAAGCCGGATAGCAAGGACGATGCGGTCAAGGGCGTCCGGGCGGCGTTGGAGGCCTGCCGCAAGGCGGCGGCGGTCACCCTGGTGTTTCCCAAGGGGCGCTATGATTTCTGGCCGGAACACAGCGAGAAGATCGAGTATTACGAATCGAACACGACGGACAACAATCCGAAGATCTGCCCGGTCGTCCTGAGGGGGCTCAAGGGCTTGACGATCGAAGGCCAGGGCAGCGAGTTCGTCTGCCATGGCCGCATGCAACCCCTCACGCTGGAGGACTGTGTGGGCGTGACGGTCCGCAACCTGAATATCGACTGGGATATTCCTTTCGTGGCCCAGGCCAAGATCGTGCGGGTTGAGAACACATCGATCGATATCAAGATCAATCCCATCGAATCGCCTTATAAGATAGAGGGCGGCAAGATCGTTTTCCACGGTGAAGGGTGGAAAAGCAGGTGGTGCGGCTGCATGGAGTTTGAGGCCGATACCCGCTTCATTCCCAAACAAAGCGGCGACAGCCCGCTGGGCGGCAACTGGGGCAAATACATCGCGCAAGAGCTTGGCGATGGGCTGGTGCGATTGAACCTGGATTTCGAGCGCAAGCCCAAGGCCGGTAACATCCTCATCATGCGGCACAGCGCGCGGGACCATGCGGGCGTGTTCATCCTCAACTGCAAGGACACGGTCTTCGAGAGTGTCAATCTGTTCACGTCCGCCTGTTTGGGGATTCTGGGCCAGTTCAGCGAAAACATCACGCTGAAAAAAACCAACGTCACGCCCAATTACGCTAAAAAGCGCTATCAATGCGGCCATGCGGACGGGTTTCATGTGTCCAACTGCCGGGGTAAGGTGCTCGTGGACGGCTGCAAGTTCGAAGGCCTGATGGACGACCCGATCAATGTGCACGGCACCAGCGTGAAGATTATCGAAGTGAAGGACGGCAACCGGGTGCGCTGCCAGTTTATGGAGGGCATGAGCACCGGAATGACCTGGGGCCGGACCGGAGAAAGGGTTGGGTTCCTTGATCCCAAGTCCATGGCCACCATCGGCCAGGGCGCGATCAAGTCCTACGCGCGAATCGACCGCGACCGGTTTGAAGTGGAATTCGCCGCCGCGGTGCCTGCGGGACTCAAGGCGGGCGACGCCTTGGAAAACCTGACGTGGGCGCCGGATTTCACGGTGCGCAACACGATGTTCGGCAGTTGCCGGGCGCGGGGCTTGCTGGTCTCCACACCGGGCAAGGTGGTCATCGAGAACAACGACTTCATCTCCAGCGGCGCGGCGATCCTGATCGCCGGCGATGCCAACGAATGGTATGAATCCGGCGCCGTGCGGGACGTGCTGATCCGCGGCAACCGGTTTCACCCGAGCTGCCTGACAAGCTGGTATCAATTTGGCGAGGGGATCATCAGCATCCTGCCGATCATTTCCACATTGGATCCGGAGCATCCCTTCCATCGCAACATCCGGATCGAGGGCAATCAGTTCGATGTGTTTGATTGCTCGGTCGTGTATGCCCTGAGCGTGGATGGGTTGAGCTTCAAGGACAACACCATCCAGCACCATACGCAGTACCAGCCCTGGCAGGGTCGCCAGGCGATGCTGACCTTCGAAGGCTGCAAGCATGTGGTTGTCGCGGGCAACAGGATCGCCGCGGATGCGCTGGGCAAAAACATCAGCATCGTGAAAATGAATCCCGCCGAGGTGACCGTGGCGCCGGGGCAGGGCGTGCGCGTAGGGGCAGCGCAGTAAGCAAGAATGAACCGGAAACAGGACAGGCCGCCCCGCTCGGGGGCACCTCCGCTGCGAACGCAACACGGCGCCGGCAGCACCATGTCTGCGGGCGCGGCTCGGCCCCGGCGTCGCCGCCGCGCGGCGGGGCTGGCGCTGGCCCTGACGGCGGCGCAGGCCTGCGCCGCCAGCCTGCCGCTCAGCCCCGCGCTGCCCAACGAAATCCCTTTTGCCCCGCAATCCGCGACGTTCGTACGGGTTGAACTACGCCACTCGCCAGACATGCCGTGCATTGACGAGTTGGAGGTCTATGGGCCTGAGGGCGGAACCAACCTGGCGCTCGCCAGCAGCGGCGCCAAAGCCAGCGCCTCGTCGCTCCTGCCGGGGCACGCCATCCACCAAGTCGCCCATCTCAATGACGGACGCTACGGAAACAGCCATAGCTGGATTGCGGCCGGCTCGCGCAACGAGTGGGTCCAGATCGAGCTGCCCCAACCGCGTACCGTCTCGAAGATTGTGATTTCACGGGATCGCGAGGGGCGCTACGCAGACCGGATGCCCGGCGCGGTCGAGGTCTGTCTATCGGATGACGGGCAGCATTGGCGCAGCGTCGCCAGGCTGGCTGACGGTACCCTGCGGCCGGACGCCCCCCTGACGGAGGAAGACCTGCTGCGGCGCGCGTTCACCCGGGAGGAAGCCAGCCTCCGCAAGGTGGATGCGACCGACCCTGGTGTGCGCGTGCTGCGGCAGATGGACGAGCTGATCACGCGCCTCGGCGGGCGCGGACTCGACACCCGCGGCGAGCGCGCGGAACTGGATGAGTTCCGGCGCCGCGCCGCGTCGCCCGCCCTGACTGGCGACGCCTTGGCCAACCTCCGCTACCAGGCCCGCCGGGCCAAGCGCCCTGTTCCTGCGTG
This sequence comes from Kiritimatiellota bacterium, assembly GCA_026398385.1. GTDB lineage: Bacteria > Verrucomicrobiota > Kiritimatiellia > CAIQIC01 > CAIQIC01 > CAIQIC01. The sequence goes on along the minus strand of JAPLSZ010000149.1, from coordinate 30,159 downwards.
ATCCGGACCTGGCGCCGCTGGAGCGCATCCTGTTCGTCAAACGCCAAGCCTACGAGCCTTCACACAACTACAGCGACATCTTCGATCCGCAGGGCGCGTCCGGCGGCGGCGTGTGCGTGCTGGACATTCCGCGCGAGCAGGGGCGCCTGGCGCCGGGGCAGGCGAAGCTGACCACGTTGTTTGACGCGCGCGACGGAGTGGCGCGGGATCCGGTCCTCACGTATGACGCGCGCACGGTCTGGTTTGGCTACCGCGCCACCAAGAAGGACTACTTCCACCTCTGGCGCATGCAGGTGGACGGCAGCGAAGCCCGGCAAGTGACCGACGGGCCCTTTTACGATTATTATCCGTGCCCCCTGCCGGATGGCGGGGTGGCGTTTATGAGCACGCGCTGCAAAGCGCGTTTCCTGTGCTGGCGTCCGCAGGCGTTCGTGCTCTTCCGTATGGCGGCCGACGGCAGCCAGATCCAGCCGCTCTCGTATGCCAACGTGAGCGAATGGGCGCCGACGGTCATGCGCGACGGACGGCTCCTTTGGACGCGCTCCGAGTATCTCGACAAAGGGGCCAACTTCGGCCACACGCTGTGGGCCATCCATCCGGACGGCTCGCATCCGGAACTTGTTTTCGGCAACAACACCAGCAACTGCTACGTCAACGGTCATGAAGTGCCGGGCACCAGCGAGATCGTCTGTACGCTGATCTCGCATGGGGGCGATTTGAACGGGCCCCTCGCGTTGCTCGATCCGCAACGGGGCCGGTCCAATCCCCATGCCATCACCAGCCTGACGCCCGATGTGCCGCCGCAGTACGACATGGCCTGGTTGCGTCAGAACTGTTTTCGCGATCCCTATCCCATCAGCCGCGATCTATTCCTCTGCAGCCATGCGCCCGATGACAAGTTCGGGTTGTATGTGATCGACCGCTGGGGCAACCGCGAGGTGCTTTATCTTGACCCTGCCATGGGCAGCATGGCCCCCAGGCCGCTACGGCCATCGCCGCCGCCGCCGGTGTTGAGCCGGACGATGGCCGCGGCAGAGGCGGATTCCGGGCAAGGCGAGTTTGTGGTGGCCGACGTGTATCGCGGGCTGGAGCCGAAGGTGAAACGCGGCCAGGTGAAGTACCTTCGGGTCTGCCAGGAGGTGCTCGCCGACCTGATCCAACTGGCCGGCGGCGATTACCAGCAGGATCATGAGCCGTTCCAGGACTGGTATGCCACACCTGTCCACATGGTCAGCGGACCGAACGGCTGGCCCAGTTATGTGGCCAAAGGCGTACTGGGCCTGGTGCCGGTGGAGGCCGATGGCTCCGCCTGCTTCTACGCGCCGGCGGGCAAGGTGCTGTATTTTCAAGTGCTTGACGAGAACTTCAACGAGCTGCAGAGGATGCGGAGTGTTGTGCAACTGCAAGCGGGCGAAAAACGTGGTTGCATTGGCTGTCACGAGGATCGCCTGAGCACTCCGCCGGTTTCAGGGACCGTGCGGCTGGCCATGCAACACCCGCCGCGCCAGCTCCAGCCGCCGCCGTGGGGCGCCGGGCCGTTCGCCTACGAAAAGGTGGTGCAACCGGTGTGGGACGCGAAGTGTGTCAACTGCCACAACGCGCAGGACAAGGACCGGATCAACCTCGCCGGCACGCTGGATGGCGGTGGCGTCCCGGCCTCCTACCGGACGCTGATCGAGCGGGGCTGGGTGCATTATTTCGACTGGGGGTATGGGCAGCGGCATCACAAGGCCGAGCCGTTGACCTTCGGCACGGTCAAGAGCCGGCTCATCCAGGTGCTCGAAGCCGGCCATTACCAGGTGGCCCTCACGCCTGAGGAGTCACAGCGCGTGAAGGCGTGGATCGACCTGAACTGCCCCTTGTGGCCGGACTACATCAACCGGCCGGAGCGGTTGAAGTTGGCGCACGGATCGGTGAATCGTCCGGGACCATTCCAGGCGCATGGTGAAACGCCCCGGTGAAGGCTGCCTTATCCAAAACTTCAGGCTTGCACCGTGCCGCCGTGGGCGGGTATGGATTATCACCAGAAATGTGGAGAGTCCCGGGGAGGACGGATGGCCATGAATTCTCGTGAACGACTGCAGGCGACGCTGAATCATAAAGCGGTTGACCGGGTGTGTGTGGATTTCGGGGCCGGGGGGCAGACCGGGATGGGTGCCGGCGCGGTCCACCGTCTGCGCCAGGCGGTCCTGGGCGCGAGCGCTCACCGGGTCAAGGTCATCGAGCCCTACCAGATGCTGGGCGAGATTGACGAGGAGCTGCGGCAGGCCTTGTCGCTGGATGTCGTCGGCATTCACCCGCGCGGCAACATGTTCGGGTTCCCGAACGAGGGCTGGAAGCCTTTCACCATGCATGACGGCACGCCGGTGCTGGTGCCGGAGAAATTCAACTGGACGGTGGATGCCCGGGGCGGCATCGAGATGTATCCGCAGGGCGATACCGGCGTCCCGCCTTCCGCGGTGATGCCGAAAGGTTCCTTCTTCTTTGACGCCACCCGGCGGCAGGAGCCGTTCGATGATGAGCACCCCAGGCTCGAGGATAACTGCGCGGAGTTTGGCCTCTTCGGTAAAGAGGATGTGGATCACTTCGTCAATAGCATCAAGCCGGTCTATGACCGGACACGGTACGGCATCTACATGACCTTTCCCGGCAGCGGGTTCGGGGACATCGCGCTCGTTCCGGCCACCTGGATGAAGCGCACGCCAGGGATCCGGGACCTGGAGGAGTGGTATGTTTCCACCATCACCCGGAAAGACTTCATTTACAAAATCTTTGAGCAGCAGTGTGCCTTGGCCCTGCAGAACATTGAGACGCTGGCCAGGGCGGTGGGCGACATGCCGCAGGTTGTGTTTGTCAGCGGCACGGATTTTGGCACCCAACGCGGGCTCTTCGCGTCGGTCGCGGCGTACCGCGACTTGTTCAAGCCGTTTCACCAGCAGGTGAACGACAGGATCCACAAGCTGACGACCTGGAAGACCTTTATTCACTCCTGCGGGGCGATTCGCGAGCTGATCCCGGATTTCATCGAGGCCGGTTTCGATGTGCTGAACCCGGTGCAATGCTCGGCCGAGGGCATGGACGCGAAACAGTTGAAGCAGGAGTTCGGCAGACAACTGGTGTTCTGGGGCGGCGGGGTGGATACGCAGGGTACGCTGCCGTTTGGCACGCCGGCGGAAGTGTCCCGGCAGGTGCGGGAGCGGATCGACATCTTCAACCAGGACGGCGGGTTCGTGTTCAACAGCGTGCACAACGTCCAAAGCAACGTGCCGGTTGAAAACATGCTGGCGATGTTCAAGGCGATCAAGGACAGCGGGAAATAGCAGCGGATTGCGGAGTTCGGGTGAACGCCGATAAACGACGATAGGAATCTGAAAGGAAGCGGGAGAAACCATGATTACAGCAACGGGCGGTGGAATAACGGACAGCGGCGTGAAGCCGGTTTATAATTTGGGCTATGTGTGGCTCGCTTCTATCGTCGCGGCGATGGGCGGGCTGCTGTTCGGGTGGGACTGGGTGGTCATCGGCGGCGCGAAGCCGTTTTTCCAAAGGTATTTTGAACTCACCAGCGCGGCTCAGATCGGCTGGGCCAACAGTTGCGCGCTCATCGGCTGTCTGGTGGGCGCCTTGGCGGCGGGTATGCTCAGCGACAAATTCGGCCGCAAGCGGCTGCTCATCGTCGCGGCGCTGATCTTTGCCGTGACGTCCCTGGGCAACGCGCTGGCCCAGAGTTTCGCGATCTTCATCGCCTGGCGCATTTTTGGCGGCGTGGCCATTGGCCTCGCGTCCAACCTTTCGCCGATGTATATCGCCGAGATCGCGCCGGCGCAGATGCGCGGCAAGCTGGTTTCCATCAACCAGCTCACGATCGTCATCGGCATCCTGCTCGCGCAATACATCAACTGGTTTCTCGTGCGCCACCTGCCGGCGGGCGCGACCGATGAATTCATCCGGAATTCCTGGTTTGGCCAGCAAGGTTGGCGCTGGATGTTCGGCCTCACCGCCGCGCCCGCGCTGCTGTTCTTCCTCGGCATGGTGCTGGTTCCGGAAAGTCCGCGCTGGTTGGCGAAAAACGGCAAGCCGGAGTGCGCCCGGGGCATTCTGACCAGGATTGGCGGCGCGCCCTACGCGAACGCTGCGCTCGCCGACATTGCGTCCACGCTGGCCGGCGAGGAAATCCGGCGCGTGCGTTTTTCGGACTTGCTCGAACCGAAGATGCGCAAGGTGCTGGTGCTCGGCGTCGTGCTCGCCGTGTTCCAGCAATGGTGCGGCATCAACGTCATCTTCAACTACGCCGAAGAAATCTTCCGCGCCGCCGGTTACGACATCTCGTCCGTGCTCAAGAACATCGCGTGGACCGGATCGGTGAACCTCGCTTTCACCTTTGTGGCGCTCGGCGTGGTGGATCGCGGCGGACGGCGACCGCTGATGTTGGTCGGCGCCGCCGGGCTGGCGGTCATCTACGTCGCGATGGGGTTCTGCTACAGCAGCGGGGTCAAGGGGCTGCCGATGTTGCTCCTGGTGCTGGCGGCCATTGGCTGTTACGCGATGTCGCTCGCGCCGGTGACCTGGGTGGTGATCTCGGAAATCTTCCCCAACCGCATTCGCGGCGCGGCCATGTCCGTGGCCGTGTCGGCGCTGTGGATCGCGTGTTTCATTCTCACCTACACGTTTCCGATATTGAACGCGAAGTTCGGCTCGGCCGGAACGTTCTGGCTGTACGCCGCGATCTGCGTGGCGGGCTTTGTTTTCATCAAACTCAAGCTGCCGGAAACCAAGGGGAAATCGCTGGAACAGATCGAACGGGAGTTGGTGGATTAGTACAAACGCCTCAACCAGAAGAGTATTCCTATGCAACGAAAACGTCAGAGTCGGCCGCTGACCGCCGGAGTGTGGGCCGGGGCGGCAACCGTTCCGGCCATCGTGGCTGTTTGGCTGGCGGGCGCCGCCTGTTCCGTTGCGGAGCCGGCGCTGGTGCCGCCGGCGCACGCTCCGGTCGCGGCCGTGCGGAAAGCCGCCGGGCACGCGGTGCCCCCCATGGGCTGGAACAGCTACACGGGCTACAGTATTTACGTGACGGAGCAGGAATTGTTGAAGAACATCGATTTTCTCAGCGCGAAACTCCTGCCGTATGGCTACGATACGGTGACGGTGGATAACGGCTGGTTTCTGTCGGGGCAGGGCGAGGGCAGCACCATGGCCCTGGATGAATATGGCCGGCCCGAGTCGCACCCGCACTTCTTTCCGCACGGCTTGAAGTACACGGTCGATTATGCCCACCAGAAGGGCGTGAAATTCGGCATTTGGCTCCTCCGGGGGATTAACCGCCGGGCGGTGGCGGAGAATCTCCCGGTCGCAGGGACAACCTACCACATGAAGGACATTGTCAACATGAAATCCGCGTGCCCGTGGGCCGGGGCGCCCTGGTGGAACTACGGCGTCGATATGACCAAACCCGGCGCTCAGGAGTACTATGACGGGCTGGTCAAGAAGTACGCGGACCTGGGCGTTGATTTTATCAAGTTCGACGATATCGTGCCGAATCCGGGCGAAGTGGACGCGGTGGTCAAAGCGATCGGGAAGTGCGGCCGCAAGATCGTGCTCAGCCTTTCCCCCGGCGATGACATCAATGTGGCGCACAGCGACGCGTACCAGAAAGCGAACATGGTGCGGATCACCAGCGACATCTGGGACAACAAAGGCAGCTTGGAGACGGCCTTCCATCGCTGGGAGGCGATGCAGAACTATGCCGGTCCCGCCGCGGGGAGTTTCTTGGACATGGACATGGTCTGTTTCGGCAGACTCAATGTGGTGAACAAGGACGGTGGCCGGGCGTGCAAGTTCACCCAGGACCAGAAGCGCACGTTTATGGTCCAACGCGCGTTGGCCGCCTCGCCTTTGATGCTCGGCGGCGTCCTCTACAGTATGGATGATTTTTCCATGAGCCTCTTCACCCATCCCGACATCCTCCGCTGCGATCAGAACGGCGTCATTGGCCGACTGGTGCAGCGCGAGGGGAAGATCGACGTTTGGAAGACCCCCGAGCACGGCAACGAAAAGAACGGCTGGATTGGCATCTTCAACCGGGACGGCGCTAAAGCGGTCACGGTTGAGAAAGGCCTGAAGGACTTGGGTTTGGAGCCCGACCAGCCGTATGCCCTGCGGGATCTCTGGACGGGGAACAGGCTGCCGGTCTCCGGCCGGCAGCGCTTCGAGATCCCGGCCGACGGCGTCGTGTTTTTAAGCTATGGGCAGGCGCCTCAGCAGTGAAGCCCCTGGTGAAGAGGCTTGCCTGGCTGGCGTTGTTCCCGCCGGCCGCCGTCGGGCCGTCCGTTAGCGTAGCCGCCCCGTCCCTGCCCGAGCTTATCCGCGCCTATGATGCCGACCGGAGCGACACGGCGGGTTTCTACGATCTGCCCTGGTCGGCCGTCCGCTTGGACCGCCTCGAAAGACTGCTGGCGGGGTGGCAAGCCCGGCTGGAGAAACTGGATTTCGACGCGCTCGATCCGGCGGGTCGCGTGGACTGGCTGCTGTTGGAGAACGAGGTACACCGTTCGCTGGCGCAGCTTGCGCGCGACATGAAGCCGGGCTGGAAGTTCGCGGGTGATCAGCCTGCCTTGACGCCTTAAACGGGGCACGCGTTCCCCCGCATAACCAAAAGCCACGGCCCAGACGGGTAGGCCCTAGCGAGGTGCGGTCCCTCGGCGTATTCCTGGAACGCCTTGGGCCCGACGCCTACCCGTGACGTGACGGAAGCATCACCCCTCTCCGCACGCGCCCACTTCGTAGTGACTCATGCCGGAATCATCGGCGCCGGGATAGAAGAGTCGATAATAGTTCTCGTCCAGGGCCTGCAGATCCAGTTGTTCCCTCTCCGGATCGAAGTCGGGGCGGAGCGCCCCGAACTTCTGCATCATTTCGAGGTAGCGGGCCGCGGGCTGGAAACCAGGCCATTCAAAACTGTTGACCGGCACCCGACCGGACGCGTCGGGCTTGGGGATGCGGGCGGCCATTATTTTGTAGTTCGGATCGTCTTTACTTGCAAAGACCGGTTGGCCATCGGATTGCTGGCACCAGCCCAACCCTCCCGCCGCTTTGGCCAGGGGCGCGCGCAAGGCCAGGGAGTATTCCGGTTGGGTCAGATCCACCAGCAGACTGGACCACCCCGGAAAGCGCTCGCGCCGGTCGCCGTGTGGTCCGTCGCTGCCGTGTTTTGCCTGGAACTCCTGGGAGTGTTTGTGGCAGGAGACACACGGACCCAAGGGTAGTTTCAAATCCGGACCGTAGCCGGTATCATTACAGGCGTTGTGCGAGGCATATATTCCGCCACTATCAATCCAGATCTGGACCCGTCGAATCTCCGCGTCCGAAATTTTCACGCCGTGGTGTGCCGTGCGGAGGAGTTTCAACAGAGGCGAGGCGGGAGCGCCGAGGGTCTGGGGGTAGGGCAGGTCCTGGCCCCGTAGGGCGGGCAGCGAGACCAGCCCTCGCCAAACCAGCAGAAACGCGCTGTGCGAATAGAGTGTCCCGCGGTTGGCCGACAGGTTCAGCCCGCCCGCCCACTGGCCGGAATTGTGACAACGCACGCAGTGCCGGTCCCAGATGGGTTGGATCGTCCGTACGTAGCCCACCAGGCCGTCAGCCGGCAGGCCGGACTCGACTTTCAGTAGGCTGACCGGTCGGTTCAGCGCCTGGAGCGTCCGCGTCGCCTGCGGCGTCTGCGTGCGATACTCATGGCAACCGACACAACCCCTGGTTTCTCCGGGCATGACACTCAGGCCGGCGTGCATGCGCTTGATGCCGTCGCCGTGCTGGTCGAGACCGACGAGTTGCAGGAAGCGGCGCCCCGGAATCTCCACGGCGGCTGAACCATCGGGTTCGACCGGGAAGGTCCCGAGATAGCGCTTGAGGTTCCACGTGCTGCCCAGACTGAGTTGGCCCGAGGTGTTGTCGCTGGACTTGAACGGCGTAGGCAATATCTCATATACGGCGATGGCCTTGATTTCTCCCGGATGGAGGCCCTGCGAATTTCCCGATCCTTCCGGCGGGTTCGCCTCGGGTCGTTTCCGATTCACATCCGCGAGCAATAACCGGCCGGTGGTCTTGGCCCAATCGGTCACCGGCGCCACGAGCGGTTCGCGCGGGTGTGGCGCCAACGCTTCCGGCTCATGATAAAAGAGCGCGCCGGGGGTCGCCTGGGGCGGTGCGCGCGGCCGGGGATGGGCCACCAGTAATTCGTGTTGCGCCTGTGCTCCGGCATCGGGCAGGCGCAGGAGCTCCAGCCCTTGCGATGAGGCGAAGAACGCCCAGCGGTCCGAGACCGCTAGGGGATCGCGGTTGCTGCCTGACCAGAGCAAGCCCTGCGGGGCGCGGGGCGGTGTCTGCCCGGCACCGCCATCGATGGGGGTGATGACCGCGCCGTGGCCCCAGGCCCCCTCAAATCGCAGGGTGGCGCCGGCATCGGGTTCAAACCCGGGATCCACCGTCACCAAGGGACCGCTCCGGAAACCGGCATTCTTCAGGCAACTCACCGCGATAAGGCGATTGGAACCAGGGATCGGCCGGGCGCTCATCAATTGATTCGAGAAAAGTTTGGCCAGTCCCGAGCCGTCGGGCCGCATGGCCCAGAGTTCCCACTCGCCTTCTTCGTTGCGGTCCACATACTCCCAGCGCGTGAAAAGCAACCGCCCATCGGCCATCATCCGGGGGCGCAGGTCGTGATCCACGTTGGAGGTCAACAGGCGGATGTTGCCGCCAGCGGCATCGCACCGGTAGATCAAGCCCACCGGCGTGACGAAACAGGAGACCCACCGGCGCGCGCGGGAACTGACGAAGGCGATAC
>JAPLSZ010000149.1:7391-21309 GCA_026398385.1 Kiritimatiellota bacterium | reverse complement strand
GCGCCGATCTCGTACAGATGGTGGTAATCCTCCCCGCCGCGCCGGTACGAGAAAAGGATCCGCTGCCCGTCGTAATGAACGGACGGATTCCTGATCGTACCCGTGGTGTCTTCCAGCAGGATACGATCTGCACCTGTCCTCAGGTTTCTGACCCGCAACTGACTCGCGCCAATTTTTTGTCCGGGATTGAAGGTTTCATAACCGTGGAAACGCCCAAAGGGCGGCCGCACCACATAGATAATCCGTTCCGGCAGGTCTCTCCCGGCAAGATACCCGGCCAGGAGGGAATGCTGCGGCAAGGGTTCAAGCGCCGCCACATCCGGGCCGTGTTTTTCGGGCGGCACGCCCGCGGCCATGGCCACCACGCCCGTCGGTTCTTCGGCCAGGAGGGTTCCGGCAAGCAGACCCGCCAACAGGAGGGGGCTAAGGTTCTTACGCCTGCTCGTTCCCCGCGGGTCAGCGCTAGGATTTTGTGGGGGGGTGAGCGCGCCTGAACAAGCCCAGGCGCTAATCCGAGCGCGGGCGCGCGGGCGCGCTGAGGGGTTGATGAAATTCATGGTTCGCGCTTGCTTGCGCGTCAGTGTTTTGAAATGGTGAACGTCTTCTGGCCGGCGTCCCGGATGGCAAAAGTCCGCGTGGCAAACCCGGTGTCCACTTCCAGCGTGAAGGGTGCATTGGTGTCCACGCGAATCGTGACGGCATCATCCTGGGTGTTTCTGGCGTCCGCAATCAGGTCCACTTGCTGGCTGTAGTTCGACCCCCACTTCAGTTTACGCACACCGTGTTTCTCCGTCATGCGCAGGGTCCATGTGATCTTGTTTTCGGGAGCATGGGCCCTGATCCCGATGATGGTTTCGATCAAGGTGGCAATGGGTTGAACCCCGGTCCATCCCACAAAATCACGCTTGCTGCTGCCCCCGGGCGCGCCCGTTTTTTCCTGATCATAGTTTTCAAAGAGCGTCCCGGTGTTTTTCCAGGTCGCATAGATGCCTTCCAAGCCGTTGATGGCAATCTCCCGGGCCTCGGCCAGGTAGCCGTATTCCAACAGGCCCTTGATAACCATGGTGCTGGTGGGGATCCAGACGGAGCCCCGCCAGTAGTCACCGCCTTTCCCGTTATAGCTGGAGCTTTTCCGGCCCAGCGTCGGGACCATGACCGGGGTTTTGAAGTTGGCCGGGTCAAAGAGATGATCCTTCATTTGCTTGGCGCGATCCGCAGGCGCCACTTTGGACAACAACGCCCAGTATGAGGCGACGGACCATACATTGACCGGCTCTTTCTTGCTGTTGCAATCGACATAGAAATGGTCGCCCGCATGCCACATTTTGTCGTTGATCAACTTCTTGAGGGCGAGATGTTCATTCTCGAACTTGGCCGCACGCTCCTGGTCACCGACGATCTCCGCCATCTCTTTCAACTGCGCGGCCACCATCGCCTGCTCGCAGGTGGAATCGATGGAAAGGCCGGGGCACGGACGGTTGTCCATCCCGTTGTTCCAGTCGAAGATCCGATAGAGCCCCGACGGATCGCTGTATTTCCCCTTCATGTAGAAGAAGAATCTATCAAGAATTGGCAGTGCCTTTACCAGCCTGCTTTTGTCGCCGGTGTGCCGGTAGCCATTGAGTTCACCCAGGCTGAAAATCGGGTTATGCACGCCCCAGTCGTGACGGCCGGTCACGTCCCATACATGGGGGATACAGCCGTCCTGGCGCTGCACACCGTAGAACAGATCGTGCCCGTGCATCGGATGGGTGATCCGCGGGTTGGCGTCCTGCACATAAATGCCGAAATGGGAAATCCAGACGGTATCCCACATCCAGATTCGGCCCTTCGTGAAGGCGGTATCGAACATGAATTGATCCGCGTATTTGCTCATTTTCGCGTCCGCGATTCTCCACGTATCATAATAGAGCGCGACCCAGCCCGGATGCGCCTCCACCACAGGCTCGGGCAGGTTCTTGCGCCAATCGTCCGGCGGCGCGCAAAACGCCGTCTGACAGGTCAGCAGCAAAAGCGGCCAAGCCAGCCGGCAACATGGTTTGTAATGGGGCCTGACGGACAGGGTCGCCCTGGGCGGTCAGCGAGATGGCGCCAAGGGGCTTGCCCATGTCGCTGCGGGCGCTGGTCTTGAAACACTCGCCGCCGCCGCCGACCACTTCGAACATCGGGCGGTCCACCAGCACGCGGAACGTGACGTTGCCGTCCTTCAGCTTGAGCGGCATGTCGTCGAGTCTTTGGGATTCGAAATGATACGTCACCGCATTGCCTCCGAAGCGCAGCACGGCCTGCGCGGCGGCGCCCTTGCCGTCAGAGCTTTGTTGGAAACCGCTTGGGGGTTCGGCTTGCGCAGTTGCGCGAGTTCCTTGATCGGATAGGCGAACATGCGGGGGCCCGCGGCGGTGGTATGCAGCGTCAGTTCGGTCGGCACGCTGAACGTCTGGTTGAACGGCATGCCCGGCATTCCGATTTGTGCCCAGCCGATCTGCACGACGCGTCCGTCGGGCGGATGGCTGAAGCATTGGGATGCGTAGTATGGGCCCCAGTGGACCTGGTGTTTACCCTGGTGTTCAGGAGTGAACTTCTTGCCGTCAAAATTTCCAATGGCATAGCGGGCATCCCCGGCGAAGATCACCCACTTCTTGTTGGCCGGATTGCCATCCACGGGAAGTTCAAACAGTTCGGCACACTCGTGGTAGCCGGGAACACTGCTCGAGTATGCCCATTGCTTGAGGTCTTTGCTGGTATAGAAGGAGATGTTTCCACCATAAGGAGCACGATCGTCAAAAAGGGCGATAACCCAGTGTTGGCCTGGTTCATACCAGACCAATTTCGGATCACGGCCGTTGTGCTTGATGACGGGATTACCTTCGTAGTAGGTCCACGACTTGCCCCGGTCCGTCGAATACGCGAGCGACTCGCCGCAACCGGTGTCGGTGAATGCCAGAACCATCGTCTTGTCCTTGCCTTTCTGCCAGCCGGCGGTGTTGTTCACATCCACATTACCGCTGCCCGAGAAGCATTCCCCGACGGCCATCGACGGATGGCGGTTGGCGACCTGGCCGCCGAACGGGCGAAGCGCGTGGGTCTGCTCGGTCCAGTGAACCATGTCGGGGCTGGTGGCGTGGCCCCAATACATGTTCTGCCACGAAAACCCCGCCGGGTTGCTCTGCCAGAAAAAGTGGTATTGGCCGTCGGCATAACACATCCCGTTCGGATCGTTGTTCCATCCACGCATCTGGCTCATGTGAAACTGGGGCCGCAGCGCCTCGTCGTAGAGCGGTTGGAGGTGGCGGATCTGGCTGCCGGACTCGATCAGGGCTGCCACATCAGACGCCGCCTTGGCCGAGATACTGGCGGTTTTGCCGACGTATTCCGACATGTCGAGCCAGGCCCACCAGTCGATGGCGTCTTTGTCAGGCGGGAAGTCGCAATTGAGGCTGTGGACCAACTGGTCGCCGACCTTGACCGTTAGGCGTCCGCGCTGTCCTTTGTTAGAAACGGGGAAGATGAGATACTTGCCTGTGATCTTGATTTCGCGGGCGTTCTCGGGCGGCGGCGGCGCTTGGGCCGGCTTGAATGCCGGGGGCCGCTTCTTGGCGGCAGTGTCGCTCTGCACGATCTGGTCCACGTTGATGTGGCCCCAGCCACCGGAAGCGTCATCGACGATTTGAATGGCCGCTTTGCTGCCCTTGTGCTTCTTCACGTCCCAGCTCTCCCAGTGGAGGGCTTCGCTGCCGCCCGGCTCGGTGTTGGGGCCGGTGGCGGAGAGGACGGCTTTGCCGGCAACCAGCAGGTGCATGCAGGTCTTGCCCTGGTGGCCGCCGCCACCGATGAGGAACTTGATGTAGTCCCGCTCGATGGTGAACTCGGGCGAGGTGAGACTGCCGGTCGGCCCGTCGCCGCCGAGAAACGTGTTGACCAGCCCTTGTCCCTGAAACCCCGTGACTTCCATCTGCCCGCCGAGGGTGCCCTTGGCCGGGGCCGTACCGAACGCCTTGCCTGCGGTTTTCCAGCCGCCGTAGTCGGCCGCCTCGAAATCGTTGATCAGGATGTCATCACTGGCGGACGCCGGTGATGTGATGGCGACCGCGCACAGCGCGAACGCAAGCCCAGATGCAAACAATCGGTCTTTTTTCATGGGATTCACTTTCTTCATTGCTGGGGGTGGATTGGGGTGCGGTGGGAATGGATACGATCCATCATGAGGATGGTGGAATCATTTTTTTCCTGATTCATCGAGCACCTTGTTCAGGGTGGCGCCGCCATCGGGCGAAAAGTAGAGGCCGTCGGTATGCACGAACCACCATTGGTTGCCCTGGGCATGCTCGCCGCAGGCCGCGATGAGGCCGCCCTTGGGCGCCGTGCCCTTGGCCGGGAGCCACGACCAATCCATCCCCCAGCCGCCCGAGCAGCGGGAGAGACGCCCCGGAACTTCCGGATCGAGCGCCTGGGTGAGGAAACGGCCCATGCGGCCCTCGCCCATGGCGGTGGTGCCCAAGGCGGTGAAGGGCCGGAGCCATTCGAGGTTTTTCAGCGCGGGGAAGAGTGACATGTGACCGCCGGAGTTGCCCTGATAGCCATGGGTGGTGGCATAACTGATTTCCCGCGTTGACTGGAGCGACTTGTCCCAGGCGACATTGGTGAAACCGGTATCATCCCGCTCGTCCAACACGGCCAGGGTTTGGACATTGTCACCGGAGACATAGGTCCGCGCCTTGGTCTCCGTCGTGACGACGCCCGGTTTCCCCCGGCCCAGATAGGTCATCCAACGATCCGGGCAGGTGGTGACGCAGAGTTGGGTCGTGCCCTGGGCCAGCGCGGGATAAAACCGCTCCCACGGCCACACCTGCACCGCCGTGATGCGCTGGCCGGCCAGGCCTAAAAGTTTCCAGGTCACCCCGCCATCGGTGCTCTTAAAGAAGCCTTTGGACTCGCAACCCACATAGACCGTCTGCGGTGTCCGCAGGTCGAACGCGACCACCTCGCCGCACAACGCCGACGGGCCGGCCCCGTCGAAATCGCCGTCAAGCGCGAGCTTGGTCCACGTCTTGCCGCCGTCGGTGGTTTTCCACAGGCGTCCGCCCGCGCCGCGCCCGCCGGCACGCAACATGATGAGCGGGTCATGCGGGTGAATGGCCACGCTGCGCACCGCCAGATCGTCGCCGCCGAGGTTGCCGTTGGCCGCCGACCACGTCTTGCCGCCATCGGTGGACCGGAGGAGCCCGGCCGCCGACGACCTGACCACCACCACCTGCGTGTTGGAGCGCGCCATGGCCACGCCGGTCAGGCGTGCACCGGCGGTATGCTGCGCCACGACCGGGAGCGGCGGAGTCGAGGCTGGCCGCACGCCGGGCACGATCGAGAGTTCCGAGACGCTGGCGTGGTAGTGTGCGCGTGCATCCTGGGGCAGGGCGCTGAAGAACAAGCCGACATCCATCTGCGGCCGGGTCCTCTTGTGCTGATAGGCGCCGAGTTCCCACTGCTGGCCATCGGCGGATGACCACGCCGTCCAAACCTGGCCTTGCCGGACGATGCGAATCCACGGCCGGTCCCTGGGAAGATTATACGTCGCGAGCCGGCCCGAGCCCAGATCCGAGAAGTCGGCGGACACGCGCAGGCCGTCCCTGGCCGTCTGGACAAGGTGGAAATCCCGGCCCCAGTCCCAGTTCAGCCGGTCGCCGTGTTCACGGGCGGTCAGGCCGACCCACGCGCGGTGGTTCACCGGTTCACCGTGAGATCCGTTATAGGCGTCGATGCGGCAGGTGGCCGTGAAGTCGCCGGTGATTTGCCGGGTCGCCGTGTGCATGCCGTTGCCGAAGAACCGGAAGGCTTGCGGGCCGGTCTGCCAGAGTCCGGCGGAGGCCTTCGCATCGCTGACGTTGCGCACCGTCCAGTTCGCGTCCACCGGCTTGCCGGTCACGTTGAGGATGGCTGGCGCGGAATCCACGGAATGGCGCTCATCGAAAATCACCCGGCACCACAGCGTGACCGCACCGCGCGGCAAGGGCCCTTCGTATTTCAACGCCGCCGTGCCGCTGCTCTCCGCCAATTGAAGCTGTCCGAGGAACAGCGCCGTCTTGTTAATCTGATGGCCGCGCGCATCCACGGTGACGGCGACCCGTCCCGTGCCGTCGCCCGGCGCCTCGGCCTTGACCGTCGGCCATGGATACGCTCCTGTATCCGCGACCCGCAACGCCTCCAGCGGGATGGCTTGGCGCGGCAGCCGCGGACCTTCCCAATGGATGCCGAAGTTCCGTGCTGGCAGACGATCATAGAGATAGGTCACCGCAAGCGCATGGTCGCCTTGGGTTAGATTGCAGAGCGCGGCTTTTTCGGTGGTGCCGTGCTGGCCATCCCACACGAGCACCTCCGCGCCATCGATTTGGATGCGGTAGCCGCCATCGATTTGGGCGCGGAAAATGTAGAGTCCGGCGACGGGCACGCGGAGGAAACCCGTGAAAGTCAGGGCGTATCCCGAGGTGCGTTGTTCGCATACGCCGAGGTCGAAGCCCCGCGCCAGACCGCTCCGGAAGAGCTTGCCCTGCGGAATTTCCTCCAGGTTCAGCCAGTGGTGTTGCTCGTTGGGTTGCTGGAGCGGCGGGTTGAAATAGTTGACCTTCCGCGTCGAGTCCTTGTGGAACAACTCATAAGCGAGGCCCGGAACCGTCGCCGGGGCCTTTTTCGCCTCTAACGGCGCCTTGCTGGCGGCCGCGGTCACGATGACCGGCGGCGCCGCTTGGTCGAAGATGTCGGTCACCGTCAGCCGGATCGTCGCCGCCGGCACGGCGGCATCGAGCAGCGCGTGGCGCACCGTTGGCATGCGTTCTTCCTTCACCGCTTGCGCGTCGCCCCGGCATTCGGGATTGGCAAAGACCTCGATCTTGTAGGCCAAGGCGGGCGACGCCGTGTCGGGAACCTCCCACGACACCGCGATCTGGCTGCCCGTCGTTTCGGCCCGCACATGGACCACCGCGGGCTTGTCCAGTACCGGCAGGTCGGGTTGCCGCACCCTGAAGGCATGCGTGCTGTCGCGGGTGAGCGGTTTCCCGGTGAGTTGCTGCGGCAGCAAATCGGTTTGGGCGGCATACTCGATGGCCGCATACTCATGATCGCCCTCGGGGATGGTGTTCACCACCACATAGTCCGTTTCGTTGAAGGTGATGGTGTCTGCTTTCAGCCAGCGGCCGTCCTTGCGGCAATAACCGAAGCGCCGTTGCAGCGGTCGCACCACTTTGCCGTCCGACAGCGTTTCGATGAAGCCGCTGTTGCCGGTGAAGGATGTCGCCGGAATGGGCAGGCGGGCCATGGCGATGAGGTGCCAGCGACCATCCACCGGATCCTTGATCCAGCGCCCGACATGGGCATAGGTGGCGTTCGTCCCGCCCACCGGCAGCCAAACCCGGCCCAACATCGTATACCATTGCTTGCGCTTCACAAAGGGCCAGAGCTCCGCGCCCAGCGTGCCGCTGCACCCTTCGCCGCCGTAGTCGTTCTTGATGAAAAGGTTGGGGGCCACATCCGTGAAACGCACCGGGGTGCCGTCCGTGCCGTTGCCCCAGAATGACCACACCGAGCCGGGCCGGAAGGCCTCCTGGATGTTTTCATCCGGATTGGGGCGGAAGCCCGGCCCGTCGGGGACGGTGCCGAGGAATCCGGCATAGAAGCTGACGTTGTTGGGCTTCGGATTGAATTGGGTATTCCAATTGGCATAATAGGTGCCCGACGGCCACCACGGCCAGCGGAGGTCCATCATGATGATGTCTGAACCGTTGGCGATGTTCTCCTGATACCAGGTCGCCCGGAGGGTTCCGGGCGTCAGCAGCAGGAGGGCGATGAGCGGGCTGATCCATGGGCGCAGGGCAGGTGTCATTGTTTCTCCATCGTTGCGTTTTGAGTTCGGCCGTTGACCCGGACTTTCACGGGCCGGGGTTCCGGTGAGCGGAGCTTGAACGCGCTGGCTTTGCCGTCCTTCCACTCGATATCCACGGTACTGTTGCCGCGCGCCCGGAGATCCTGCACCGCGCCGTTAGTTCGCGACGGGCCTGGCTTGGGCAGGGTCACCTCCACCCGGCCGAATAACTGCTCACGTGGGCAGCACCCATGCTCACCTGCATGGGTGGTAATCTACCTCCGCCCCGCGGATGCCACAAGAAAATTCATTTTACACTTACCCCGCCGACTTCCCCGCGGCCCAGCGGAGCGCCTGCTGAACGATGCGGCGGCACTCCGGACGCGCCCAGGTCTTCTCCGGCACGTGCCCGAGCTGGAAGAAGAAGACCCGGCTCGCCCCGTACGAGCGCGTCCAGGCGATTTCCTTGCGGCCCTTGGCCTGCGGGTGATCGGTCACGAGCACCGGCACATTGTCGTCCGCCTTGTAAATGTCCAGGTAGAGCTCGTCGTTGATGACAAATTCCGGCACCCCCTGCACGATGGGATGAGCCGGATCCCAGGCGCGGATGCGCAGGTCGGTATCGTGCAGGCACCCCGACTTGGGATAGGTGCGCCCGTCCACTTCATACGGCGCGTCGCGCCAGACGCCGCCCACGATCCGGGGCGACTCCACCCAGCCCGGTTCCGTCGCGATGGCCTGGTGCAGCGCCACAACCCCGATCCCCTTGTTCAGCAGCGCGGCAAAGGCTTGGCGCTGTTCCGCGGTAAACTCCGCCTGCTCCCAGCGTTGGCCCATCATCTGCACCATCAGCAACACGTCATACTCCTGCTCCAGTCCCGGCTTGAGCATCCCGGCCGACTGCGGCAGCAGGGCCGGGGTCCATTGGATCCCGGGCATGGCATCCAGCATGCGCATATAGGGCGTGATGGGCGCATGATGGCCGCCGCCGTAGACGAAGAGCACCCGAATCGGTTTGTCCCGGGCAACCCCGGCCCGCTCCCGCGAGACACAGCCCAGACAGACCAGGCCGGCCAGTCCGCAAAGCAAACCACCACTCCGCCACAGCAGCTTCTTCCTGTTCATAATAGCACCTGGCTCCCTTTCTTTCTTATTTACACCCAACGATGGATCAGTCCTTGGTCATGCCGGCCTCGGCATGCTTAAGACGATAGGTTGAATACACGGTGATGCTCGCGGGCGGCAGGTTGTCTTTGAGCACCGGCGTTGCCGCGGACACCGAAAAGGTCTTCCGGGCCTCCAGCTTGAAGTCCGGCTGGGTGATTTCGGCTTCGGTCACCTGATAGCAATGCAGGGTGGCGGCCTTGCCGATACCGTTCAGGCGCAACACGAGTTCCTGCCCGAGCGCCGCCTTGTTCAATACGATGAAGGTCAGGTTGCCCTGGGGGCTGCGCAAGGCCACGAGGTTCACCCCGCGATAGGAGGCCTCGAAGGCCGGCCACTGCTCCCCGGCGGCAGGCGGCCGCTTATACGTGGCCTCGAATTCAGGCCACGTTCCTCCGGACACCGTGCTCGCGAGGACGGCCGAATGCTTTGCGCTAAACCGTGTCAGCATGGCGTACGTGTAATACGGCACCGGCTCGGGCATGATCCCGTCCTTGTCCAGATACTTTTTGTTCGCGCTGTCCCAGGTCCTGACCAACTGCCATTGGCCATCGAGGTCGCCCCGGTTGGTGAAGCTCCAGCGGTTGAAGCCGTCCACGCCGGTGTTCAACCCTGACAGGACCGTGTTGGCGAGCGACAAGCCATGCGCGTAGCTCCTGGGGCCGGGGTGGCTGTCGCCCCAACCGAGCCACATGTTGCCCATCTCGCTCAGAAAGAAGGGTTTGTTATCCGCGTGGGCCAGCTTGACCCAGCGACCCATGCCGATCGGGTTGGCATGACCGTAATCGTGGGAATCGTACGCGCCCACATACGGGGCGAAATCGAATCCTTGTGCGGGAGGATCGCCAATGTGGTTCCAGTCCGGCGCGGACAAGGGGATGCGGAGGCCGCGCTGGTCCAAGGCGGCGCGCACCGCTTTCAGACCGGGTGTGATGGAGAGCATCTTGCGTCCGGGGCCGAGCCACCATGACCAGTCGCCGGCGGGTTCGTTGGTGATGCAAATCCATTTGATGCAGGTGTATTTCTTCTTGTTCACCAGGTATTCGACGAGCGTCGCCAGCCCTACGGCGAAATCGTCCATATTCCGCGGCGCGCTCTGGACCGGGGAAACCCCCGCGTAGGCGTTCCACTCGACATTGCTGTACATCTGGGTGAGAAACACGTCCGCCTGGTTGCGCTCGCACCAGTCGAGGATGCGATACAGCGCCTGCATTTCTTCGTTGGCCCAATCGAAACGGTCCTTCTCAGGTTCATAGCTGCACTGTTGCAATTCCACCCGCAGCCAGTCCATGCCCAGCCAGGACGCGCAGTCCTCCAGGCGCTTCCATTTAGCCACGTCCGCGACGGGCGGGTTCGCACCCCAGCCGCTGCCACGGGCGGTTTTGTTGGTGCGGTCCATGGACAGCAGTTTTTCGTCAAACGTCATCTCGCGCGCTATGGAGTGCCAGGAAGCGCCCATACCTCCAGCCATGTGGTGGCGCACCACCGCCAGGTCAACCGCCAGCTCGACGGCCGCGGCCGGGGTATTCGTGGCCGGCGCTGCTGCGCCTCGGCCCGCGCGCGCGAAGGCCAGCGCATGTGCGGTTCCCGCGGCCAGGGCAGCCGTTTTCAGAAATGTCCGACGATTGATCTGTTTATTCACGGTATTCCTCCTTTACCCATCATCTTGTCGTCATCATTTCTTTTCCCCCCTGGGACTGACCTATGCCCGGTGGTTGAAGACAATGCTTAAAAACCCTCCCCCGTGATGGCGCTTGCCTGTTTAGCACGTGATCTGATAAATTGCGAAGCAACACAACATAAGGAGCCGCCCGTATGTCACAACTAGATCTGCAATCTGTTTCGCGCCGCGATTTCATCCGTGGCGCGGCCATCGCCGGCATGGGTTTGGCCCTCAGCCGCATCGGCACGCCCCACACCGCGGCCGCGGCGGCACCGCGCGCCGCGGAATTGTTCCGCGCGCCGAAGCTGGAGCGGGTGCGGGCGGCGTTCATCGGCGTCGGCGCCCGCGGCGGCGGGCACGTGGAGCAGATGCTGACGCTCGAGGGCGTGGACGTGGTTGCGATCGCCGACAATCATCCACCCACGTTAAATGCGGCGGTGGCCCATGTCGAGAAGAAAGGCCGGCCCAAGCCGGCCGCGTACGGCGACGGCGAGTATGCCTACCGGAAGATGCTCGAACGCGACGACATCGACATCGTCATCATCGCGACGCCGTGGGAATGGCACACGAAGATGTGCGTCGATGCGATGAAGGCCGGCAAGCATGCGTTCACCGAGGTGCCGGCGGCGATCACGGTGGACGAATGCTGGGAGCTGGTGGACACGGCCGAGAAGACGAAGCGGCATTGCATGATGATGGAGAACTGCAATTACGGCCGCGAGGAGTTGTTCTGCCTGAACATCGTCCGACTCGGCCTGCTCGGCGAGCTCCTGCACGGCGAAGCGGCGTACATCCACGAGTTGCGCAGTCAGATGAACGAGGTCAACCACGGCACCGGCTCATGGCGCACGTATCATTACGCCAAGTACAACGGCAACCTCTACCCGACGCACGGCCTCGGCCCCGTCGCGCAGTACATGGACATCAACCGCGGCGACCGGTTTGATTATCTCTCCTCCGTCGGCTCGCCGGCGATGGGCCGGGAACTGTTCGCGAAGGCGAAGTTCCCGCCCGATCACAAGTGGAACCAGATCAAGCAATGGAACTGCGCCGACATCAACACCACGATCATCAAGACCGCCCGCGGCCGGTCGCTCATGGTGCAATGGGACGAGACCTCGCCCCGGCCATACTCGCGCCACAACCTGATCCAGGGCACGAAAGGCACCTTCGCCGGTTTCCCGAACCGGCTGGCGTGCGAGGGCCTCACGAAGAACACGCACGAGTGGACGGAGAAGGAAGAACTCGAAGCGATCATGAAGAAGTACGAGCATCCGCTCTTCGTGAAGATGGGCGAACTCGCCAAGAAAGGCGGCGGTCACGGCGGCATGGACTGGCTGATGTTGTGGCGCATCGTGTATTGCCTCCGCAACGGCGAACCGCTCGACCAGGACGTGTACGACGCCGCCGCATGGTCGGCGGTCGGCCCGCTCAGCAAAAAATCCGTCGCCAATCGCAGCGCCTCGGTGGACGTGCCGGATTTCACCCGCGGTCGCTGGGAGGTCCGTCCGCCGCTGCCCATCGTGAGCTGATCGTCAGCAACGATTCTTGGCTGTATCACCCGGCGGCGAGCAGCGCGCACAGGCCGTCTTCGAGACGGAACTGCGGCTGATAGCCGAGCACCCGTTGCGCCTTGGAGATGTCGGCACAGGAATGCCGGATATCGCCGGCGCGCTCGGCTTCGAAACGCGGCGGGCCCGAGCGGCCGGTCAGCTTCTGCAGCAGCGCCAGCAGATCGAGCAGCGTGCACGGCGTGTGCGTGGCCACATTGAACGTCTCGCCGCGGCCGACCCGGTCGGAGCGCATGGCGAGCAGGTTGGCTTGTACGACATCCTTCACGAAGACGAAGTCGCGCGTCTGGCCGCCGTCGCCGAAGATGGTCGGCGTGCGGCCGGCCTGGAGGTCGGCGGCGAACTTGGAGATGACGCCGGAATACATCGAGCGCGCGTCCTGGCGCGGGCCGAAGACGTTGAAATAGCGGAGCACGACGGTCTGGAGGCCGTAGAGCGAGCGAAAGAGGCGCAGATAGTGTTCGCCGGCGAGTTTGCCGAGGGCGTAGGGCGATTCCGGCTCCGGCAGCATTTCTTCGCGCTTGGGCAGGTCGGGGTTGTTGCCGTAGATGGCGGCGGAGCTGGCGAGCACGACGCGCTTGGCGCCGGCCGCGCGCGCGGCCTGCAGGACGTTGAGCGTGCCGCGGATGTTGATGGCGTCGTTCTCCTCCGGGTCCTTCACGGAGATCGCGACGGAGACGAGCGCGGCCTCGTGGAAGACGAACTCGATGCCGCGCAGGGCGGCCTGCAGCGCGGCCGGATCGCGAATGTCGCCGCGCACAAACTCGACGCGGTCGGCAAAGCCCCCCAGGTTTTCCAGGCAGCCGGTGGCGAGGTTGTCGAACACGCGGACCGCGTGGCCCTCGGCGACGAGCGCCTCCGCGATGTGCGAGCCGATGAAGCCGCAGCCGCCGGTGATCAAATACGCAGCCAAGTTCAACTCCGTTCCGTTATGGAATATCCAGCAGCCTTACGCCAGCCTAGACCCGAAATCCGGAGAATAAGCCGCTTGATTTTGAATTTTCATTTTGAATTTGTTTCGGATTTCGGACGTTCGTTAAGTTGTTGCCGGAGGGCGTCCGCAACGGTTTGCTCCATCGCCCCGGCCTGCGCCTCCAGGCTGGCGACCATTTTGAACTGGGTGCGGCAGCGGTCGAGGTTGTGATCGGGGCGGTGGATTTTGAAATAGACGTCGCCGAGCAGGTGGTCGGTCAGGAACCGGATGCCGATGACGAGCGTGATCAGGCGGCCGGAGAAGACGAGCTCCTCACGCTCGGCGACGGCGAGAAAGCCGGCCTCGGAAAGGTAGCCGCGCGCGAGGGCGGCAAACATCTCCGGGCGCGCGAAAACCCTGCTCAGGTCGCGCTCGTCTTCAAGCGCGGCGGCGGTCGCGGTGCGGACCATGTCGCCGAAGTCATAGAGCGCGAGGCCGGGCATCACGGTGTCGAGGTCAATGACGCAAACGGCGGCGTCGGTCTGCTCGTCGAGCATGATGTTGTTGAGCTTGGTGTCGTTGTGCGTGATGCGCTCGGGCAGCTCGCCGCGCTGTTGGCGGTCGAGCAGGCGGGCGCACTGCGCGGCGCGCTGCTCGACGAACGCGATCTCCGCGGCGGCGGCCGCCGCGCGGCCGTGCGGGTCTTGCCGGACGGCGTCGCGCAGCGCGGCGAGGCGCAGCACGGCGTTGTGGAAGTT
>JAPLSZ010000149.1:2635-7374 GCA_026398385.1 Kiritimatiellota bacterium | reverse complement strand
TGGAAGTTCGGGATGGTGTCGTGCAGGCGCGGCGCGGGCAGATCGGCCAGCAGGCCCTGAAACCGGGCGAAGGCGCGCGCCGTCTCGAAGACCTGCTGGTCGGTCTCGACCTTTTCGAGCGTGCGGGCGCGCTCGATGAAGAGGTACATGCGCCACCATTGGCCCGCGTCGTCGCGCAGCACGGACGCACCGGTGCGCATTGGAATGACGGTCAGCGCACGGCGCGAGAGGTCGCGGCAGCCGGCGGCGCGCAACTTGGCGCGCAGGTGCGTCGTGACGCGCTGGACATTTTCCATCAGTGCGACCGGGTCCTTGAAGATCGCATGGTTGATGCGCTGGAGGAGGTAGTGAACCGGCTGGCCCGCGAGATCGCAGCTTACCTTGTAGGTGTCGTTGAGATGTCCGGAGCCATGGCGCACGGCGCCGACGAAGTCGCCGAGGACGGCGAACTGGTCCACCAGGGCGGCGAACGCGGGTACGGGGGCGATGGGGGTGGTCATGTGCGTTTACCCTCGAAATGCGCCTCGATCTCCTCGAGCGTCTTGCCCTTGGTCTCCGGCAGGAAGAAGATCGCCGTGATGAAATAGACCACCGTGCAGCCGGCGAAGACGAAGAACATCGTGCCATAGCCGTACTTGCCGACGGTCGGCAGGAAGACGGCGGCGATGGTCGTGGAGACGGCCTGGTTGATCAGCAACGCGATGCTCATGCCGTTGGAGCGGATCCGCGTGGGCATCAGCTCGGAGAGCGCGAGCCAGACGCAGACGCCGGGGCCGACGGCGAAGAAGGCCATGAAGCAGAAAATGAAGATCGCGGTCAGCCAGCCGCTCTGCGCGCTGGGAATCGGCGTAATGAGCGCGTTCTCGATCTTCAGCGGCGCGGTTCTGGCGGCGGCGAGGTCGGCGAACGGGTTCTGGAAGAACGCCGCCACGCGCGTGGCCGGCACGCACTTGGCGCGATCGATCGCGAGCTGCGCGACGAGGTCATCGGAGCGGACGACCTGGGTCGCGGCGCGAAAGTCGCCGTAGGAATAGATGACGATCAGCGTCGCGAGCTTGCCGCGGATCGCCCGGCCGGCTTCACCCTGGCGGGCCAGCAGCTGGTCGGCGATGGGCTGGCTGAAAGCAATGGCGGCCTTCTGGTCGGCCGTGACCATCGTCTGCACGGCGTCCTTCACGTCTACGCGCTGCTGCTCGGTCCGGCGGAAGATCAGCGCCGTACAGATGAGCGAGACAATGATGCCCGCGCTGCCGAGCGAGAGCAGGAACTTGCGGCCCTTGCGGTCCACGAGCATGACGCCGCCCATGGTCACGAGGAAGTTGATCAGCGTCAGGAGGACATAGCCGAGATGGGCTTGCTTGTCGCTCAGGCCGGCCTGGATCAGGATGGTGGCGTTGTAGCCGATGATCGAGTTGACGCCGGTTGCCTGGGTGCACGCGAGGATGACGCACGCCAGCACGAAGGGGATGACGTACCTGCGGCTCAAGAGTGATTCCTTGATCTTCGCGCCGGTCGCGCTGGTCTTGTCTTTCTCGGCGGCGGCGGTTTCTTCCATTTCCTTGAGTTCGGTGGCGGCCTGCTCCGGCGAGCGCGAGCGCAACAGCGCGGCCAGCGCGGCCTCCTTCCGGCCGCGGCGGAACAGCCAGCGCGGCGACTCCGCGACGACGAGGCTGCCGAGCACGAACAGGATCCCCGGCGGCAACGAGACCCAGAAGATGCTGCGCCACGCGATATCCTTGAAAGCGAACAGCCGGGCGGCATCGTGGAGCTTTTCGACCTCCGCCACGCGGACGCTGAAGTAGAAGCCGATCGCCGCGGCCGCGACGATGCCGAGCGTCAGCAGCCACTGGAAGATGCCGGTGCCCTTGCCGCGGTTCGAGGCGCCGAGGCATTCCGCGAGGTAGAGCGGCACGACCACGCCGATGAGGCCGGCGCTGATGCCCTGCAGCAAACGGCCCAACACGAGCGGGCCGTAACCCTGCGCCAGCGCGATCATCGGGATGCTGGCGATAAACAGAAGGCCGCTGGCGGCCATCATTTTTTTACGGCCCAGCAGGTCGGCGAGCATGCCGGCAAACAGTGTCGAGATGACGCTGCCGAGCAGCACGGCGGCGACGATCACCGAGAGCTGGTTCGCGCTCAGGCCGCTGGTGGCCTCGAGATAGGGCAGCGCGCCGGCAATGATGCCGACGTCTACGCCGTAGAGCAGGCCGCCGAGACCGGCCACGGTCAACAGCAGAGTCATGTAGCGGGATGTTTTCATGTGATACTCCTTGGTTAAACTTCGGCGTCGGCGCGGTAGGGCGCCCACTCCGGTTCATTTTCGAAGATCCAGCGATAGTAGGCCTGCCCTTGCAGGTTGACGGCGGCTTCCTCGTCCACGACCACCTGGCAATGCGGGTGCAGTTGCAAGGCGGAGGCGGTGACCATCGAGGTAATCGGCCCCTCGACGGCACGCGCGAGGATGGCGGCCTTGGAATCGCCGGTGACGAGCATCAGGCAGCGATGCGCCTCGAGAATCGTACCGACGCCCATGGTGATGGCGCGGCGCGGCATCTTCGCCACGTCGCCGCCGAAGTAGGGCGCGTTCGCCGCGAGGGTCGAGGGTGTCAGCGCCTTCGCGCGCGTGCGCGACCGCAGCGCGGAAAGCGGCTCGTTGAAGCCGATGTGGCCGTCGCGCCCGAGGCCCAGCAATTGCAGATCAACACCGCCGACCTGTCGGATGAGCTGCTCGTAATGTGCGCACTCGGCTTTCAGGTCCGCCGCCATGCCGTCCGGCAGGTGTGTGTTGGCCGGGGCGAGGTTCACGCGGCTGAAGAGGTGGCGGTGCATGTAGGCGTGGTAGGAGTACGGGCTGTCGGGCGGCAGCCCGACGTATTCATCGAGGTTGAACGTATGGCAGCGCGAAAAATCGAGATGTTCCTCGCGGTGCTGGCGCGCCAGTTCGTCATAGACGCCTGCCATCGTCGCACCGGTCGCGAGGCCGAGCACGAAGTGGGGCTTGCTCTTCAGCTCCTTGCCGATGAGCTGCGCGGCGAGCCGGATCGCGTCGCGTTTGGTTGGGCGGATGATGACTTCCATAATCAGGCCAAGCCAATTCCTTTGTGGTTGCTGTTCCCTGCCCCCTGGGCGCGACTTACAAACCCAGCCGTTGATTTAGCTTCTGCTGCACTTCCCGCCGGAATTTCTCGATGAAGCCGCAGACATACCCGACGATATCGAGCTTCGCATCGGCCACCAGCGGCGTCAAGTCCATGCCGAAAATTTGCATCGTCGTCTGGTCGCAAGCGTGCGACTCGAGAAACGTCGCGTTGGCCTGGCGGCGGCCCTGGGTCGCCAGATCGTAGCGCTTGCCGCCGGCAATCTGCGAATCGAACACGCCGTTGAGCGCGGCGGCGAGGTTGCCGTGCGCGCTCACGTCCATCAGCACCTTGTCGGCGTCCGGCAGCCAGTCGAGGTCGCGCCAGATCTCGCAGCCCCAGACCTGGGCCGGCCGCCGGTCGCACGGCAGCTCACGCAGCGCCTGCACGGTGGCCACAGCGACGCCGATGTGCGTGTCGTGCTTGTCGGCAAGGTTGTGCGTATAAACCACCTGCGGCCGCGTGGCCATGAGAATCTGCTGGAGATCGTCCTTAAGCGCGGTGGTGGTCGCGCTCTTGATGGCGCTGCTCGGATAGTCGAGCTGCAGCATCGCGCCGTAGCGGCCGATGGCGGCGGCGGCGCGCTGCTCCTCGCGGCGGATGGCGCGCATCTGCTCGTCGGTGCAGGCGGCATAGACACCACCGCGCGGACTGCCTGCGCCGTTGGTGCAGGTCACGCCGCCAAACCACCGGTCGCTTTGGCCGAAGCACTCGAGAATGCCGTGGAACGCCATGAACTCGAGGTCGTCCTGATGCGCGCCGATGCCCAGGTGGGTGATGCGCTGGAGCGCGGCGCCGGGCGCGAGGCCGTCGGGCACGAACACGTCGGCGGTGGGCTGGTGCAGTATCATCGTCAGCTCCGTTTCAATTGCGGCAGACTCGCGGCGGCCACCGCCTGGCCGACGCGGCGCGCCTTTTCGTCCGGCAGGAACACGTTCACCTTTTCCGCCAGCGCCGGATACTGTGTGCGCAAAACCTGGCGCGCGCCCGCGAGGATGATCTCGCCGCCCGCCCCGGAGGTCACGCGGCCGAGCATCAGCAGGTGATCGAAGTCGTAGAATTCGCGATACCACGGCACCGCGTGGCCGAGATAGACGCCGATGGTTTCGTAGATGCGCCGCGCGGTGTCATCGCCCTGCGCCATCCGGCTTTGGATTTCCTGCAGGCGTTCCGGCAGCGGCTGCTGGTCGGGAAAAACGATGCCGGCCATCCGGGCCAGCTTGTTCACCGCCTGCTGCGAGAAATAGAGGGCCCCGACGCCGGTATCACGCGACCATTCATCCGCCTCCGCCGCGGGGTTCAGATCCACCGGCGCGAACGCCAGCTCGGTCAGGCGACCCGTCAGCCGGCCGCTCCGGTCGAGGTAGCCGGCGGCCTCGCTCGAGCCCATGGCCACGCCGAGAATGGCGGCGACGCCAAGGCTCATCGCGCCCGCGAGCGCCGTCACGTCGCCGTCGTTGGCCACTTCCACCGGCACCTGCCATTCCTTTTGCAGGCGCAGAAAAAGATCCTGCGCGGCGGCATATTTTTCCGCCGGCACCGCACGGAAGAGCGAGGCCACCATGATGCGGTTTGCCACGACCACACCCGCCGTGCTGC
>JAPLSZ010000149.1:0-2630 GCA_026398385.1 Kiritimatiellota bacterium | reverse complement strand
TGCTGCCGCCGATGGCGTCCACGCGCGGCAGCTTCGCCGCGGCCTGCTGCAGGCCGGCATGGAGTTTCTGGTAGTGCTGCTCCGGGTCGGTGTAGTCGCGCGGGGCCCACGGCAGCTCTGTGCTGAAGACCACGGCGCCTTCGCGCACGGCGCTGATCTTGTAGTCGCTCGCGCCGAGATCGAAGCCGAGCCGGCAGCCCTCCAGGTGGCCGCCCGCGCTCAACGCCGCGTCGCAGGTGGTCGGCAGGTCGGCGGAGGCGCGCCGCTCGACCGTCATCGGCCGTCCATAGACGCGCTGCATCAGGTCGGCGTCGAAAGCGCGGCGGCCCTTCGGGCGGTAGTCTGCGGCCAGGCGTGCACAAAGCTTTTCCGGGCCGGCGAGCAGCAACCGCCAGCCGCCGGCGGACCAGAGCAGAAACTTCGCCACGCGCTCGGCCAGCCGGAAATAGTTTTCGTCATGCTCCGCGTTCGGCGGCAGCGGCAGGTCATAGCGCGCCGCGCAACCCTGCTCGCGTTCCCACGCGATGGAGAAATTCCGGCCGTTGTGCTGTGCACGCGCGGTCGCCAAGGCCGCCATCAGCGGCTGGAAGCCCTCATCCAGCGTGAGTTCCTTCGTTCCGTTCGGCATTGTTCATCTCCCGCTCGCCGAGCGAACAATGCCGTTTATATATCACCCCGTCAAATGATTAGTCCGACTCCGGGTCAGCGGCCCATGCGCATAGACCAGCCGCCGCGCGCGGCCAGCCGGCCCGCCATGGTCATCCGCCGCCGAAAATACGCCGGCAGATGTTCGCCCCATCACGGGATCGCTTCGAAAGTAGCGACCTCGAAGGGTTTGAGCGTGATCGTCAGCGCCGCGCCGGCGATCGCGGCGCGTGCGGGGTTACGCGCTTCTTCGACCCAGGGGCTGTGCAACGTGTACTTGGTCGCGGCGCCGGACGGCAGCTCGAAAGCCCGGCCGATGTCGAGAGCGAAGTTGTGCGGTTGGTCGTCGGGATTACGCAGGGTGACGATGCCCTTGCGGGGCGACCAGGCGGCCCAGCCGTACACTTGCCGTTGGGCGGGATGGCCGCCGATCCAATGCGTGTCGCGGAGCGTGTCCGCGTTGTCGCGCGCCCATGTTGCGGTGGTGGCAAGCGTGTCCCAGTGGTCGGACGTGAGCAGTCTCGGCGTGATGTACAATTCCTGCATCTGGGTGCCGGACCCGAAGAACGCGCGGACCTCGGCGGTGAAGTCGTGGTTCGTAGCGGTGTTCAGTTTGTCGGCGTGCTGGGCGTAGATGATACCGTGCAGCATGAGCGAATTCAGCGGGTAGAGTTCGGTGCGGCTGACGATACGCTCGTACACGTCGGCGTCGCGATAGGTGATCCATTTCTGGCGGTCGGAGCCCACGCCGGCGAAAGCATGGTCGTCGCCGCCGCGCCAGATCGAGTCGGCGTGCCACAGCCAGAAAGGCGAGGGCCAGGTGCCGGTGGTTTGGTTGATGTAGATGTCCGGCTGGAGGGCGCGCAGTTCGGCGACCAGCTGCAACACCGCTTCAAAATCGCGGATGGCGCCGTCGGCGCCCACGCCACGGTCGGTGCCGATGCCGTCGAACTTGAACTGGTTCACGCCGTGCTGCCGGACGACGTCCACGCAAAGCGAACGGAACCGTTCATAGAACTTCGGCCCGGCCATGGAGAAGGAGCCCTTGACAACCTCGAAGCCCTGCGCCTGTCCGTATTGCAGCCGTTCCTGTTTGGGCTTGCCATAGCCGCCCCAAGGCGAGAGCCAGAAGCCGAGGGCCGCGTTGTAGCGGACGGCCTCCCGGGTGGCGGAGGCAAAGCCGCCGGGGAAACCGCGGTGGGGACGCCACAGGGTCCGCGGATCGTCCCAGCCGTCGTCGAGCAGGAACGAATCCATCGGCGTCTTGCGTTTGACGACCAGTTCCTCGCCCAAGGTGCGGATGACGCTCAGCAGGGCGGCTTCGTCGTATTTGCTGAAATAACCGAGGTCATACCAGGTATTATAATTAAGGAATGGCCGATAGGGATGGGCGCGTTCGCGTTCGAGGTAGGCCAGAAAACTGCGCCGCATTTGTCCGGGCGGAGCAAACCCGATGACCGACGAGCACTCGAACCGTTCGCCCTTCTTAAGCGGTGTGGCGCGCGGCAGGGCACAGTGCACACGTCCCTTTGTGCCGCGCTGGAGGGAGAGTGGATGCTCGATGCCAAAAAACATCGTGCCGGTTACGACGGGCGAGCCTTCCACCGAGCCGCTGGCGCGGGCGTTAGCCCTGGGGACATCCAGCAGGATGATTTCCTGGATGGGCAGGTCGCGGCCGGTCGCTTCCAAGGTGACGTGCTGCCGCAGGTAATGCGAACCGTCGCGCAACTCGGCGCGCCACGTGGCGCGCAGGTCGCCCTCCGCGCTGGCTAGTTCGACGACCAGCTCACGCCCCGGAAGCCGTTCGGAAAATCGCGCAGCCTCCGCTTGGCCGACACATGCATGGATGCGTGGCACGCCGAGCACCTTCAGCTCCGAGGCATGGCGGAACGCTCCATTCGTCAGCACGAGACTGAACAGTTCGCCGTCAAGTTTCAAGGTCTGGCCCGTTGGTTCATGGCGCAGGGTGCCGCCAACCAGCTTCG
>JAPLSZ010000249.1:784-3667 GCA_026398385.1 Kiritimatiellota bacterium | reverse complement strand
TGGTGCGCGTCGCCGCGCTCAAGCGCGCGTTCCGCTATCACCAGCCACCGGCCACGCTCCAGGCGCACGCCGAGCGCGTCCTGCCGGAAGTCCGCGTGGTCGAGGACGCGCGCGTGGATGTCTCCGACGAGCGCGCGGTGCTTTCGAGCAAGCTCGAGGTGGCCGTGGCCAAGAGCGGCATCTTCGACCTGCGCCTCGCGCTGCCGGCCGGCTACGACATCGAGAGCCTGACCGGCCCGGACGTGAGCCACTGGGACGAGCTCAAGGACGGCGCCCGCGCGGCGATGGTGCACTTTAACAAGCAGGTGCTCGGCACCCAGACGCTCAACGTGATCTGCGCCCGGCCGCTGCACGGCATCGCCGCCACGCTGGAGGTGCCGCGCCTGACGGTGCAGGACGCGCTGAAGCACACCGGCACGCTGCTGGTTAGCGGCGAGCGCGGCGTGCACTTCACCACCGCGCGCCGCGAGGGCGTCAGCGAAATCAACCCGAGCGAGTTGGGCGTGCGGCAGCAGGGCTATGCGGCCTTCCGCCTGCTGCGCCCCGACTGGGCGGTGCAGCTTAAGGCCGAGGCGCTCGCGCCGGTCGTGCGCGTCGAGGCGCTGCAGATCGTCGCCGTGGCCGACGGCCTGCTGCAGGGCCGCGTGCGGCTGAATTACAAGATCGAGAACGCCGGCGTGAAGAGCTTCGTGCTGCAGGCGCCGCAGCCCGGCCTGGCGCTGACCGTGCTCGGCCGCAACATCGCCCGCGCGCTGGAGACCGACAAGCAGCGCGGCCTCTGGCAGATTGACCTGCACGGCAAGGTGGAGAACGACTACGCGCTCGACGTCGCCTACCAGCAACCGCTCGACGTCAAGGCGCAGGGCGCCACGCTCGCGCCGCTGTTGGCCGTCGGCGCCGAACAGCAGAAGGGCTGGCTCGTGGTGATGAGCAGCGCGCGCCTGAAGGTCGCGCCGCAGGCCGTGCCCGCCGGCTTCAAGGAGGAAGACGCGCGCAGCATCCCGGCGCTGTTCAACGCCGGCGACCTGTCCGACGCGATCCTCTGCTACCGCGTCACCAAGCCGGACGTGGCGCTCGGCCTGAAGATTGTGCGGCACGGCGCCGCCGAGACGCTGCCGGCCACCGTGCAGCGCGTGCGGTTGGAATCAGCGCTCTCCAGCGACGACTGCCTCGTGACCCGCGCGCAGGTCCAGCTCGCCGTCGGCGACATGCACTTCCTGCGCACCACGCTGCCCGCGGAGACCGAGGTCTGGTGCGTGTTCGTCAACGGCCGGCCCGTCCCGCCGTTGCGCGAGGGCAAGGATTACCTCATCCCGCTGGATCGCGCCGCCGCGCTGGGCGCGACCAGCGTCGAGTTCATCTACAGCGGCCGCGGCCGGTCCGGCCTGCTGAGCCGCGCGCACCGCTTCGAGGGTCCGCGCTTCGACCTGCCGCTGAGCGACATCGCGTGGACCATCTACGCGCCCGCCAACCGCCGCTACTACGGCTTCGACGGCACACTGACCTACCGCTCGCCGGAGAACCAGCCGGTGATCGCGGCCTTCGACGACCAGGCCTACACCGCCAACAACGACGGCATCCTGCGCAGCAACCTGAAGAATGCCGAGGTCGCGCTCAGGCAGGGCGAAGAGTTCGCGCGCAAGGGTTATCAGCAGGAGGCCCGGCAGGCGTTCGAGTCCGCGCTGTACTACTCGCAGGGCAAGGCCGATTACAACGAGGACGTGCGCCTGCAATACCGCAACCGCGCCAAGCAGCAGGCCGTCGTCGGCCTCGTCAACCGCCGCGACGAGCTGAAGGCCGGCAACAACTTTTTTGCCCAGGATGCCGCGCAGCCGGGACAGGTTTCGGCGTCGGGCGCGAACAATTTCACCGGCGGCACCATCGTGAACAACGGCACGCTCCAGCTCGGCGGCGCGAACACCACCGCCAATTGGACGTCGGAACAGGGCGCGCAGGTGACGCAAAACCTGAGCGCGAAGGACAACACCAGCCTCAACGTGGTGGCCGAAAAAATCCTCGACCAGCAGGCCGCGGCGGGCGGCGTCGCCACCGCGCTGCGCGTCACGATGCCGCTCGAAGGCCGCGTGCTGGAGTTCGCGCGCCCGCTGCAGATCACGCCGGGCGCGGCGCTGTCCGTCAGCTTCAAGACCAGCGGCGGCGGCGGGTGGACCATGCTGCTCACGCTCGGCGCCTTCGCCGGCGCGTGGCTGGTCTTCCGCCTGCTCTGCGGCTTCGCCGCCCGGCCCGCGCCGGCGTGAGGCCGGGGCAAGGAACAAGGGGTAGATCGGTCTGATCGGACCGCTCTGCCGCCAGACTTCCCGACAGGAGACACACGGATAAACTTCATGAACGGCAGATATAGACAGTTGATGGTGGTCGCTGCGCTCTGGTTCGCCGCGAGCCTGGCGGTGCCGGCGGCGCAGACGAACGTCATCATCACCCTGCCGCCTGGCCTGCAACTCGTCCGTGAAAAACGCGACCAGCCGCCGCAGGATCTTTTTGTGGTGACGGTGGACCTGAAGAATCCGCAGGTGGCCGTACGCGTTTCCCCCGGCGGTCCCGACCCTGACGGACCCGGCGAATATCAGACCACCTTGATGACCGTCCGCGCGGTGGCCGAGCGCGATGGATACGACGTGGCGGTCAACGGCGACTTCTTCAGCGCGAAGCGGACCGTGGACGCGCACGGCAACGAGTCTGGCTATCTGACAGGACTCTGGGCCAAGCTGACGGGCGCGGCGATGACCGACGGCAAGTTGTGGACCGGTGGCGCGCAACCCGCGCTATGGATCTCCCGCCATGGTCGCGCAAGCATCAGCAGGGGCGGAGGCGGGAAAGCGCCACCGCATTGCTGGCAGGTGATCAGCGGGCATCCGCTGCTGG
>JAPLSZ010000249.1:0-763 GCA_026398385.1 Kiritimatiellota bacterium | reverse complement strand
GCCCTCGGAAAACCACGAGGCGCATCCGCGCACTGCGGTGGGCGTGGACACCACCGGCACGAAGCTGATCCTGCTGGTGGTGGACGGTCGCCATCCCCAGGTCGCCACCGGCATGACCCATGCCGAGCTGTCCCGTGAGTTACTGCGGCTCGGTTGCGCCGCCGGGCTGAATCTCGATGGTGGGGGCAGCGCCACGCTGGTCATCCGCGACACGTCCACAGGCAAACTGCGGGTCATCAATACGCCCAGCGATCACCGCGAGCGGCCCGTGGCCAATGTGCTCGGCATCAAGTTCCGACCGGAAAATGTTAAGCCGTGACCAGCAGGGTCTGCGGCAGGTTGAACGGCAGCCGGCCTTCGGCTACTGTTTGCGCGGGAAGGCGGGCGCTGATGACAGTCCGCCTGCTGGCACATTCAGAGGGCAACCATGTCACCGAAAAAAACTGCGCTGGACGAGGCGCAGAAGGCGCGGCTGCTGGCCGAACTGCACCGCGATCACGCGCTGCGCCAGGACGGTTACCGCGCGCGGGCGCTGAAACTGTTTCCGCACCTTTGCGCGCGCTGCGCGCGCGAACTGACCGGCAAGCGCCTGAAGGAACTGACGGTCCACCACAAGGACCATAACCACGAGCACAACCCGCCCGACGGCAGCAACTGGGAACTGCTCTGCGTGTACTGCCACGACCACGAACACGAGAAAATGTTTCTCGGACAATATTACGACGGCGCGCGGTCCGACGACGCGCCGCCGCCCCCGGCCACC
>JAPLSZ010000301.1 GCA_026398385.1 Kiritimatiellota bacterium | reverse complement strand
CGCACGTAGGTATCGTCCAACACCCAGTTTGCTTCACGGGCGTAGCGCATGATGCCGGTGTGCAGCCGCAGGTGGTAATAGCCGAGCAGCAGCAGGACGCTGCGCCGGGCATGGTGCAACGCGCCGTGCCGCGGGTTGGCGGCACTCGCGCTGCGGACGGACGCGGGCCCTGGGGTCATCACGCCATAACCTTATACCGGCTTGTCGCAAAAGTGCAAGTAAAATGCGCAAATGAGTGAAACAATGGGCTTGCCTGCGGCGGGCCGTGGCGCTAATCTCGTTCGCAGTCTCTCAGCGAAAGGAAACGTCATGAAAACTTCACTTGTAGTCAGCCTGATGTTGGCGGCCATGGGCAGCGCGGTCGTGTTCACCGGTTGCGGGGATAAGGCGGGCCCCGCGCCCGGCGCGGGCGCGGACCCGTTCCAGCCGAAGCTGCTCATCGCGTGCGGCGATGACGGCAACACACCGGACGGCGTCCGGCTCAACCCCAAGACCGGCGACATGATCGTGGCCTGTCCGAACTTCAACACCAACGGGAAGGAGAACAAGCATCCCGGCAAGCTGATGAAGATCACGCGGGACAACCAGTGGGAGTTCTTCGCCGACATGCCCGCGCATCCCGAGACCGGCCGCGCCGGCCCGATGGGGATGGACTTCGGTCCCGACGGCAACCTCTACGTGGCCGACAACCAGTATTTCTACAACAAGGAGCACAAGAGCCGCCTGATCCGCGTGCGGGTGCAGGACGGCAAGGCCATCGGCTGCGAGGTCGTCGTGGAGGGGTTCAAGCTCGCCAACGCCGTCATGTTCAAGGGCAACGCCGTGTTTGTCTCCGACACGTTCTTCGATCTGCCGGACAAGGCGCTCAGCGGCATCTATCGCATCGGCCTCGAGGAGATGAACCAGGGCCAGCC
This sequence comes from Kiritimatiellota bacterium, assembly GCA_026398385.1. Taxonomy (GTDB): domain Bacteria; phylum Verrucomicrobiota; class Kiritimatiellia; order CAIQIC01; family CAIQIC01; genus CAIQIC01. The sequence continues at coordinate 35,699 of JAPLSZ010000301.1, read as the reverse complement.
GGTCAAGCTGCTGCCGAAAGACCAGTTCGCGCAGGACGCGCACTGCATCGCCACGTGGGAAACGCTCTGCCAAGACCCCGGCGTCGCGCACCGCCAGGGCGAGAAGGCCGGCGCGGACGGCCTGACGTTCGACGCCGAAGGCAATCTTTACAGCGGCAACTTCGGCGACGGCGTGATGCATAAGGTCGCCTTCAAGCCCGACGGCAGCGTGGCCGCCTGCACGCAGTTCGTAAAAGACTGGCCGCGGATGACCTGCGTGGACGGCATCTTCTACGACGCGAAGCGGAACTGCATCTATGTGGCCGACTCGGAGAAGAACGCCATCCAGGTCGTCTGGCTGCCGGAGGGCAAGGTCACCACGCTCTGGGAGAACGCAGATACCGACGGCAGCGGCGGCCTGCTCGACCAGCCGTGCGAACCGGCCCTCCGCGGCGATGAACTGATCGTCGTCAACTTCGACATGCCCTTTCCCGGCCTGCGGAACACCGCGTTCGACAAACCCTACACCATCAGCGTGATCAACGTCAGCGGCCTCGAACGGCCGAAGTGATCAAAGCTCCGGCCACGGGATAGTGTCATGAAGACGCGCCTGCTTTTTCTGAAGTTGGCGGCCGCCGGCGCACTGGCTCTGGCCCGGCCGCTGCCGGCGACTGCCGCGGATTCCGCTGTGCGCAAGCCCAATATCATCTTCATCCTGGCGGATGACCTGGGCTACGGGGACTTGGGCTGCTACGGACAGAAAAAGATCAAGACGCCGCGCCTCGACCGAATGGCTTCCGAAGGCCTTCGCTTCACCAGCCATTATGCGGGCTTTACGGTCTGTGCGCCGTCGCGCTGCGCCCTGATGACCGGCAAACACATGGGCCACGCGTCGGTCAAAGACAACGGCGGAACCTTGAAAAGGGCAGACATCACGGTTCCCATGCTCTTGAAACAGGCGGGCTACAACACCTGTATGATCGGCAAGTGGGGATTGGGCGAACGTCCGGGGCAGCCCAGCAGCCCGAACAACAAGGGCTTCGACCATTGGTTCGGCTACGACAACCAGGGGTTCGCCCATTTCTACTACCCGGAATTCCTTTGGCGCAACGACCAGAAAGTCCTCTTTCCGAAGAACCACGACCTGCGGGTCAAGGGCGAGTACAAGCAAGGCGCGGGCACCTACAGCCACGACGAGTTCACCAAGGAAGCGATGGGCTGGATCAAGGAGCACAAGGGCCATCCCTTCTTCCTGTATTTGCCCTATACCATTCCGCATGCGGAACTGACCGTGCCGGAAGACTCCCTGGCGCCCTACCTGGAACTGAATTGGCCGGAGACGCCGAGGCTCGAAGGGAAGGGGAATATTGGTGGCGGCCAGAACGATGCCGGCTACGGCAGCCAATACAAAGCCGGTTACTGTGGGCAGAGCCAGCCCAACGCGACCTACGCCGGAATGATCTCGCGCATGGACCGTGACATCGGACGCATCCTCGATCTGCTGGACGAATTGAAGCTCACCGAGCACACCCTGGTGCTCTTCAGCAGCGACAACGGCCCGTCGTCGGAGGGCGGCCAAAGCCTGCAATTCTTCAACAGCGCGGGGCCGCTGTCCGGCGCCAAACGCGACTTGAAAGAAGGCGGGATCCGCGTGCCACTGATCGCCCGCTGGCCGGGCCAGATCAAGGCCGGCCGCACCAGCGATCACCCGAGCGCCTTCTGGGACTTCCTGCCGACGGCTTGCGCGGTGGCCGGCGTCGAGCCGCCCGGGAAGATCGACGGTCTCAGTTACCTGCCAGAGCTGCTGGGGCAGACCGCAGCGCAGGAGAAGCATGAGTATCTCTACTGGATTTGGGCGATTCGCGTGGGCCAGTGGAAACTGCACACCCGCGGGAACGGCCGGTTTGCGCTATACGACCTGGAGAACGACATCGCGGAAAAATATGATCTGGCCGACAAGCTGCCCGAGGTCGTCGCCCGCTGCAGCAAGTATTTTGACCAGGCCACTTCCGAAAATTCCATGGGGAAGAAAGAACGCCGACCGTGAAACCTGCACGCCTCGGGAGCACGGCCACGAAAACCGCCCGCCAACGATTATGACCAAGCAAGCGATCATACTGTTGGCCACGCTGGCGGCCCTGGGTGGGGCGCCGTCCGTGCTGCACGCCGCGGCGAACAAAACCATCTGGCTCGACGAGATGGATTTGAGCCAGGCGCTATGCGGCTGGAACAGCACCCTGGCCAGAAAATCCGTAGGCAACAACCCGCTAACCTTGCGCGGCAAGGTTTATGAACGAGGGATCGGCACCCACGCGAATGCAGCACTCCGCATCGCTCTGGACAAGCGCGGCGTCCGCTTCAAGGCCACCGCCGGCATCGATGACGAATCCGGCCCGAACGGATCGGTCGTATTTCTGGTGCAAGGCGACGGCAAGCGGCTGTGGTCCAGCGGCCTCCTCAAGGGCGGCGGCGAGGTCAAGGCCTGCGACCTCGACGTCACCGGCCTGCAATTCCTCGACCTGCTGGTGGACACCACGCCCGACGGATACAACCATGATCATGCCGACTGGGCCGATGCTCGCATCGAATACCGGGGCGACCAGGCGCCGGGGACCAAACCGGCCTACCAACGCAGGGCGCCGGTGGCACCGCCCAACCATAAATGGCCTCCGGCCGACCAGGTGTTGGATAAGAATTCCCTGCCGGACCCCGCCGACCGGGATGAGGCGGATGCGGTGCTGCGCCGCGTCGGCGCGCTCATCTCCCACCTCAAGACCCTGCCGCGCTGCCCCGCCCTGGATCAGGCGGAAAAGCGGCTCGCCGCGTTGAAGACCCAAGCCGGACAAATCGGATGCGATGAACCCGGGCGCGAGGAGCTGCTGCGGGAAGCCTGCCAACTGCGCCGCCAGGTGGCCTTCGCCAATCCGCTGCTGGATTTCGACCGGATTCTGTTCATCAAACGCCACTTCTGTCCCAATGACGAGAAAACCGGCAATCACATGTGCGACCAGTATTTCGGCTTCAACGCCATCCGCGGCGGCGGATTGTTCGTCCTGGAAAAACCCTTTTCCGACAAGCCGCAGGTCCGCAATGTCCTGGAAAAGTCGGTTTGCGGAAACGGCCGCTACCAGGGCCGGGCCTTGACCGCGAAGGACGGCTTCCTCGCGCCCGAGTTGAGCTTTGACGCCAAGGAAGTGCTGTTGGCCTGCACCGAAATCGCGGACAGCGAGGAGGGCCGCAACCGGTACGCGGGCAAGGGCTGCGCAACCAACTCCTACAAGATTTTCCGGGTGAAACTGGACGGCAGCGGACTGACCCAGTTGACCGACGGGAGCTGGAACGACTTCGATCCCTGTTATTTGCCCAGCGGCAGGATCGCCTTCATTTCGGAGCGCCGCGGCGGCTTTGGCCGCTGCCATGGCCGCCCGGTGCCCAGCTTCACCCTGCATTCCATGAATCCGGACGGCAGCGATATCGTCACCCTGAGCTCGCACGAAACCAACGAATGGCAGCCGAGCGTGAACAACAACGGCATGATCGTCTATACCCGCTGGGATTATGTGGACCGCGGATTCAACCAGGCCCATCATGCGTGGACCACCATGCCGGACGGCCGGGATCCCCGGGCCGTCCATGGCAACTTCTCGCCCAACATGGGCGCGCGGCCCCACTTCGAGATTTCCCTGCGGGCGATACCGGGCTCGCGCAAATACATGGCCACGGCCGCGTGTCATCACGGCCAGGCGTACGGCTCGATGATCCTGATCGATCCCGGCGTTCCGGATGACAACGCCATGGCGCCGGTCAAGCGCCTGACGCCCGACCAGTTGTTCCCCGAAGCCGAGATCGGCGTCCATGGCCCGCCCGCCAATTATGCCGCGCCCTATCCGCTGAGCGAACATTTCTTCCTCTGCGTGTATGCGCCGAACAGCAGTTCGGCCGCTGGAACCAACAACAATTACGGCATCTACCTGGTGGATGCCTTTGGCAACAAGGAACTGTTGTACCGCGATGAGACGATCTCGTGCCTGGACCCCATCCCCGTCAGGCCGCGCCCGATGCCGCCCGTGATTCCCCACCTGACGGCCGTGGGCAAGCCGCTCAAGCCCGGGATGAAGTTCGTGCCGCCGGATCCCAAGACCATCCCGGATTTCGGCACGGTGGGGCTGATCAATGTGTACGACAGCATCCATCCGCTGACGGATCTGCCCAAGATCACCGCCTTGCGGGTGATCCAACTGCTGCCCAAAACAACACCGAACGCCAACGATCCGCGGATTGGTTACGGCGATCAAAAGAGCGCCCGCATGGTGCTGGGCACCGTCCCGGTCGCGGAGGATGGCAGCGCTTTCTTCAAGTTGCCGGCGAACCGGCCCGTCTATTTCCAGGCGCTGGACGCCGAGGGCATGGCCGTGCAGTCCATGCGCAGCGCCACGTATGTGCATCCGGGGGAAGTCCTGACTTGTCAGGGTTGCCACAACTCGCCCAACAAGATATCCGGCACGGGTCAAAGTATGGCCGCGGCGCTGCGGCGGCCGCCTGCGGAGTTGAAGCCTGACGTGGCAGGATCGAAACCCTTCAGCTATACCATCCTCGTGCAACCGGTCCTAGACAAGAACTGTGTCGCGTGTCACACCCGGAGCAAGGCCGAAGGCAAGCAATGCCCGGATTTGAGCCGGGGGAACAATGGCGACGCCTCCAAGGCCTACAGTGCCCTGAGCCCGTTTGCCTTCTTCTGGAATGAAGCGGCTTTTGATTCCATCCCCGACAGCAAGCCGGGCCAGATCGGCGCCCGGAAAAGCAAACTCTATCAGATGCTGAAAAAGGGCCATCACGACCTGAAACTCAGCCCGGAGGATCTGCACCGCCTGACCTTGTGGCTGGACTGCAACAGCGACTTCTACGGCGCCTACGAAAAACTTGCGGAACAGCGGGCGGGCCAAGTCGTCTGGCCCACCTTGGAGTAGAGGCACTCCATCGTAAATGAAAGAACACATGAAAACACACCTGGCCCTCGCGTCCCTCACCTCCCTCGGCGCGGCCATCGGCGCGCCGCCCGTGGTCCCGCCCCAAGCCGGGCCGCCTGCGGACTGTCCCTTCGAGCAATCCGCGACTCTCACGGGCATGACCCTCACCGACCGCCACGCGGAATACACCGGGGCCGACACGTGGTATCCGTCGTGGGCATCGGATGGGAACATGTACTCGCCTTATACCGACGGCGTGGTTAACGGTCTGCGGTCCAATTCCGCCGGGGGCGGCGCGACGACCGGCCAGGCGAAGATCATCGGCGATGATCCGCTGAAACTGACGATTGTGGATCAGGCCGTGCACAAGTCCAGCCCGGCGCCCTACCAGAGCCGGTATCCCTGCGGCAGCCTGCTCTACAAGGGGGCCTGGTATTACGGCACCTACTGTCTGCACGGCGGCCAGATCAAGAAGCACGAAGGGATCACCTACAACTGGCCGTGGCTCGGCCCCTTCGTCGGCTTCCGGCATTCCACCGACCTTGGCAAGACCTGGATCGAGACGCCCTGTACGCCGGCCCAGCCGCTGTTCGGCGAACACTCGCTCAAGGGCGAACCGGTCAGGATCGGCGCGCCGCATTTCGTGGACTTCGGGAAAGACATGGAGCATTCGCCCGACGGCAAAGCCTATCTCGTCGCCCACGGCGCCAGCGACGGCAAGGACCGCCGGTTCGGCTATAACAGTTGGATCACCGGCGACGAGATCTACCTGCTCCGCGTCACGCCCGCCATCGAGAACATTAACGACGCCTCGAAGTACGAGTTCTTCGACGGAGCGGGCTGGACCAACGATTTCAGCCGGATCAAGCCGATCACGGCCTGGCGGGACAAGATGGGCTGCGTGACCATGACCTACAACGCGCCGCTCAAGAAGTATCTCATGTGCGTGACTGACGGGATGACCACCGGCTGCCGCTTCAACACCTACATCCTCGAATCGGACAAGATCACCGGGCCATTCAAGCTGGTCCAGTACCTGAAGCACTTCGGCGAGCAGGGCTACTTCGTCAATTTCCCGTCGAAGTTCATCAGCGCCGACGGCCGCACGCTCTGGCTCTCCTACTCGGGCAATTTTGCCACTTCCTGGGACGGGCAGCAAATCAAGAAGAACCCGCCCAGCAGCCGCTATGCTTGGTGCCTGCACGAGGTGAAGCTAGGCAAATGATATTGTGCAGTGCCTGTTGGCGTTCTCCTGCCGCGGCTGGCGGGAAAGCGATGTCTTACGAGAGAGGAGCTGGAAAAACGACTGACAAAAAAATGTTTACGGGCCCGCCGCTTGTATTGACGGCCTTGCTTGCCTGCGCATTCTGCAACGCAGGCACGGCTGCGCCGCCGCGGCCGAACGTGGTCATCTTCTTTGTGGATGACGCGGCGTATGCCGATCTCGGGTGTTACGGTTCCAGGAAGAACCGGATTGCCTTCAACGACATCTCGCATGTCTGCCGCGATTCGCACGACTTCGGCGGGATTGAGGCCTGGGGGCCGGGGCGCGACAACGTCTGGGAGAACAACGCGATCCATGACATCGATCAGAGCGTGACGTGGGACGGCTGGGCGCACGGCCTGTTCCCGGATGACGGGTGCCACTACCACACGATCCGCAACAATATCGTCTACGAAATCCAGGGCGGGCGGGCCACCGCCGGCGTGATGTGCAAGAGCGGAGGCCAGGTTGTCGAAAACAACATCTTTGCCGACAACGTTCTCGCCTGGGTGTTTTCGGACATGCCCTATATCGAGCCGGCGTTCACGCAGGTGATTCGTCGTAACATCGTCTTCGGTCCCGTGCCGAAGATCTACGGGCAAGGAAACACCGGCAGGCCGCAGATCTTCAAGGAGGTGGACGGCAATATCTTCTGGCCCCGTCCGGAGCAACTGGATGCCTTGCAAAAAGGCGGATGGGAGACGAACGCCGTCGTTGCCGACCCTGGGTTCCTGCGCAAGAACAAGCCGTGGGACACCACGCACGAAGACTACCGGCTGCCGCCGGATTCCCCGGCGGTAAAAGCCGGGTTCCAGCCCATCGACGCGGGAAAGATCGGCCTGCGCGACGACTTTCCCTTCGACCGCAAGGACATGTTCCGCAAGCCGGCCTGGGAGGAGATCGAAGCCGAAGACTATGATCGAATGCGCGGCCTGAAAACATGCGGCGGTTTCGGTATTCAGAATATGCAGTCCGGCGCCTGGGCGAAGTACGAGAACGTCGATTTCGGCGACGGGACGCTGACGCACATCCGGGCGTGGCTGACCGGAAAGCCCGCCTTCGAGCTGCGTCTGGGCTCCCCGGAGGGACGCCTCATCGGAAGCATTGCCGCCGGCGAGTCCATGGCAAAGGTCGAGCCGGTAAAAGGCCGTCAGACGCTCTTCCTCGTGTTCCAGGGAGACGGTTTGCTGGATTCCTTCGTGTACATGCCGGGGGACATGCCCGCGGAGGCGAAGTGAGAGTACGATTTACCCCGGGGATTGACGCCCGGAGAAAGGTGGCCGATGTTCAATCGGGCAAGCCGAACAGGAGAAACCATGAACAGGACTATTACCCGAATGGCCGCGGTCGCGTTGCCGCTCGCGGCCAGTGCTGTCTGCCCCGACGTCTGTTCTGTCGCCGCGAGCCGCGTCGCGTCTGCGGTCGAGTTGAGCGAAGATATCCTGAAGAGGGTGGAGGAGTATCCGCACGTGGTGGCCTGCCGGAAGAGCCGCGAGGCAATTGCCGGGAATCCCTACCGGCCGCTCTATCACATGTCGGCGCCGGACAAGCTGATTCACGATCCGAACGGACTGTGCCAGTGGAAGGGGCAGTACCATCTGTTCTACCAGTACAAGATGCCCGGCACGGGATGGCTCATCCATTGGGGGCACGCCTACAGCGACGATCTTCTCCACTGGAAGGACCTGCCGGTGGCGATCAAGCCGACGATCGAGGGGAGCTGCTTCAGCGGCAGTACCCTGGTCGAGAAGGATCGGGTGATTGCCATGTATCACGGCACCGGGAGGGGAAACATGATTGCCACCGCCAGCGATCCGCTGCTTCTGGATTGGAAAAAGCACCCGAACAATCCGGTGATGCCGGCGATTCACAAGGGCCCCAACCAGGGCCCTTACACGGTTTACGATCCATGCATCTGGAGGGAGCAGGATGGCTACTACTACTGCCGGTCCCGGTGAGGACATCTCTTGTCCGTACTTCTGGCCCATCGGCAAGGGAAAGCACCTGCTGCTGTGCTTCAGCCACGGCCGCGCCGGGCAGGGATACCTGGGGACCTTCGATCTGGGCAAGGCCCGCTTCACGGCGGACTACCACTTTCGCGCAAATTACGGGCCCTGGATGCATGGATCGATCCACGCCCCTTCGGCGACCATTGACGACAGGGGGCGCTACCTTGCCATCTATAACATGAAGGAGGGAATCGGCGTGAAGCATGAGGGATGGGACGGCGTGATGAGCCTGCCGCTGGTCTACTCGCTTGCGAAGGATAACTCGCTTATGGTCCACCCCGTTAAGGAGATTGAGAAACTGCGATTCGGTCACAAGGAACTTGCGGCCCGACCGATTTCGTCCAACAAGGAGGAGGTGTTCCAAGGCATCGGCGGCAAGGCCGTGGAAATCAAGGCCGTATTGAAACCCGGCACGGCAAGAGAGGTCGGGCTCAAGGCGCTTCAGTCTCCCGATGGCGGCGAGTACACCGTGATCCGCTTCTCCGCGGACAACAAGCTCTCGATCGACACCTCGCATTCATCGGAGTTGAAGAACCTGAAACCCAGAGCCCCCGAAACCGGCCCGCTCGTCTTGGAGAAAGGCGAGCCCCTGGAACTGCGCATCTTCCTCGACCGCAGTATCGTCGAGGTCTTTGCCAATGGACGATTATTTCTGGGTGTGCGCGTCTACCCGACCAAGGAAGACGCCGGCGGGGTCTCGCTCTTCAGCACTGGCGGGGACGCGGAACTCGTGAGCCTTCAGGCATGGCAAATGCGGTCGGTTTGGCCCGAACTGAAGGGGAAGGAAGGCAAGTGAAACGATGAAACGATCCATTGCCCCAGTCGTGTTCGCGTTGTTGGCCGGATGGACCGTCCCCGGCGGCGCCGTCGCCGCGCCGGAGCAGCGCCCCGCGGCGATCATCCGTCCGGCTGACGCGCCGGCCAACGTCAACCGCGCCGCGAAGGAACTCCGCCGTTACATCTATCTGCGGACCGGGGAACTGCTGCCGATTAACGACGCGGGAAAGGGTATTGTCCTGCGCGTGGACAAGCGGCTCGGGCCGCAGCAATACCGCCTGCAAGGCGATGGCGCCGCGCTCACAATCAGCGGCGGCAGCGACGTGGCCGTGCTCTACGGGGCCTATCATTTCGTGGAGAAGATCGGGGTGCGGTTCTACCTGCACGGCGATGTCATCCCGGACCGGCAAATCCCGCCGGCGATCCCGGCGCTTGACGAGACCCACCAGCCGCTGTTCGAGTTGCGTGGCATCCAGCCGTTCCATGATTTCTTCGAGGGGCCGGACTGGTGGAACGCGGACGACTACAAAGCCTACGCCGCGCAACTGGCGAAGCTGAGGATGAACTTCATCGGGCTGCACAACTATCCCGAACGCGGTGGCGGCTACCCGGGACCGGAGCCCACCGTTTGGATCGGCTTGCCGGAAGACTGCGACGAGCAGTGCGAGGTGACATACAGCTACCCGGCCTTCTTCGCCAACACGCGGCGTCCCGGCTGGGGCATGACGCCGACGAAGACCTCGGAGTATGCGGGTGGCGCGGCGTCCCTGTTTCCCACCGACGTTTACGGTCCGGACGTCCAGGCCCCGTACTTCCCGCGGCCCGAGGACCCGGCCGACTGCAACGAGGTTTTCAACCGCACCGCCGGGATGTACCGCGACGCGTTCGGGCTGGCCCGCCGGCTCACCGTGCATCTCCGCCCGCTTGGCCGCGGCGACTGGCAGGCCGTCCCGGCAAAGCACCTCGGCCGCGCGGTCTATGAGGTCGCCCTGCCGCCGGCACAGGAGGACTTCGAATATCATGTCACCGCAGAAACCAACTCCGGCGCGCCGCTCGTTTGGCCTGCAACAGCCCCGCGAATCAACCAGACCGTGGTTGTCGCTCCGCTCTCGGATTCGTGACTCAGAATGAAAGGTGTAACACCATGCATATCCTCATGTATTACCACACCCTGATGAACAAAATGGCTGGTTGTATCGGGCTGTTAGGCCTGGTTTATGCCCTGGCCGGCGCCGCCCCGGCAACGGCCGCCCCGGGTGCGTCTTACAACTTGGTTTGGGACAGCCCGAGCCAGGACGAGAACGGTTCCATGCCGATCGGCAACGGCGACCTGGCTGCCAATGTGTGGATGGAGCCCAACGGTGATTTAGTGTTCTACCTGTCCAAGAGCGACGCCTGGAGCGGCAACGAGCGGCTGCTGAAACTCGGCCGCGTCCGGGTCCGTCTCGACAAGCCGTTCATCCTGCCCGGCGCCACGTTCAGACAGGAACTCGACCTCGAATCGGGAACGATCCGGATCCACTCGACACTCGCCACCCGCCACTCGACACTGTCTTTCTGGATCGACGCCTATAACCCGGTCGTGAACGTGCAGATCGAAGGGTCCGAAGCGTTCACGGCGGAGGTCCTGCTTGAACTCTGGCGCACCCAGCGGCGGCAACTCAAGGGAAATGAAATGGTTTCGGCGCGCGCCTTGATGGGGATCCCCGAACCGGTGTTCGTGGAGCCCGACACGGTGGCGCCGGCCGAAAACTCCTCGTTGCGCTGGTACCATCGCAACGAGGAGTCCTGCTACCGGATCGTGCTGGAGAATCAGCACCTGGGCCATCTGCTGGAGAAGTATCCCGATCCGCTGATGAAACGGACCTTCGGGTGCCTGCTCAGCGGGGAGGGCCTGATCGCAAAAGACGACAAGACGCTGGTGACGACAAAGCCCGCGAAGAACGTGAACATTCGCATCCACGCCCTGACGGCGCAGACCGACACGGCGGCGGAGTGGCTCGCGCAGATCGCCAAACAGCGCGCCGCCGTGGAGAAGAAATCCCTGCAAGAGACCCGGCAAGGACACGAAGCGTACTGGGCGGAGTTCTGGTCGCGCAGCCATATCCACGCCACGGGGACGCCCGAGGCCGAGATCGTCTCGCGCGCCTACGCGCTGCAGCGCTGGATGCAGGCCTGCGCGGGGCGTGGAAAGCACCCGATCAAGTTCAACGGCTCTCTGTTTACCGTGGCGGCCAATGACAGGGGAATGTGGGACGCGGACTACCGGCGCTGGGGCGGCAACTACTGGTTCCAGAATACGCGGCTGGCCTATTGGCCCATGTTGTATTCGGGCGACTACGATCAGATGGAGCCGTTTTGGAGAATGTACCGCGACGACCTGCCGCTGCTCAAGGACCGCACGCGAAAGTACTACGACCATGACGGCATCTTCTGTTCGGAGACGATGTATTTCTGGGGCACGTACGGCAACACCGATTTCGGTTGGGGCAACAAGGGGGTGCATACCACGAATCCCTACATTCGCTATTACTGGGACAGCGGTATTGAATTGAGCATGATGATGCTCGACTACTACCGGCATACGCGGGACGAGTCCTTCGTGAAGACGACGCTGCTGCCGATCGCCGACGGTGTGGTTACGTTTTATGACAAGTACTACAAACGCAACGCCGAGGGCAAAGTCCATTTCTCTCCCGCGATGAGCCTCGAGACCTGGCACAAGGCGGAGGATCCGCTGCCGGTGATCGTGGGGCTGCAAACCGTATTGACCGGGCTGCTCGACCTGCCCGGGAAGCTGACCGGCGATGAGCAGCGGCAGCGCTGGCAGCGGTTCCGGTCGGAACTGCCCCCGACCCCGTTCGGGGAAAAAGACGGCAAGAAATGGATCGAGCCGGCGCGCGTGTACTCGGACAAGAAGAACTCGGAGAATCCGGAACTGTACGCGGTGTTCCCGTACCGCGCCTACGGCCTCGGCAAGCCGGACCTGGAGGTGGCGCTGGAGACGTGGCGCCGGCGGGCGGTCAAGCGCACCGGCGGCTGGACGCAGGACCCGATCCAGGCGGCCCTGCTGGGACTGTCCGGCGAAGCCAAGAAATATGTGGTGCAAAACGCGAAAGGGAAACACGCGGGGAGCCGGTTTCCTGCGTTCTGGGGGCCCAACTTCGACTGGATCCCGGACCAGGACCACGGTTCCGTAACGATGATCGCGCTGCAACGCATGCTGATGCAGTGCGACGGAAAGGTGATCCGGCTGCTGCCTGCCTGGCCGAAAGAATGGGATGCCGATTTCAAGCTCCACGCCCCGTACGGGACCGTGGTGCAGGGCCGCGTCGGCAACGGCCGCCTCGTTGAGCTGAAGGTCACTCCCGCGGAACGCAGGAAAGATGTCATAGTAATGACCGCTCAGTAAGAGATGCCGCCTGATCACCCGCGAAAACACCGGAGCACTCCAAACGCCCATCAGACGTTCCATGGAAAAGATGAAACACGTTGAGGCTATGATGACGAGCGCCGCTGCATTCCTTCCTGGCGTCCTGTTCCTGTCCTCCGCAGCGGCGGTCGCCTGCGGAGTTGAAGCCTGACGTTGCGGGATCGAAACCCTTCAGCTATACCATCCTCGTGCAACCGGTCCTGGATAAGAACTGCGTCGGGTGTCACACCCGGAGCAAAGCCGAAGGCAAGCAATGCCCGGATTTGAGCCGGGGGAACAATGGCGACGCCTCCAAGGCCTACAGTGCCCTGAGCCCGTTCGCGCAATCCGCGGATCTTACGGGCATGCGTTTCAAGAAGAACCCGTCCCACAACAGCTATGCGTGATGCCTGCAGGAAGTGAAGCTGCACACGCCCGAATAACTAACCGCATTCAAAGCGAAATCGAAAGGACCATAAGATGCCTGTTCAACTCCGCAACGCCACCCTCCCCGGCGCCTGCCTGGCGGCGCTCCTCGCCGCCACGCCCGCTCCGGCCGCACCCGTCCGCGTGCTGGTTTTCAGCGGGCAGAACAACCACGGCTGGGCGGAAACCACGCCGGTGCTGAAGAACATCCTGACCGCTTCGGGCCGCTGCACCGTGGACGTGACCGCGCATCCCGAGCAATGCACGGCCGCGACATTCGCCAAGTACGATTGCCTCCTGAGCAATTGGAACACCTACGGGGGCGGCGGCGTGAAGGAATGGCCGGAGCCGACGCGCAAGGCTTTCCTGGAGTTTGTCCGCGGCGGGCACGGGTTCGTGGTCGTCCATGCCGGCGGCACGATGTTCCCCGACTGGACCGAATTCCACAAGCTCATCGGCGCGACCTGGGGCCCGCAGACCGGGCACGGGGCGATCCACGCGTTCGAAGTCAAATTCACCGACGCCGGGCACCCGGTCACCAGGGGTCTCGCGCCGTTCGTCATCAGGGACGAACTCTGGCACCGCATGGCCGCCCAGCCGGAGAAAAAAGTGCTGGCCACCGCCTTTTCCAGCAAGGAGCGGGGCGGCAGCGGACAGGCGGAACCGGTGGTCATGGTGACCGAGTTCGGCAAGGGCCGCTGCTTCAACCTGGTGCTGGGCCACGATGGGAAAACGATGGACCATGCGGGCTTCCGGAAGCTGCTGATCCGCGGGGTCGAATGGGCCGCCACGGGCCAGGTGGCCTCGGACTCCGATGCCGTGACGGCGACCGCGAAGGGGCGGCTGCCGGAATGAACAACCACTACGCCCAAGCCCGCAGTGCGGGCAGCTACAAGGGCTGCACGGCGTACCGCAACTTCCTCGAGTGCGTCCTGGCCCGCAAAACCCCGGCGAGCGACATCGCCTCGGCGGTGCAATCCGACCTCATGACGCACTTGGGCGACATCGCGGTGCGCACCGGCCGGACCATCCGGTGGGATGCCCAGCGGGAAACGATTGTGGGAGACGAAACCGCCCAGCGCATGCTGCGCCGGGCCATGCGTGAGCCGTGGTCGCTGTAGCCGTAATAACCAACCCTATGCAACGCGGGAGCATATGCCATGAACAAGCAACTGATGTTAGGACTGGCGCTGCTGGGCGGCGGCCAGGTTTTGGCCGGGGCGCCGGCGGTTGATCCGTTGACGAACCTCGACCGCTGCAATGTCGTCTGGACTTCGCCGAGCCAGAACGCGCACGGATCCATGCCGCTAGGGAATGGCGACCTTGGAATCAACGCCTGGGTTGAACCGTCCGGCGACCTCGTCTTCTATATCAGCAAGACCGACGCCTGGGACGAGAACGGCCGAGTATGCAAGATCGGCCGGGTCCGCGTGCAGTTCGATCCACCGCTGGCGGCGGCGTCCACGTTCGAGCAGTCGCTCCTGTTGCGCGACGGTGTGATTGAGATTCGCGGGAAGTTGTCGGCAAACAGGAATCAAGCGCCGGGCGGCAATACCCAGCCATCAACCCCTGATAACCGCTCGCTGATCACGGATAACTTCTTGCTTCGCCTCTGGGTGGATGCGGATCAGCCGGTCGTGCGCGTGGACGCGGAAGCCGGGATCCCGGTGCGCTGTCGTGCGGCGGTGGAACTATGGCGGAAGCGTGAACGCCCGTTCGGTCCGCAGGATGACCCTCACTCCGGTGGCGGTCTGAGCGGTCAACCCTTCAAGCCCGTGGTGCTGCCGGATGTCGTGGCGACCTCGGTCGTGCCGCGGGTGGTCTGGTACCACCGCAACACGCGCTCGCTGTATCTGGAATGCCTGCGCAACCAGAATCTCCAAAGCTTGCGGGACAAGTTCACGGACCCGCTTCTGAACCGCACCTTCGGCGCCAGCCTGCGCGGCGAAGGCATGGTGGCGGAGGGCGCGCTGGCGCTCAAGTCCGCGGCCCCGGCCAAACGGCATCAACTCTCCGTATGCGTGCTGGCGGAAAGAGCGGATACCCAGGAAATCTGGCTGAAGCATCTTGATAGCGTCGAAAGCAAGGCCCTGAAGCCTGGTTTCGAACCGGCGCGACGCAGTACCGCGGCTTGGTGGCAAGGGTTCTGGAACCGGAGTTGGGTCTTCGTCGATGGCAGCGCAATGCTCACGCGCGGCTATGTTCTGCAGCGCTTCATGGACGCCTGCTCCGGCCGCGGGGGCTCGCCGATCAAGTTCAACGGCTCGATCTTCACCGTGGAGGCGACCCCGGGGGCGTCGCCGGAGACGCCGGCCGGCGATCCCGACTGGCGGCAGTGGGGCGGCAACTACTGGTTCCAGAACACGCGGCTGGCGTATTGGCCCATGCTGGCCGGCGGCGATTTCGAGATGCTGGACCCGTGGTTCCGGATGTATCTCGACGCCATCCCGCTCAGCAAGGCGCGGGTGGCTGCCTACTACAAATTCGAGAACGCCGCGGTGTTTCCGGAAACCATGTATTTCTGGGGCCTGCCGAACAACAACGACTACGGTTGGGGCAACACCGCGCCGGAATTGGCCAACAGTTACATCAAACGCGAATGGAACGGCAGCCTGGAACTCATTGCCGTGATGCTCGACCGCTACGACTTCACGCAGGATCAGGAATTCGCCCGCAACACGCTTGTGCCCCTGGCCGATCCGTTGATCGCATTCCTCGACCGGTATTGGCCCAAACGCGATGTCCACGGGAAGATCGTCTTCGATCCCGCGCAGTCGCTGGAAACCTTCCACAGCGCGGTCAATCCGATGCCGGAGATCGCGGGCCTGCGCTGCCTGCTGCCGCGTTTGCTGACCATGCCGAACAGCCTCACCACCGTGGACCAGCGCGCCCGCTGGACCCGGATCCTGCGGGAACTGCCGCCGGTGCCGGTCGCCGACGTGGGCGGGACGAAACTGCTACGCCCGGCCGACAAGTATTCCGGTGCTTCCAATTCCGAGAACCCCGAATTGTACGCGGTGTTTCCCTTCCGCCTGTATGGAGTCGGCCGGCCGGATCTCGCCATGGCCCGCGCGACGTATGAAAAACGCGTCAACCGCCACAATCGCGGCTGGTGCCAGGACAGCATTCAGGCCGCGTGCCTCGGCCTCGGCGACGAAGCGGGCCGGCTGGTCGCCGCGCGCGCCGCGCAGATCAACGGCGCGTATCGCTTCCCCGTGATGTGGGGTCCGAACTTCGATTGGATCCCCGACCAGGACCACGGCAACAACATCCTCACCACGCTGCAGTACATGCTGCTCCAATACGATCCCCCTGCGCCGGCCGGTTCCGGCGCGGCACGTGGCGGCAAGATCTATCTGCTGCCCGCCTGGCCCAAGTCGTGGAACGTCTCTTTCAAACTGCACGCACCGCAGAACACCGTGGTCGAAGGCGTCTACCGGGCGGGCAGCCTGGAGCATCTGAAGGTCACTCCCGCGGAACGCAGGAAAGATGTCATAGTAATGACCGCTCAGTAAGAGATGCCGCCTGATCACCCGCGAAAACACCGGAGCACTCCAAACGCCCATCAGACGTTCCATGGAAAAAATGAAACACGTTGAGGCTATGATGACGAACGCCGCTGCATTCCTTCCTGGCGTCCTGCTTCCTGTCCTCCGCAGCGGCGGTGCGGCTCGCCGGAGTCTCGCCCTCCATCGGCGACAATGGCGTTGACAGCGGATCTGGAGGGCGAGCGTCCACGCGAGCCGTGCCTTCCCGACAAAGACCACCCCGGAACTGACCCATTACGGAAAAGGGGCTTTATCCGGTGAGAAAACAAGGTACCATCGGACTTCGAACAATGCATAAATCCATCATCGCCGTGCTGGTCATGTCGGCGCTCGGGATGGGCTCGGCGCGGCCGGCCGTGGCGCAAGCGCCGCCGGCGGTCGAGGGGCGCTATGTCCAAGTCCAGTTGCCGGGCAACGGGAAAAACCTGTCGCTTGCCGAGGTCCAGGTATTCAGCGGCGCAACCAAGGTGGCCTTGAAGAAGCCCACGGTCCAAAACAGCACGGGGTTCGGCGCCGACGCCCAACGCGCCGTGGACGGCAACACCAATGGCATGTGGGAAAACAACTCGATCACCCACAGCGCCGAAAATGTCACCGATCCGACATGGGAGGTGGATTTCGGCAAGCCGGTTGCCATGCCCCTGTTGATCAAGGACAGTCCGAAGTGCGCGCTGGTGAACGTCGGCCAGCCTGATGAGAGCCGGATCCTGATGGCGCCGCTGGCCGTCGCGGCCGGCGGCTGGGGGCGGTTGCCCGCCTGGCACAGCAAGGACGATCCGAACTACAAGAAGATGGTCGAACTCGTCGCCAAATGCATCGTACGCAACCCCAACGAGAATGACAACGGCTGGCAGCCGAAATGGAACCAGGGCGGCGGCGCGCGAAATCCGGGGCCATGTCGCGCCCCAGGCGTCCGTCATGGTCAGCTCCACCCAGCGTAAACCAAGCACATGAAAAGACTTAACGACAACATTCAAACGAGAGAGCGTATTCAATGACCAAGAAGCTGATGTTAGGACTGGCGCTGCTGGGCTGCGGCCATGTTTTGGCCGGGGATGAACCGAAAGGTTCCGCTGTCAACCTGACAGGCCTGCGGTGCGAATACCGCACCGATCCGCGCGGCCTAGACGTGGAGAAACCGCGGCTGAGTTGGGTGATCGAAGCGATGGGACAGAAGTCAGGCGCCAGGGGTCAGAAGCAAACCGCCTATCAGGTGCTGGTGGCCTCGACGTCGGAACTGTTAGCCAAAGATCAGGGCGACTTGTGGGACAGCGGGAAGACGGCATCGGAGCAGAGCATTCAGTTGGAGTATGCTGGCCCTTCGACTTCGCTCAGGGCAGGCAAACCGCTGGAATCGCTGATGATCTGCCACTGGAAGGTGCGCGTGTGGGACAAAGATGGAAAGAGGTCGGCTTGGAGCAAACCGGCCTCTTGGTCCATGGGTCTGCTCAAACCCGAGGACCCGGCTTCGCCAGGCTTCGCCGAGGCAGGCTGGCAGGCGAAGTGGGTCAAGCCTGCGGGCACGGAGACCGCGCCCTGGATACGCAAGGAGTTCACGCTTGCGGCAGCGCCCGAGCGGGCGTTGGCCTTCGTGAATGTGAAAGGCTATTACGAATTGTATGTGAACGGGAAAAAGGTGGGCGACGACGTGCTCGCTCCGGCGGTGTCGCAAGACAAGAAGCGCTCGTTTTACACCACGGGTGACATCGTCAAGCTGCTCCGTGCCGGCCCCAACTGCGTTGGCCTGTGGCTCGGCAGAGGCTGGGCCAAGGACGGGGCGGTCGGCCGGGTTCAACTCGAAATGTTCGTCGGCGGGCAGCGGGTGGTGGTGGGGACCGACCGCACCTGGACCAGCATGACCAGCACCCATGCTTTGCGCGGTCCATGGGGGTGGAACAATATGGGCGGCGAATCGATGGATGCCCGCAAGGAGATCGCGGGCTGGAATGAGGTCGGATGCAAGACAGGGGCGTGGTTGCCGGTGGAGGAGATTGCCGCACCCGGCGGCGCGGTCACGGCACAGTCCTGCCCCCCGAACCGCATCAATCAGGGCCTGGCCGGCATCCGCCCCGATGAAACGGGACCCGGCTTCAAGAAGATCCTCATCAAGCCTGCGATCGTCGGCGATCTGACCTGGGTCAAGTGCGGCTACGACTCGAGCCACGGGCGGATCATCAGCAATTGGCGGCTCGAAGGCGATAAATTGAAATTGGATATCACCATCCCCGCCAACACCACCGCCACGATCCATGTGCCGACCACGCAGCCTGACGCCGTCACGGAATCAGGCCGGCCTGTTGCCGAAGCCAAGGACGTGAAGTTCCTCCGCACCGTAAAAAACGCGGCGATCTACGAAGTCGGGTCCGGCCAATATGCTTTCACAGCGCCGTTCGCTCCCCGCGCAACCTCACCATGAATACCATCATGAAAACACCTGCTTCTCCTTGTCGCCTGTATTCTCACCGCCGCCTTCTCCCGGTTGACCACCGCAGGGGCCGCCAAGGTCTTCCGGGAGTTCTGCATTACGCCCGCGGGTGGCGGCGCGCACCCGGGGACAGAAAAGACACCAGCGCGCTGCGCCGCTCATTCCAAGTCAGACAATAGGAACAACACATGAAAGCCAAACTCAGCGCATTACTCCAACGGATTCCTTTCCGCAAAGGAATACTAACGACAAGAACCCTCCTCGCATCCCTGGCGCTTCCCATGGGAGCCGGATTGTTGCTCAGCGCGGCGGCATGGCCGGCCTGCTGCGCCGAACCCGCCGGCGTCACTTTCCGCCTGGCCACGAAAACCTTCCGTATGGATTATGCGGTGGCCAAGGACGGTGCGTTGGTGTGCGCGATGAAGAATGCGGAGGGCCGGGAGGTCCCGGTCCACGGGCAGGTCTTTCCCGTGAGAACGATCACTCCCGAGGGCGTTCGCGATCAACGGTATAGCGGCCCGGTCTCCGTCTTGTTGCCCAACGGCGACAATTTCCCTCAACTGGTTTACGACGCCCACTCGGTCGCCCGGGAATCCCCCGGCGTCGAACACGCCACGGTGGTCATGCGCGATTCCGTAAACCGTCTGCGCGTCGAGCTGCATGTCCGCGCCTACCGGGACGAGAGCATCCTTGAACAGTGGACGACGCTGTCCAACAACATGGACCAGACCGTCTTCGTGCAGCGGCTGGATTCCGCATTCTTCCAGACGGCTGACAACACGCATCTGGAATGGTTTGATTGCCGCGAGAGCAGCGAAGCCGAACGACCGGTGCGCGAAAAACTTGCCCGGGGCATCCGCATGCTGGAAACCCGCCAGGGCAACCGCCATATCTCGGGACCGGAACCCTTCTTTGCGCTCGGATTCGGAGGGTTCCCGGAAGAGGATCAAAACGTGCCATGCCTCGTCGCGGCGCTGGCGTGGACGGGCAGTGCGCGCTTTGCCTTCGAGCTCCACGAATCCGGCGGCGTGGAAGTTTCCTGTGGCGTGAACCAGCCGCGGCCGGTACCTGTCGATCCCGGGAAATCCATCGCCTCGCCCGCCCTGGTTTATTCCTACAGTGCGGCCGGCAAAGGACCCGCGAGCCGCAATTTCCACCGCTGGATCCGCCGTTACGGCATCCGCGACGCCAACCGCCTGCGCCTGGTGGATAACAACTCGTGGGAAGGCTGCGGCATGAACGTCTCGGAGAAGTCGGTGCTGGAAATGATGAAGCTGAGCGCCGAGCTTGGCATCGAACTGTATGTCATGGACGACGGGTGGTTCGGCAATGACGGCCATGCACGCTGGGACGACACGGGCGGGCTGGGCGACTGGCAGGTCAACAAGCAGCGGTTCCCTAACGGACTTGAACCGCTGATCAAGGCGGGCAAGGCCAACAACATTGCCTTTGGCCTCTGGTTCGAGCCGGAAATGGTGAATCCGCGAAGCGAACTTTTCAAAAAACACCCGGAGTGGGTGATGCGCGTTCCGGGACGCGAACTCGTGCTCCGGCGCAGCCAGGCGGTGCTGGATATGGCCAATCCTGACGTGCAGGATTTCGCCTATCATGCCGTGGCCGACATCCTCGCCGCCCATCCCGGGATCCGCTTTGTCAAATGGGATGCCAACTCCAGCATCAACAACCCGTATTCGCCTTTCCTCGGACCTGATAGGCAGGGCGAAATGCTGAACCGGTACATGGCGGGACTCTACGGCGTGCTCCAGAAGCTGGTCACCGCCTATCCGCAGGTGGATTTCCAGGCCTGCGCCTCCGGCGGCGCCCGCGCGGATCTGGGAATCATGAAATACAGCCACACCTTCTGGCCGAGCGACAACACCAACCCCGCTTACCGCCTCGGGGCGATCTGGAATTTCTCCACCTGCTTGCCGCCGATGGCCATCACCTGCCATGTCACGCATGCCGGCGGCAATGAGTTTCCGCCAAAATACCGTTTCGATGTGGCCATGATGGGACAACTGGGCATGGAGGTCGATCCGCGCAAAGCGGAAGCGAATTATCTGGCGGCGGCCAAGGTGGGCATTGCCGCCTACAAGAGCATCCGTGAGATTGTCCAGTTCGGCGACCAATACCGCCATCAGAGCCCGTTCACTTCGCCAACTCCCTCGCTGAATGATGTGTCCGCAGACCAGAACCGCGCCCTGCTCCTGGCGTTCCAGACAGGGGCCATGCATCAGCCTGCGAAGTGCTCCAGTCCGGTTGCCGGTCTTGACCCGGCGCGCCACTACCGCGTGGCGGAAATCAATCTGCCGCCCGGCGACGACCAGCCGCGGCTGGATCCGTCCGCCAAATTGGTCCAATCCGGAAGCGAGTGGATGGCCAAAGGGGTGCCCCTGATCTTCTCCCGCCGCTTTGACAGCGCTGCGGTGACACTGATCGCCGTGACCAATGACCAATAACGGAAACGCACTCTTTCAAAGAATGATCAGCCATAAGGAAACCAGCCATGAAACACCTAGCCTGCCGTATCCTCCTCGCCGCCTGCCTGCTCGGCAGCGCCAGCGGGCCCGCCGCGAAAGCGTACGAGCTCGCCTCGCCGAACGGGAACATCAAGGCGACCATCACCTTCGACGCAACGGCCGGCACGCTCACTTGGCGGGTGGCGAGCGGCGGAACGGCCATCTTTGCGGAGAGCCCGCTTGGCCTGCTGACCGATCAGGTCAAATTCACCGACGGCCTGAAGCTCCTGAACATCGCGCCAGCGAAAATCGATGAGACGTATACGCTTCCGCAGGGGAAAGTATCCACGTATCGCAATAAGGCGAACGAGCTGACTCTCGCGCTGGAGAAAGACGGCCACAAGCTCAACGTCATCTTCCGGGCCTACGACGACGGAATCGCCTTCCGTTATGCCATCCCCGGCACGGGCGAAATCCAGATCCTGGAGGAAGCGACCGCGCTGAACGTCGCGGGCCAGCCGGTCTATTGGGGGCAGACCCACCCGAACCAATATGGCTACGAGAACGCCCTGGGCAGGCTCGACCAGGCGGCGGCCTTTTCCCTGGCCCTGCTGTGCGAACTCAAGGAATCGAAACATTGGGTTTTGCTCGCCCAGGCGGCGACGTATGGCGACTATTGCATCCCGCATCTGACCCGGGCGGACCGGCAGTCGCACCTGTTGAAATTCACGTTCCCCATCGACCAGAAAGAGCCGATCAAGACCACGCGGCCCTTCGCCTCACCATGGCGGGTGGCGGTCATCGCGCCGGACGATCTTTCGAAGATCGTCGAGCAGACGCTCTTTGAGAATCTGAATCCGCCGACGGAACCGGAACTGATCCATGCCGACTGGATCCAGCCGGGCCGTTCGAGCTGGGACTATATCGCGGGCGACAAGGAGAACTGGAAGGGCTGGCTCGACTTCGACGCGGACATGGGCTGGGAATATCACCTGGTCGATGGCGGCTGGAGGAAATACGTGAAAGATCCGCCGGCGGCGACGGCTTATGCCCGCAGCAAGGGTAGGGGCCTCTTCGCATGGGAATACACGCCGAAGCTGCAGGAAGAGGAGGCGATCGAAAAACTCTTCGGCTACTACGCCGAAGCCGGCCTGCGCGGCTCGAAGATCGACTTCTTCGACAAACTGCCCGGCGGCAAGGACACGACGGCCGACTCCGAGGACACCCAGTGGGGTCTGCAGGTGCGCGACCGGATCTGCCGCATCGCCGCGAAACACAAGATCCAGCTGGTCTTCCACGGCTGCGCGATCCCCACGGGCGAGCGGCGGCGCTGGCCCCACCTGTTAGGAACCGAAGCGATCAAGGGGCAGGAATCGGATCCCAGCCCGCAGCACGACAATTGCATCGCCTACATCCGTAACCCGCTGGGTTCCGTCGATTGGTCGCCGACCTTGTTCGGCAAGGACGGCAAGACCGACGCCTATCAGCTCGCCACCAGCGTCGTGTTCGAGTCGGGACTCCTCATCTTCGCCGGCCAGCACCAAGTCTATCGGGCCCATCCCGCGAAGGAGTTTTTGAGCAAGGTGCCCGCCGCCTGGGATGAAACCAAATTCATCGCCGGCTATCCGGGGTCGCATACGGTCATCGCCCGCCGCAAGGGGCGGGAATGGTTCGTGGGCTGTCTGACCGCGCAGGCGCGGGAGATCCAACTCCCGCTCGATTTCCTGGAGCGCAGAACCCCGTATGCGGCGACGATCTTCCAGGACGAGCCGTCGGGTCAAAAGGCGGCGCAGCGCGCGCGGGCTGTGACGGCGTCCGACACGCTCGCACTCCAGACCGCCGACCGCGGCGGGTTCGTCGTGTATCTTAAAACGGGAAAAGAAAGCCCATAACGAGGCGTTCCGTAACAAGCTGCGTTATGAAACGGGAACATGCACACCAGACATAAGCGCAGGGCCTGCATCCGGGAACTTCTGTCGCTGGTGCTGATCGCCCTGCCGTGCGGCGCCCACGCCTTGCGGACGGACGAGGACTTCAACTTTGGCTGGCGGTTTTCTTTGGGTGATCACGCTCAGGCCGTCGAGCCGGACTTCGACGATTCATCCTGGCAAACCGTCGCTCTGCCGCATGACTGGGCGATCGGGGGGCCTTTCGATCCGAAGGCGGATGGCAGTCAAGGCAAATTGCCGTGGCGCGGTGTCGGTTGGTATCGGAAGGCGTTCACCCTTCCGGCGGAAAACAAGGGCGATCGTGTCTACCTCGATTTCGACGGCGTCATGGCCTTCCCGCAGGTCTATGTCAACGGCCGGCTGGCCGGGCAGTGGGATTACGGCTACATGTCATTTCGTGTCGACGCGACGGACTTCATCAAGTTCGGCCGGAAGAATGTCGTCGTCGTGCGGGCCGACACCACGCGGCACGATAGCCGCTGGTATCCCGGCGCCGGCATCTATCGCAAGGTCACCCTGACCGTCTGTGATCCCGTGCATGTGGCGCATTGGGGCACCTGTGTCACGACGCCAAGCGTCAGCGACGAAAGCGCAGCCGTTCGCGTAAAAACGGTGGTAGTCAACGATTCCCCGCGGGTCCTGCGAGAGGACGGAGGGCCCGATCCACCCCGGAAGATCGAAGTCGAGACGACGTTGGAGGATCCGCAGGGAAATGTCGTCGTCGCGCAGACCGGCGAAGTCTCCGTCTTGGGCGGTTGCCGGAGGGAGCTCGAACAGACGCTGGAGGTGCCCCGTCCCTTGCGCTGGGACGTTGCGACTCCGCGTCTGTACACCGCCCGCAGCGTGCTCCGTTGCGAAGGCCGCGATCGCGACCGCGCCACCACCAGCTTCGGCATCCGCACGTTCAAGTTCACCGCCGACGACGGGTTCCACCTGAACGGCCGACGGGTCCAGCTCAAGGGCGTGAACCTGCATCACGATCACGGGCCACTCGGGGCGGCCTTCTTCCCGGCGGCGATGGAGCGGCAGTTGCGGATTATGCAAGACATGGGCGCCAACGCGATCCGCACCAGCCACAATGCACCCGCTCCGGAACTCCTGAAACTCTGTGACGAGCTGGGGCTCCTGGTTTTCAATGAGTTGTTCGACAAGTGGGATGCCACGGCCGACCTGCTGGACTCCGGCGAGTTCGAAGCCTTCATGACGCGACAGTCGCAAGCCTTCGTTCACCGTGACCGCAACCATCCGTGCGTGGTCGTCTGGTCGATCGGCAACGAGATGGACTCCACCGTGACCAGCGCGCAGGGCATCCGTCAAATCGCATTTATGGCCGGGTTGTTCAGGCAACTCGATCCCACGCGGCCCGTCACGCTGGCCGATTGGCGCCCGGAGGAGGTTTGCCGGGGCCAGGCCTTGGCCTCGCTGGACGTGACCAGTTGGAACTACGGCCGGTCGTATGCGCTGTCGCGCGAGCGTTTTCCGGACAAGCCGATCATCTACAGCGAGTCGGCCTCGGCCTTGAGCACGCGCGGGTTCTACAGGCTGCCGCACCCCGCCAGCAAGATCGACTATGAATACCCCGAGCGATACGTCGACTCGTACGATCTTAACTCGGCGTCCGGACCGCGCGACATCCCCGACTGGGACTTCCGGCGCATGGAGACCGACCGTTATGTGGCCGGCGAGTTCGTCTGGACCGGGTTCGACTATCTGGGCGAGCCAACGCCGTTTCCACGCGAGGCGCACAGCAGCTATTTCGGGATCGTGGACCTGGCCGGCATCCCCAAGGATCGCGACTACCTTTACCGCAGCCACTGGGCGCCGGAGAAAACCACCCTGCACATCCTGCCGCATTGGAACTGGCCGAACCGCGTTGGCCAGGCGGTGCCCGTCTTCCTTTACACCAACGGCGACTCGGCCGAGTTGTTCCTCAACGGGCGCTCGCTCGGCCGACGCTCGAAGCAAAGGCACGCCGGGCCGCCGGGGAATCCCGCGGGGAGCAAACCCGCGACGGCCGGCGGCGCCGCGCCGGCCCGGTACTATGACGTGATTGACCGTTATCGCCTCCGATGGGAGGACGTCGTTTATCAGCCCGGCGAGTTGAAAGCGGTGGCCTATCGCGACGGCCGGCGGATCGGCGAGGCGACCAGGAAGACCGCCGGCCCACCCGCCGCCATCCGCCTGACGCCCGCGCGGACTGAACTCCGGGCCGACGGCAACGATCTGTGCTACATCACCGTGGAAATGGTCGACGCCGACGGCACGGTCTGTCCGCTGGCGATGGACGAGATCGCCTACGCGGTTGAAGGTCCAGCCACACTGGCGGGGGTCGGCAACGGCGACCCTCTCGGCCTGGACAGCTTCGCGGACCATACGCATCCGCTGTTTTACGGCAAGGCGGTCGCCATCCTCCGCAGCCGGCCCGGCGAAACGGGAACCGTCACACTGAAGACCAGCGCAAAAGGAATAGGCTGTGCCGTACACACCATGAGGTCCCGTCCCGCCCGCGGGGCAACGACAGGCGGAACATAGTGTTGGCAGCATCTGGTTTCACGTAATGGGTCAATCACGCAGGGGCGGCGCTGGTGATAAGATCATACCGCAGGCGGGCGCAGCAAGACTGCGCCCCGACTTGCTTTCTCAGGCAGGAATTGACTAGGATGGACTCAAGAAAGGACACATGTTGAAACGCCCTGTTGGCTTCTGGCAACCCTTGTCGCACTTGCCCCCATGGACCGCGCCGCGGACGCGCCCGTCTCCCCACGTTCCGATACCCGCTGGTTCGAGGAGGCCCGCTTCGGCCTGTTCATTGTCCTCGAGTTTGATTCAAACCCCGTTAAGAAATGAAAGGCCCTAAGAAATGAAAACAACAAGGAAACCAACCATGCAACGCCGGACCTGCCGATTCCTCCTCGCCGCCTGCATGCTCGGCACTGCCATCCCCCGGCTGACCGCGGAAGAACCGGCGAGCCCCGATCCCTATGCCCACGAAACGCCCGCCCAGCGGGACGCCCGCATGCAGTGGTGGCGCGAGGCGAAATTCGGGATGTTCATCCATTGGGGCGTCTATGCCGTGCCCGCCGGCACCTACGACGGCCGGCAGATCGGTGGCGCCGGCGAGTGGATCATGCACCAGGGCCAAATCCCCTGCGCCCGCTACCAGCAGTATGCCCAGCAATTCAACCCGGTAAAATACGATCCCGACGCCTGGGTACGCCTGGCCAAGGAAGCCGGCATGAAGTACATCGTGATCACCTCGAAGCACCACGACGGCTTCGGGCTGTTCGATTCGGCGGTGACCGACTGGAACGTCGTGAAAGCGACACCCTACGGCAAGGACTTGCTCAAGCCGCTGGCCGCGGCGTGCCGCAAGCACGGGATCAAGCTCGGGTTCTACTACTCGCAGTGCCAGGACTGGAATCACAAGGGCGGCTCCGGCAACGGTTGGGACCAGACCCAGCACGGCGACATGGATGCCTACGTCAGGGACATCGCTGTGCCGCAGGTGCGCGAGATCCTGACCAAGTACGGCGCCGACACGCCGGCGGTGCTGTGGTGGGACACCCCGTGGAGCATGAACCGCCCGCGGGCCGCGGCGCTCATCGAGTTGCTCAAGCTCAAGCCGGGCATCATCCACAACAACCGGCTCGGCGGCGACTTCAAGGGCGACACCGAGACCCCCGAGCAGGAAATCCCCGCCACCGGCTTCAAGGGGCGCGATTGGGAAACCTGCATGACGATGAACGGCACCTGGGGCTTCAAGAGCTATGACCACGGTTGGAAATCCACCGAGAGCCTGATCCGCATGCTGGTGGACATCGCCAGTAAGGGCGGCAACTACCTGCTCAACGTCGGCCCCACGGCCGAGGGCGAAATCCCCCCGCCGAGCATCGAGCGCCTCCGGCAGGTCGGCCAGTGGATGAAGGTCAACGGAACGGCGATCTACGGCACCCAGGCCAGCCCGTTCAAGAAACTGCCCTTCAACGGCCGCTGCACGCTCCTACGCCCAGGTTCCGGCGGGCAAGCCGCAAAAGCATCGAAGCTGTTCCTGCACGTGTTTGCCCGCCCCGCCGGAGGCACGATCACGCTGCCCATGGCGAACAAGATCACCAAGGCCTATCTGCTGGCCGACCGCAAAACGGCGCTGCAGGTGGCGGACAAGACCATCACCCTGCCTGAGCAGTTGGCCGACCCGGTTGCCACCGTGGTGGTGGCCGAAATCCAGGGCGCGCCTGAAGTCGGCGACGCGTCCGTCGGCCAGGCGGCGGATGGTTCCCTGACCTTGCTGGCCGCCGAGGCCGACATTGTCGGCGGGACCGCGCGACTCGTGGACGCAGGCGGCAAACCGAACATCGGTTTCTGGATGGACGCCGGCGACACGGTGCAATGGCCGGTCAACATCACCCGGCCCGGCGCCTTCACCGTCGAGCTGACCATCGCCTGTAATCCCGGCAGCGAGAACTCCGAATACGAGATCATCGCCGGCGAGGCCAAACTGACGGGCAAGGTCGCCGCCACGAAGGATTGGAACGATTACACCACCGTCGCCGTAGGCACGCTCCGTCTGGCCAAGGCCGGCAAACTTACGCTTATCATCAAACCGCTGAGCAAGCCCGGCCAAGGGGTGATGAACCTGCGCCAGCTCAAACTGGCACCGCAAGGCGGGTGAGCCTCTTGCAAAACCCGAGAAACCCGGCGACAGAGCGCCGGGGCTACAACGCCATGAGACTGCAGGCCAACATGTAAACTGTAGCCGCCCCGCTCCGTCGGGGCGCACGGCCTGGTTTTGCAAGAGGTTCGGGTAGGCAAACGAAGCAGTGAACCACCAAGACGAGGAGAAATGAAAAACTATATGAATCGCTGTTTAACGTCCGGCACACTGGCAATCCTATGGCTGGCCCCGCTGCAGGCCGCCGAGATCCATGTCGCCGTCACCGGCAACGACGCCAACCGCAAGGAGCTGGAGCCCCGGCTGGCCGTCTCGCGGCCCGTGAGCCAGACCATGGGCATCGAACCGAATGTGGGAGCTGTGACGGCCGACGCAGCACGGCAGCGCATCCGGCTGAATCTGGACTGGCGTTTTCACCGCGGCGAAGTGCCGGTAACGAATACCGCGACCGGCAAGTCGGCGGTAACCCAGTGGCGATATATGGCCGTGGACGCCAGCGCGGTGGATGCCGCCCAGCGGTCCGCGCCGGAACTTGATATGTCCGGTGACGCGTGGAAAGATGCGAAGATTGGCGAGGACGTGTTCAAGAACCGGAGCGGGTTTTGCTGGTTCCGCGCCATTTTGCCCAAGGTGGCCGGTGATGAACCCGTCGTGCATTTCGCCGGTGTGGATGACAATGCCACGGTGTATCTCAACGGCAAGAAGCTCGATTCGCATCAGGGCTACGGTCAGCCGTTCGACGTGGAACTCAAGGCGGCATGGAAACCGAACGGCCCGAACGTGCTGGGGGTGCTGGTCGAGAACACGCAGGGCATGGGCGGGATCATCGGCACGGTCGAGGTGGCGCCGGGCAACGAGGCAGCCGGTCCGGCGCGCCCGGATTTCGATGACTCGTCATGGCGCAAGGTCGATCTGCCGCACGATTGGAGCATCGAGGGGCCCTTTATCGAGAAAGGCAGCCGCGACACCGCATTCCTGCCCGGCGGGGCGGGCTGGTATCGCAAAACCTTCGCCGCGCCGCAAGAGTGGTCGGGCAAGGTCGTCACCATCCTCTTTGACGGTGTCCAAGAACGCTCCGAGGTGTGGATCAACGGCCGTCGCCTCGGTTTCCACCATTACGGCTACACGGCGTTCGCATACGATCTAACACCCTGCCTCCATCTTGGCGGCAGGAACGTGCTGGCCGTCAAGGCGGTCAACGAACTCAAGAGCCGCTGGTATCCTGGGTCAGGAATCAATCGCGAAGTGGAATTGATCGTCACCGGGAAGGCGCATGTGGACACTTGGGGCACCTATGTCACCACCCCGCAGGTCTCCGCCGAAAGCGCGACCGTTGCAGTAAAGACCACGGTCAAGAATGAAGACGCGGCTGAAAAGCACGTCATGCTGTTGAGCCGCATCGTCAACGCGCAGGGCAAGACCGTGTCCCAGGCGGAATCCACGCAAAAGATCCCCGCCGGCAAGGTCGTCGAGTTCAGCCAGCAGACGACGGTGGACAAACCGCGGTTGTGGTCGTGCGAGACACCCAATCTCTATCAGGTTCTAACGACCGTGAGCTGCGATGGCAGGGCAACGGATGAACAGGCCACATCGTTCGGCATCCGCTCGCTCAAGTTCGAGCCAAACAAGGGACTGCTGCTCAACGGGCAAAGCGTGAAGCTCAAAGGCGTGAACCTGCATGGCGACAACGGGATCCTCGGCGCGGAAGGCTTTGCGTGGGCCGAAGAGCGCCGGCTGCGGCTGATGAAGGAGATGGGCGGCAACGCGATCCGTTGTTCCCACAATCCGCCGTCAACAGCCTTCCTCGACGCCTGCGACCGGCTCGGCATGCTGGTTGTTGACGAGGCGTTCGACGAGTGGAAGCACGGCAAGAGGGGCGGCTATTCGTCGGTGTTCGACAAATACTGGCAGGACGACATGACCCGCATGATCCGGCGCGACCGCAACCATCCCTCGGTGATCATGTGGAGCATGGGCAACGAGTGCCCGAATCAGGGTTTTCCTGATGGCGAAGAAACCGTGAAGATGCTGGCGGAGTTCACCCGCAAGCTCGATCCGACCCGTGCGACGACCTACGGCGCCCAGCCGGGCAACATGTTTCGTTTCCCTACCGCGGAGTTTTGGGCGGCGCTCGACGTCTGCGGTTACAATTACGAACACATGACGCGAGGCAACGGCGGCGGATACGTGGAAAGCCACGAGAAATTCCCGAACCGGCTGATGTTCGGCTCCGAGTCGCAAATGATCATGCTCCATCCCTATTGGCGGATGGTCATGGCGAACGACTATGTGTTGGGCGACTGCGTCTGGACCGGCATGGATTACTTGGGCGAGGTTGGCACCGGCGAGAGCCTCGGCGCACACAAGGATTTTCCCGGCTACCTCGCCAACAGCGGCAGTTATGACATCTGCGGGTTCCCCAAGGCGCATTCATATTATCGCAAACTTGTCTGGACAATGGGCAGGGACGGCACGGTGGCGCCGACGGTCGCCATGGTGGTGAGGCGCAAGCATTCCGGCACCAAGGTCGGGTGGTATCAGTCCGATTGGGGCTGGATGCCGGCGATCAACTCGTGGACCTGGCCGGAGGAGCCTAACAAGATGTGGGTGGACGTCTATTCCGGTTGCGACGAAGTGGAACTCTTCCTGAACGGCAAGTCGCTCGGCAAGAAGAAGTTCTCCAAGGACGAGCACTGCAAACAGATCAATACCTGGGAGGTGCAGTATGAACCGGGCGAGTTGAAGGCCGTCGGCTATAAAGACGGCAAACAGGTCGCGGACCATGCCCTCAAGTCGGCTGCCAAGCCGGCGAAAGTGAAACTCACCGCCGACCGGACGCAACTCCGCGCGGACGGCTGCGATGTGGCGTTTGTCACGGTCGAGGTGGCCGATGCCAACGGCAACTGGAATTCGATGGCCGACAACAAGGTGAGCTTCAAGGTCTCAGGCGCGGCCACCATCGCCGCCGTCGGCAACAGCAATCCCGTGGCCGACTTGCAGCATGATTACCACGGCACCACCGCCACCGTCTATGACGGCCGGTGCCTGTTGGTGGTTAGATCGACCGGCAAACCCGGCCCGATCACCATCACCGCCACCTGTGACGGGCTGGAGCAGGGAACGGCAACGATCAACAGCGAACTGATGAAACCTGGAACCGCTCCATGAACATGATGACATGAAAACATCGAAAAGGATATTGCTCACGGCGTTCGTCCTCGCGGCGGCATCCAATCTAACGGCCGAAGACCTGCGGGTGAAACTCGATCCAAAATCCCCGGGGCGGGTGTTCGAGGGCGTGGGCGCCGTGAGTGCGGGCGCCACCTCGGCGCTGCTCAGGGATTATCCCGAACCGTACCGGAGCGACGTTCTGGACTTCCTGTTCAAACCGCAGTTTGGCGCCTCGTTCCAGCACCTGAAGGTCGAGATCGGCTCGGGCATGAACTCGACCTGCGGTGCCGAGCCGTCCCACGCGATTAACCCGGAGGAATTGGCCAACCCGGTGCCGCGCGGCTATGAACTCTGGCTGGCCGCCGAGGCCCGCAAACGCAACCCGGACATCATCCTCGATGCCCTGCCGTGGGGCACGCCCTACTGGACGGGGGGGTACACGACGCCCGAGGCAGCCAAGTGGGTGGTGGCGTTTCTCGACGCGGCTAACAAGCACTGGAGGTTGGACTTCAATTACGTCGGCGGCTACCGGAACGAATGTCGTCCCCCGGAGTCGGACAAAGCGCGAACCTTCATTGTCGAGCATCTGCGTCCCGCACTCGACCGAGCCGGCTACAAGAATGTGCAGCTGCCCGCCGGTTTTCTTGAATCCGGCATGCGGTTCTGGTCCAGCGAGGATTTCAGCAACGATGGCAAATTCCGTTTGGGCTGGCACTACATCCGCTCGATCATCCGCGAATACGACGAATTGCGCATGACCAAGTCCGAGGCTTGGGCGCCGTTCAGTTCGTTGCCCGCCGGCATCAAGTGGAACAACGTGGGCTTTATCGACGCCTCGGCCTGCCGCAACGGCCATTACGAAGTCAAGCCCGCATTATGGTGCGTCGCGCATGTCACGCAGTTTGCCCAACCCGGTTGGAAATTCATGGACAGTGCCCAAGGCCGGATCGAAAAGGATAAGCTCGGTGGCGTGTTCACCACGCTGCGTGATCCCAAGGGCAAGGACTGGAGCCTCATCGCCGCGACGTGGAAACCCGTGACCTTGGAGATCGAGATCGATCCGGCGCTGGCCGGCGGACCGGTCGCCGTTTGGAAGTCGAACGAAGCCGAACAATTCCGAAAAATTGACATGTTGAAACCCGAGGGCGGCAAACTCCGCGTGGCCCTCGAGGGGGGGAGCTCACTCTACACGCTCTCGACCACCACTGGACAAATCAAGGGGCAGCCCCCGCATCCGATTCCGCCGAAGCAGCCGGGCGGACCATGGCAGGATGACTTCCAGAACTACAAGGAGCACGACAGCCCCCATTACTGGATCGACCAGGAGGGGACGTTCGAGGTTGTTACCGATGACGGCCGCAAGGTCTTGAAACAAGTGGTGCCCAAGCGGGGGACCGTGTGGGGGCTTTCGTATGGCAGTTGCTGGTCGTCCTATGGCGGCACGGACCGGGTGCGCGCGATGAAGATCGCTACGGCGGTGCAGGTCCGCAAGGGGTTTGTCGAGATCGGCGCCGGTGCCGATGCGGAACGCACGCTGCGTTTTCAATTGCACGACAACGGCAAGTGGAAACTCTTGCACAAGGACAGTACGGTGTTGAAGGAGGGCGAGGCCGCGAGTTTCCATTCCAACAAAACATGCCGCCTGTCCTTCGAGCTCGACGCCCGCCCGGGCAAGCCCTCGCGCGTGACCTGTGCCATCAACGGCAGCGAGTGTCATTCCGGCGAGGTGCCGCGAAAAGACAATAAGCCGGAGAAAATGGATGCGGGCTTGCTGCCGCTGATTGGCTCGAGCTATGATCCGAACCTGTTTGAATCGGTTGAGGTCGCACCCGTGCCGTGAGCGCGGGCGTCACCTCGGCGCTGGCAACGCAAAACAGGAAGATGTATGATATAAACACCATGCTCCGTCGAGGCGCACGGCCGGGTTTTGCAAGAGGCGCGAGTAGGCAAACGAAGCCTTGACCCGCCAAGACGCGGGGAAATGATAATGAAAAAATGTGTATGCATCGCTGTTTAACGTCCGGCACACTGGCAATCCTGTGGCTGGCCCCGCTGCACGCCGCCGAGTTGCATGTGGCCGTCACCGGCAACGACGCCAACCAGGGGGCGAAGTCCGCGCCCTTGCGCACGATCCAGCGTGCGGCCGATCTCGCCCAGCCGGGCGACGTGGTCACCGTGCATGCCGGCGTCTATCGGGAACGCGTCAACCCGCCGCGCGGCGGCGCATCGGAAGCGAAGCGCATCGTCTATCAGGCCGCGCCGGGCGCGAAGGTCGAGATCAAGGGCTCGGAGGTCGTCAAGGGCTGGGCAAAGGCCGGAAACGATACCTGGGAAGTCGCCCTGCCCAACAGCTTTTTTGGTGATTTCAACCCCTACCGCGATGTCATCAGGGGCGAGTGGTATCATCAGTCGGGCTTTGCACGCCATTCCGGAACGGTTTATCTCAACGGCGCTTGGCTCAACGAGGCGGCCAAGTTTGAAGAGGTTTTGAAGCCTGTCGGGAAAGCGCCGCTTTGGTTCGGGCGGGTGGACGCGACCAACACCACCCTCTGGGCACAGTTCCCCGGCGTGGATCCGAATGAGAAAGACGTCGAAATCAACGTCCGCCAGGCAGTTTTCTACCCTGACCAGCCTGGGCGGAACTATATCACCGTGCGCGGTTTTGTCATGTGTAACGCCGCCACGCCCTGGGCCGGGGCGATGTCCGAGCAGGTTGGCCTGATCGGCACCCACTGGTCCAAGGGCTGGATCCTCGAAGACAACGAGATCAGCTACTCGATGTGCGTCGGCGTAACGCTGGGACGCTACAAACTTCAAGGCGTCGCGATGCCGCCGGACACGGCCGAAGGATACATCGAGTCGATTCGTCTGGCACTGGCCGATGGGTGGTCGAAAGAGAATATCGGCGGCCACGTTATTCGCAACAACCGGATTTCCCATTGTGAAAAGGCCGGCATCCACGGAAGCCTGGGAGGAATTTTCTCCACCATCACCGGCAATACGATTCACGACATCTGCACACGCGGTTGGATCGGCGGGTTTGGGGAGGCATCTGGCTGGATTGGATGGCGCAGGGCACTCGGGTCACCGGGAATCTGCTGCATGACAACGAACGGGATCTTTTCGTGGAAGTCAACCATGGGCCGTTCCTGGTGGACAACAATGTGTTTCTTTCCGGCGGCGGACTGCTGGAATCCTGCGGAGGAGGCGCCTATGCCCACAATCTTTTCGGCTGCCCGATCAGGTTGCGGGCGGAATTGACACGCGAAACGCCGTTCCACAAGGCACACAGCACACAGATTGCGGGACTGTCCAAGGTCGTGGGCGATGACGAACGGTTCTACAACAATCTGTTTGTCGGGCACAACGGACTAGCCGGTTACGCCAAGGACGCAGTGAATCTCCAGGCCGGAGGCAACGTCTTCCTCGCCGGCTCCAGGCCCGCTGCCAACGAGCGCAGCCCGCTGCTGTTGCCGGGCACGAGCCCTCGTTTGGAACTCCAGGAAAGACCCGACGGCTGGTACTTGCGCATGACTATGGACGATAGCTGGTTGCGGGATGGCGGCCGCGCGCTCGTGACGAGCGATGTGCTCGGCAAGGCCAAAGTGCCCGATCTGCCTTACGAACAACCGGACGGCGCGCCGATCCGGATCGACACCGATTACTTCGGCAAGCAACGGAACGCGGCAAACCCGGCGCCCGGCCCCTTCGAGAATCCCGGATCCGGGCCGCTCTCGCTGAAAGTGAAACACCTGATCATCGAAAAACAAACAACGAAGGAATCACCATGAAAACCATAAAAACGCGCAGCTCTGCCTTGGCCTCGAATTTCGCAGCGGGCCCTCTTTCCGTGCCGGCCCGCGGTCTCGCCATCGGCATGGCCACGCTCGGCCTGCTGGTCACCCTCGGCGCGGGCAATCCAGCGGCGGCGGCCACCCAGATGATCGAGAACGAAACGCTGAGCGTCACCTATGATGACGCCGCCGGGTCGTTCGCGGTCGCCGAAAAGCCGGGCGGCAAGGTGTTTCTAACGGACGGACGGCTGGAGGGCCAGGTCGTCAAGGCGGCGGTTGAGAAAGCCAGCGACCCGGTGTTCGGCGCGGGCCGGAAGATCGTCGTGACGCAGGCCGAAGGCGTCGCTTCGCTCGAACTCTATGCCAAACTCCCGTTTCTCCTGGTCCGCACGGAACGGCACAATGGCGGCAAGGAAACGCTGGACGTGCGGCGCGTGGTGCCCGCCACCTTCACGCTCGACCTCGGCAAGCCGGCCGCCGAGCTGCGCACGCTGGGCACCGGCGGCCTGTTGGCGCCGGACAAGAATCCCGGCAGCTACCTGTTCCTGACCTGCGCGGACCCGGCCACGCGCCGCGGCGTGGTGGCCGGCTGGCTCACGCAGGAGCGCGGCAGCGGCGTGGTGTTTTCCAGCGTCAAGGACGGCAGGGTCGGGTTCAAGGCGCAGCTCGACCACGGCCACCTGTTAGTCCCCGTCGGCGCGAGGGCCAAACTCGAAACGCTGGCCGTCGGCGTCTTCGACGACGCGCGGCTGGGCGAGGAGCACTACGGCGACGCGCTGGCCCGCCAGCACCGGATCAAGCTGCGCCCGCAGATCGCCGGCCATTGCACATGGTATTGCGGCGGGGCGAG